>CAJXOW010000096.1 GCA_913057825.1 uncultured Balneolaceae bacterium | reverse complement strand
ATCATTCAAGTTGGCCCGGGAGGCTTCTGCTGCATTCAAAATCATATTTTTAATGGCTCGGGGCGGGCTTCCTCCATGTCCAACCATACTAATTCCGTCAACGCCAAGAAAAGGCAACCCTCCCACATTTTCATAGTCAAAATCAGATAGTGCTTCTTGGAGAATCGCGAGGAACTTCTGTTTCAGATCATCACCCATACCGCTTTCCTTGACAGCTTGACCGACCAGCAGTTCCAGCATTTCCGGAACCGATTCGCCAAACTTAAGTAAAACATTTCCGGTAAACCCGTCACAAACCACGACATCTGCTTTGCCCGGAAGGATATCACGTCCCTCGACGTTTCCTATAAAATTGGATAGGTCCGCCAAAGCTTTATAGGCTTCTTTAAGATTGTCGGTTCCCTTTTCCTCTTCTTCTCCAACATTCAACAGGGCGATTTCGGGATGATCGATATTCATAATCTCCTGGCAGTATATACTGCTCATCAATGCAAACTGCACATACATTTCGGGCTTTAGTTCCAGGTTGGCTCCGGCGTCTACCAATAAACGATAACCCTTCATAGTGGGAAAGTAGGTCGCAACGGTAGGACGAATAACTCCTTCGAGTTTACCGAGAATAAAGGTGGAAGCAGCGAGCAAAGCACCGGTATTACCGGTACTGATAAAAGCATTACACTTCCCTTCTGCGTGAAGAGACAGGCCTTTGACTATAGAAGAGTTCCGTTTCTTTTTCACAGCCTGGGACGGTGCCTCCTTCATGTCAATGATCTGCGGAGCATGCTCCACTTGAATTCGACTGGAATCGTATTCTTTGTCTTCCAGCTCCTCGTTTACAATATCTTCTGGTCCTAATAAAATGACTTCCAGATCATCATCGTGATCCAAGGCGGCCACAACCCCTTTTACCGGATTATACGGATAGTGATCCCCACCTACGGCGTCAACAGCTACTTTCATGAAATTGTAGAACGTTTAATTGTTGTGCAGTAAACAATGAAACCATGGTAATGCGATAACTCACAGTACCAGTAACCCTGTCTATAACCATTCAGTTAAGTAACGTTTATAATTTGTCGTCCGCGATAAAAACCACACTCGGTGCAAACGTGATGAAAACGGTGTAGTGCACCACAATTGGTACATTTTTTCAGCTGAATATCTTCCAGTTTTCGCTTATGAGTTCGACGCTTGTTTCGTCGGGATTTTGAAGCTCTACGCTTGGGATGTGCCATAACTCCGGTTTAATTGTTTTCTTTACGATTATTCTTTAGTTGTTTCAGTTTTTTCCATCGCGGATCAGCCAACTCGTCTTCCTGCTGCCCTTTCTCTTCGGGGTTTTCCGGGCCAAATGTCCGCGTTTCAAAATCAGTCGGATTTCCTTCGTCATCCAAAAACCGTGGATGAAGCTTCTTCCTCGGGATGCTCAATAAGATGGTATCTCGAACTTCTTCCCGAATACTGATCGTATTGCTGTCAAAGTCGAACCGTCTAACTGCACTTTTTTCATCTTCTGTTTCTTCATGCACATCAACTTTAAATACGACTTCATATTCAGCATCGACCGGCTGTAAATATGTTTCCAGGCTGCGGTCGCAAACCAGTTGTACCTCGGTCTCGATATGAAATTGAACCTTTATAAAATGTAACGTTCGATAAAATTCGAGCGAGAGTACGCCCCCACGGAACTCGTAGGGAGACAGGTCTAACGCATCCGCCTCGAGTGTCTCCACCCGGGAACTGTGCTCTTCCGGTATTTCAACGATTCTAAACTCGAGCATAGTAACAATTTACAGCTGCCAAAGTTATAAATTAATACGCTATCGTGCAATTACATCAGAAAAAGCCGAAAATCCGCTGCTCAATACGATCAAAGACACGGCCTTTGTCTTCCTGATTATTCACAAAATCCATCTCATCCGTATCGATTATTAGCTTTTCATGCGAATAATCGGCGATCCATTCTTCATAAAGGCTGTTTAAACGTTCAAGATATTCAATTCGTATAGTATTTTCATACTCCCTGCCGCGTTGTTGAATTTGTCGAACCAGAGTAGGCACTTGCGCCCGCAAATAAATCAATAAATCGGGTTCGGGCAGATAGTCTGTCATCTCCTGGTAAAGCAGGTGGTAATTCTGATAATCCCTTTTGCTCATTAATCCCATCTGGTACAGGTTGCGTGCAAATATCTCGGCATCCTCAAAGATGGTCCGATCTTGTACAAAAGGCTTTTCCTTCTCCAGCATTTCCTTGTGATTACGAAAACGGCTCGATAGAAAGAAAATTTGCAAGTTAAAGCTCCAGCGCCGCATATCGTTATAGAAATCCTCCAGGTACGGATTGTTATCGACCGATTCATAAAATGCCTCCCATCCCAACTTCCTGGAGAGCAAATCGGTCAGGGAAGATTTACCGGCCCCAATATTTCCAGCAACGGCAATATATTGGTGGTCTTTTCGGTCTTTTTCCTGTGGATTATGCATTGCTACCGGCCAGCTGATCTTTTCCGAGCAGTTGGTAGATATTATTTTTGTAACGTTCTACTCCTGGCTGGTTAAATGGATTTACATCCAGCGTATACACGTAAACCGCTGTCAATAATTCGTAGAAATATATAAAGTGACCCAGTGCGCTCTCATTCAATTTCGACAACGCAATATCAAATACGGGTACATTCCCGTCGAAGTGAGCCTGGAGTGTGCCCTGGTGAGCACTTCGGTTAATTTCACTGAACGATTTATTATTTAAATAATGGAGATCAGGCGAGTCATCATCTTCCGCAACTTCAAGTTCAGATAGAGGTTCTTCAACCGTGATAAAAGTTTCCATGATGTTTCTTACTCCGTCCTGTACAATCTGACCCAGGCTATGGAGGTCGGTTGAATATGCCGCCGTGGACGGGAATACTCCTTTGCCCTCTTTTCCCTCGCTTTCTCCGTAAAGTTGCTGCAACCATCGAGCCAGGGAGTGCAATTTGGGTTCAAAGGTGGTCAACAAATCCAATTCTCTCCCCTTTTTTTCATACAACAGGCGTCGAATCGCTGCATATTCCAGCATTATATCGGGATCTTTCTCGAGCGACTGAAACTGTTCCTGTGCTCCTTCCATCAAAGATTTGATATCGAACCCTGCTGCTGCAATCGGCAACAAACCAACCGGGGTCAGGACAGAAAATCGACCTCCAACATCCCCGGGAATCACAAATTTCTGATATCCGTATTTATCAATTATTTCGTTGAGGATACCCCCTTCCCGACTGGTCGTACAAATAATACGCTCAGTTGCATCCTCAAACCGCCGATGCATCCAGTTTCTTATTACCCGGAAAGCCACGGCCGTCTCCAATGTGGATCCGGATTTGGATATCACATTTAAGAAAATGCTTTTATCTGACCCGTCCTCCTTCTTTCTTTCCAGGTAGTCCATTAATTCTTCCAGGTAGCTCCCGCTGAGGTGATGTCCCGCATAAATAACCTCCGGAAACGAATCGCGTCCAAAATAGGGACTCAAGGCATCAATAACAGCTTTAGCCCCGAGATAGGAGCCACCTATTCCGCACACTACCAATACATCGGCATTGGAACGGATCGATTCTGCAGTCTTTTCAATTTTGTCAATGAGTGACCAATCCGGGCGCCCAGCTATATTCTTCCAGCCGAGCCCCTGATCCTGATCACGAGCTTCCTTGTTGACACGATTAAATGCATGCTTGCTTTCTTTTAATGCCCGGTCAATCTCTGAGGGATCCAAAAAACTACGGGCCTTTCTCAAGTCTATATTCAACATCAGGCTATCTCAATATTTGTGAAAGTTCAAGTAATTCGTAGTTAATCTGTTTTTTCTTCGACCATGCCATTTTGATCGGACTGATTTTAATTTTGTTATTGACCACTCCGACCATGACGTTTGTATGTCCGTCTTCCAACGCATTCACCGCTGCGGATCCCAGCCTGCTGGCCAACACGCGGTCCCTGGCAGTCGGGCGACCTCCACGTTGCGTATGGCCCAATATACAAACTCTCATATCGTAATCCGCAAAATCATCTTTAATTTTATCTGCTAATTTCATAGCTCCTCCCGTCTCATCCCCTTCGGCAACCACCACGAGGCTGCTTCGCAAGTGGTCTTTCAGCACTTCGTTGAGTGATCGTTTAATTTCCGGTATTTCCTGAAGTGATTCAGGCAGTAAAATCAGCTCCGCACCACTTGCGATACCCGTTTCCAGGGCGATAAATCCGGCATCGCGTCCCATCACTTCGACCAGGAAAAGTCGGTCGTGCGCATCGGCCGTATCCCGAATTTTGTCGATATTGTCCATGGCCGTATTCAGCGCCGTGTCATAGCCGATCGTTTCGTCCGATCCGACCAGGTCATTGTCGATCGTGCCGGGAATACCCACAACATGGATACCGTGTTCCTCATTCAACATTGAAGCGCCCTGAAAGGTCCCGTCGCCACCGATAGCCACCAGAGCATCCAATCCTTCTTCCTTCAGGTTTTCTGCAGCCTTTGCACGCCCTTCCTCGGTTCGAAACTCTTCGGATCGGGCCGATTTCAAAATGGTCCCCCCCCGCTGGATGATATTGGATACCGACTGACTGGTCAGTTCATTAAAGTTTCCTTTTATCAATCCCTGGTAACCGCGGTTAATCCCGGTTATTTTCCAATCTTTATGCAATGCTGAACGCACTACGGCTCGAACAGCGGCATTCATACCCGGCGCATCTCCGCCACTCGTAAATACTCCAATTTTTTTATCGCTGTTATTGTAGTTACTTTCCATTAGTTTTGTTAAATATTTCTAAGATTAAATTTCATCCTTGGTAACGACTCAATAACACTGTCGTTATACTATGTCTATGTTTATATTTTGACTTAAGTTCAGATCTAATTTCGTTTAGATGATTGATACTCAATTAAAGAAAGCAGCAAAATTTAACACAACTGAGCAAAAGACGCTAAAAGAGATCACTGAACCTGTTTCAGATGACCTCGAGTCTTTCCGATCCTTCTATAAACGTGCATTGAAAACAGATGTTTTCCTGCTTGACCAGATGGTTCGGTATTTATTGAAGCTCAAGGGAAAACAGATACGTCCGACGATCGTCTTCATGTCATCTCGTCTTTTCGGCAATGTGACCGAACGCAGCTACACGGCTGCCACCATGATTGAACTGCTTCATACCGCCACGTTAATCCATGATGACGTAGTCGATGAAGCCGAAAAACGTCGTGGATTTTTGAGCTTCAATAAACTCTGGAAAAACAAGGCCAGCGTCCTGATGGGAGATTTTCTCCTTTCCAGGGGATTACTTATATCCATTGACCGTGACGAGTTCGGATTGTTAAAAGTCGTTTCCAAAGCGGTCAAAAGTATGAGTGAAGCCGAATTACGCCAAATGAAAGCGGCCCAGCTGTTCAATATGAACCAGGAGCGCTACTTTAAAGTGATTAAAGGAAAAACGGCCAGCTTGTTTTCTGCTTGCTGTGAATGCGGGGCTATTGCAACCTCGGATGATGAGACAATACACGAAGCCATGAGCGAAATAGGCTCCAACCTTGGCATCGCATTCCAGATTCGAGATGACCTGTTTGACTATGGTACCGATGATGTCGGTAAACCTCGACGTAATGACATCAAAGAGCGAAAAATAACTCTGCCGCTGATCAAAGCAATCGATAATGCAAATATCAAGCAGAGCTATACTATTCGAAAACTGATGCGGAAGCGTAACAAAACCGACAAAGAAATTCAACAAATAGTTGAATTTGTACGTGATCATGATGGAATACGTGCGTCACGGGAACAGATGATGAAATATGCCAACCGGGCCATTGAACAATTAAACGATTTACCGGTCGTCGACGAACAACGTCGTCGCGACCTGACCGATCTGATCGAGTTTATTATAACCCGTAAGAAATAAGCGTGTTGAAATGCCACAACCACCTTTGTATTGACTTATAAGTTTTTTTGAAAACCAATCTTGAATGTCGCATCCCCAGCAACCTGATATATCCACTACGCTCACCCTTGAAAATATCCCCGAGAGCCATATCGCAGAATATCCCGAGGACCATGCCTTAATTTTCTTGTCGGATGTCCACCTGGGAAGTCATAAGCACCAAACAGATCAACAATTGCAGAGTAAAATCATTCAGCTGCTGCAATACTGCAAGGCAAATAAGAGCCTGCTTGTGATCCTTGGGGATCTATTCGATTACTGGATGGAGTATCCGGGCTGGCATCCTCCACTGGGTGATAAAATGCTGGAGGCATTCAAAACCTATCATGAAAGTCAACCCTCAACTCTATATATCACCGGAAATCATGATCACTGGCACCTTGGCTACCTGGATGAGATTGGTTTTCATTTGGAAGACGAATACAAATTGCTGAAAATAGGGCAAAAACGAGTGTTTGCTACGCATGGTGACGGATTGGCTGATCCTAAATGGGGATTGTCTCGTTCCCTGTTCAACCGGCTACTGCGATCTCCCCGGTTTATTAAATTATTTCGTACTATTTTTGCCCCTGAAGTGGGGCTTTCTGTTATGAAAAAAATTTCAAGATTTAACAAAAAATTTGAATTTGAACAAAAAAAACGTCAAACCAATCATCTCAATAACTGGGCCTCGTCGTTATTGCTGGAAGATCTCTTCGATGCGGTAGTATGTGGTCATAATCATAATCCCCAGATCGAATCGTTTAATAATGGAATATTTTTAAATCCGGGACCGTTTGGGAATAGAAATTCACTGGGATGGTATTTCCAGGATAGTTTTAAATTAATGAGGTGGAACCAGGATAATCGGAAGTTGACGGTAATTAATCAAAACTAGGCAAATAATTCTTATTACCACTCAGCATGGGAAATAACGAAAAGGAACCGTTCGACAATGACCGCTATTTCAATGATCCGGAATACCGGCGTCGAATAGCACAGAATAAAAAATCCAAAAATCGATGGGACAAGTTGCACAATTGGTGGAATCGATTTAAGAAATATTCTCTTGACCTGCTTCAAAAGTCGGGTTTCATGAATCGCAGCAAACTTCAACGTGCTGTGATTACAAGTTTGATCGTCCTGGGACTCGCCGGCGGCACCTATATTTTTTACCTTTTCCAGGGCCTGCCCTCCATTGAAGAACTTGAAAATCCCAAAACCGCCATTGCCTCTGTAGTCAAGAGCCGTGACGGTGTGATCCTGGATAAATACTACACCGAAAACCGCGCCCATGTCCCGCTGGAAAAAATCAGTCCCAATGTTGTAAATGCTCTTATCGCAACCGAAGATAAACGCTTCTACCGGCATTGGGGCATTGATTTAATTCGCACCCTGGCTGTTCCCTATTACCTGATCCAGGGGAAGGTTCAAGGCGGATCCACCATTAGCCAACAATTGGCGCGCAACTTGTATAAAAAAATCGGCCGTGAATTTTCCATTACCCGTAAATTCCGGGAGATGATCACAGCGGTTCATATTGAACAAAATTACACGAAGCGAGAAATTGTCGAATTATATCTTAACACGGTAGAGTTTCCAAACAGTGCGTTTGGTATCGAAACAGCAGCTCAGGTCCACTACGGGAAATCTGCCGAAAACCTCACCATTCTTGAAGCCGCCACGCTTGTTGGATCCCTGAATGCGGTTTATGCCTATAATCCCCGTAAATTTCCCGAACGTTCCCGTCAGCGGAGAAACGTCATCCTTTCCCTGATGAACCGGCACGGCTTTATTGACGATGAAAAGTACGAGGCCCTTTCTTCACAGCCCATTCAACTCGACTACCATCCCCCTTCACAATCCGGCCGTGAAAGTCGCTATTTTGGTGAGTATGTACGACAAAGAATTCAGGATTGGGCGAAAGAGAATGGATATAACCTATACACCGACGGGTTGACAATTTACACAACGATTGATTCCCGCTACCAGCGCTATGCCGAGAAAGCCTTAAAAACCAAACTCGACTCGATTCAGACCGTATTCGAAGATGAATGGACCTCGCATAACGGGGAATACATGGATAATTTCTGGGACAAATATCCCGGCTTCCTCAAAAGTTTTATCCGTGAGACCGATCGCTACAAGAATGCATTTTCGAAATACAACACCCGCAAGGAATCGGTCGTATTCGACTCATTAATGAGCGATTCGACTTTCGTAGATTCCGTCAAGCATGCCCGTACCCGACTGGAAGCCGGATTTGTGGGCATCGATCCCAGCAACGGACATATCCTGGCCTGGGTAGGGGGTTCGGACTATGGCCAAGTTCAGTACGATCATGTATACCAGATGCGGCGTCAGGCCGGTTCAACATTTAAGCCGTTTGTTTATGCAGTCGCTATCGATAATGGATATAAACCCTACCACAAGTTTTCCAAATATCCCTCTAAATATTATCAACGATCCGGCAAGGTATGGGATCCGAAAGATCCTCATATCCCCGAGGGACCTGAGATGATTCCCTTACGCGAAGCGCTGGCTCGAAGTTTGAATAATGTTACCGTGCGACTATTACCTGAAATTGCCGGTGCACCGGGGACCAACGAAACTGAACAGCTGGTACCGGCTGCTAATAAAATTATCCAAATGGCCCAGGGAATGGGCATCAATATGCAGAATGAAAAGCCTTATCCCTCTATTGCCTTGGGTACCGCTGAAGTATCTCTGCTGGAGCTTGTCAGTGCCTACACCACGTTCGCCAATAAAGGAGTGCATGTAGAACCTATTGCCATTACGCGTATTGAAGACAAAGAAGGTAATATCCTGAAGCAATTTAACACAGAGTTCACCCAGGAAGTGATCAGCCCGGAGACGGCCTATATGATGGTTGATATGCTTCGTGGTGTTATACGGGGAGGCAAAGACTACAATGGTACCGGAGTCCGCTTGCGATACAAATACAATGTGAGACAGGATGTTGCCGGCAAGACCGGTACGACCCAAAATGCAGCAGACAACTGGTTTGTCGCCATGATGCCTCATATGGTGATGGGGGCCTGGGTGGGCGGCGATGATCGACGAGTTCGTTTTCCGAAAGACAGCCGCACCGGACAGGGGGCTCATACGGCTCTTCCGATTGTAGGTACATTCATCAACTACTGTTCCTCCGACCCCTCCGTCCCGTGGAAAAAGCAAGCTTTTGAACCTCCCAATGGCTTTATAATGCCAGAAGCCCCGGAAGAAAGTCAGCAGATTAAGGATCGAATAAAAGGTCGGATTGGATGGTAGAAATAGAATAGTTCAAGGCTGAATGCTGAAAGCCCGGAGCAGCACTTGGTTTATTCCAGTTGGTATCCAAATGGATATATGCATAACAGGAATATTTCCATTATTGAAAATGCCAGGTGCTTTTCTAGCGCATGCGAGGAAGGGCTTCGTACCTCGAGCTTTCAGCTTCCAGCTCTAATCAACCAGCTGTTCAGGAGAAATGGTACTAGCATCCCAACTGCTGCAACTAGCATTAATACAAGCAGCATTATTTTGCTACGTCCAGGCGATTTTTGGCTCTCCTCAATGCCTGACGGGCTTGATATCTACTAGCTTCATCCCCGGGATTTTCAAGGCGTTTCTGCGCTCTCTCTTTTGCTTTACGTGCACGATCAACATCGATATCTTCCGAGCATTCCGCCGCCTCGGCGAGCAATGTGAGTTTATTATTATTCAACTCTAAAAACCCGCCGCTTACGGCGAAGAATTCATCCGGATTATCCGTATGACGAACCCGAACCTTGCCAATATCCAGCGTTGAAATAATGGGTGCATGATTGACCTTGACTTCAAAACTGCCTTCTATTCCCGGTACTTTAATACCGGTAACATCGCCGTCGAAAACGGTTCCTTCGGGCGTTAAAATTTGAGCTTCAAAGGTATTCATGTTAGCGAGAGTTTAACTCCATCGATTTAAGGATTTAACGGCTTCATGCAAACTGAAAAAGGTCGGAATACTAGGTTTCAATCGTTTCTTCCGCCTCTTCGTCCTCGCTTTCTTCCTCTTCCTCAGCTTCTTTCAGCAGCTTCTCGCCTTTTTCTATAGCTTCGTCGATAGTACCCACCATATAGAAGGCTTTTTCCGGCAGGTGGTCAAGCTCTCCGTCTACAATTTTACGGAATCCTTCAATGGTGTCCTCGATACTGATGTATTGACCCGGCTGTCCGGTAAACTGTTCAGCCACAAAGAACGGTTGACTTAAGAACCGCTGAACGCGACGCGCACGTGAAACCGTCAGTTTATCTTCTTCAGAAAGCTCATCCATACCCAAAATTGCAATAATATCCTGCAGGTCTTTGTAGTCCTGGAGGATATGAATGACATCCTGGGCGGTTTTGTAGTGTTCTTCACCCAAAATATGGGGATCCAGGATCCGAGACGTTGAATCCAGCGGATCCACAGCCGGATAAATACCAATTTGCGTCAATTCACGACTCAGTACGGTTGTGGCATCCAGGTGGGCGAAGGTCGTAGCAGGTGCCGGATCAGTCAAGTCATCAGCCGGCACGTAAATAGCCTGAACGGAAGTAATGGAACCGTTCTTGGTTGATGTAATACGTTCCTGCAGATCGCCCATCTCGGTTGCAAGTGTCGGCTGATAACCCACAGCAGAAGGCATTCGACCGAGCAGTGCAGAAACCTCGGATCCAGCCTGGGTAAATCGGAAAATATTGTCAATAAACAACAGGATATCACGACTAATTTCATCCCGGAAATACTCGGCGAGCGTGAGCCCGGATAGCGCGACTCGGGCTCGAGCTCCCGGAGGCTCATTCATCTGTCCGAACACGAGGGATATGTTGGATTCCTTGAGGGCGTCATAATCCACCTTGTCAAGGTCCCATCCCCCTTCTTCCATGCTTTGATCAAACTCTTCACCATACGTCATTACCCCGGATTCAATCATTTCCCGGAGCAGGTCGTTACCTTCACGGGTACGTTCACCAACACCGGCAAAAACGGAAAGGCCTGAGTGAGCTTTGGCGATGTTATTGATGAGCTCCATAATCAGGACCGTTTTACCTACTCCGGCACCGCC
>CAJXOW010000095.1 GCA_913057825.1 uncultured Balneolaceae bacterium | reverse complement strand
GTGTCCAACTGTCAAGGACGGACATCGTGGAAAAAGTACGTACTTGACACTTTTTTCTATAAGTGGAGGCTCGAGGCCTATACGAGCTCGCATTTTAAATTCTGTATATGCATTTCCCTAATACCGGCGTTATTAACGTCGAATCGAGATTTCCAACAGGTAATCAAATCCTGAATACACCATATCTATAACACTATCGGTTCTGATATACATTCCGGCAAACACAACAATACCCGCAATGCCTCGAGCCTCGAGCTTCGAGTCTCCAGCGATGTCTGAAAGACATCTCACAGGTCTCCAAACACTATTGCGACAATGAATCATATCTTTGGAGATACCCGCTGAGCCGACATTTCTTCCGTGTGCTGTCACTGCTCATATATCGGACTTTTCCATAGATTTTTCGTTCCGGCCAGGGTCGGTCGAATCGTCCCAGGCACCAGAAAATACCGCTGTAACTGTTTGGATCTCGTCCGTCGACGGCATATTTGTTATTCAACTCAATCATATAAGCCAGCGCCGTTTCCGGGTCAGGCGTCCATTCCAGGATCTTCTTGCCCCACAACATCCGCAGGTAGTTATGAATCACCCCTTCCCGGCGTAGTTGTCGCTGAGCGGCATTCCATATCTCATCGTGCGTTTCCGCCTGCTCAAACTCCTCAAGAGTGTACACGTAGGGACGGGTATCCGACCGGTGCTCATTCAACGTCTCCCGTACCCAGTCCGGCAGCGATTCGAAGGTATCGATCTCCTCCTCATGCCAGGCAAAATGAAATCCCACTTCCCGCCAGGTAATCACTTCGTCGAGGTAACTTTCAATGTTGGGATCGTCGGAGAAATACGAACCGCGCGACCCATTCTGGTCTACCAGGTCGTCGAGCGACCACTTTCCCGGTTGTTGCTCAAACACCCGTCGCGTGATTTCAAAGGGGGATATCTTTCCAAAATGCAGCCAGGGACTCATGTTGCTGGCCGCGCTGTTGTCGGGTTGATTCGCCTCCTCATGATAGCGATCCAACCGGTGCTCGATGAAATCCTCGAACTCCTCAATCGCCGCCTTTCTTGTGCCGGGGCTCGCTACCGGCTCCACCTCGTGATCAATCGGCAGCCGGCTTATGCATTTGCTTATATCCTCCAGATCATTCCGTGACCTTTCGGCGCCGTCCCGTATTTTATCCGGCAAATCGAGGGATTCTCTGTTTCCCAGATTCGACAGGGGATCGTTGTCGGGTGCAGCCCGGTAAAAATCGGGAAACGTTCGCTGCACGATCTTGCGAAAGAAATAGGCATTGTAGGCTGCCTTTTCGGTTGCCTCCAGGGGAATGATGCCATTGGCATCCACGGTCGTATACCTAACGCCGCACTCCTTAGCCGTCCGGTTGTTTTGCTCCCGCATGATGAACACCGGATATTCATCCGAGATGACTTCGACAGCCTCCGACGCCAGGGTTTCGTAAAAGGCAGGCTCTTCACCCGGTTCATATTCAATAAAGGGAATATACTGCACTCTCCCCGCTGCCTCCTCTTGTAGTTCCTGCATACTCTCCATAATAAAACGGTGAAACCGGTCGGACGCCCAGGGATAATCACATCGCAGTCCCTCGTAAATCAGAAGCGGTTTGTCATGCTCGTTAGCACGATTCACGGCATACTCAAGCGCATGGTTCCACTGAAAACGGCGGTGGATCTGAAGGCGGTACAGGACATACTTGCCCTTCGGATCGGGTTTTTCCTTATTTCGCTGATTAACCCGTAGTTCTGATATCATAAATTGGCAGGTTTAATTCATATTGTTGGACGATCCCGACCCCGAGCTCTCCAGGCGACACCTGCTCGTTTCTGAAGTCAGCAGCTTCACGCCCTTCGACCGTTCATCAACGGAATTTCCAACGTAATGAAATGTTAATTAAATAAAAATCGAAAGTTGATTTACGTCCCCTCAAAGCAGACCTTGAAAATCACGGCCGGACCGTGCCTTCGATGAAAAATTTTTTCCTACGGTTTTGCTTTTTCAACACTCACTGCCATGATTTTCAAGTTCTTTGTCCTGTAAAATATTTTGGTTCGAAAAATTTTAAGTACTCAGCACGGCCCGGCCGTAATTTTCAAGGTCTGCTTGCAGGATATTTTACTGTTCCAGAGGGTATTTATATACTTCTTTAGCTGCATCTTCTCAATCAAATAATATCATTATGGATCCATCTGAAACAATCGTGGGAGTCATGGGACCTGGCGGGGGAGCCACCGACAAAGATAAGTCCACGGCTTATGAGCTGGGACAAAAAATTGCCCAACATTCATGGACACTGCTGACCGGCGGGCGCAGCGAGGGGGTAATGGAGGCTTCCATGAAAGGAGCCGTCGAAGCTGGCGGTACCACGATCGGAATTCTTCCCGGCACCTCACCTGCCGGTATGTCGGATTACGTACAGATCCCCATCTTTACGGGTATGGGACACGCACGCAACGTCATCAATATTCACAGCTCACGCCTCACTTTCGCCTGTGGACTCGGCGCCGGCACTTCCTCGGAAATCTCCCTCGCCCTGAAAACCGGAACTCCCGTGATCCTGCTGCGACAATCGCCCGATACCATCACCTACTATCAACAACTCTCCACCACCCTGCTGCACCCCGCCGATGACCCGGATGACGCCGTTGCAAAAGCCTATCGGCTTTTGTGATTGATGATTTATGATGAATAATTAATGATTGGGGATTTTTTAGTGATATATATGTTTATTGCCCATTCATCCGACCCGTTTAACAGGTTTATTAGAGCATAAAAAAATATCGAAATTTTCAAATTCATTGGGATTCAGTCGGACTTTCCCGAAAAAAAGTCCGGTTTGAGGTAGGTTTTGACCGATTTTGACGCAGAATAGCGAGCCCATTTAAGAAAATCCGACCGAAAGATACCCAAATCCGGCTTTTTTGCAGTAGGATTGTCGGAGTCCGATAGATTCCTAGCCGAATGTTCGTACCTAGAATGGTATTAGAGGCCATTGATAAATCATTAATTATAAATCACCAATCATTAATCATTAAAAGAGACCATTGAACAACCGGGCGGCGGTTCCGAAGTATTAAGTTTTTCGGTAAATAGATAAAAAATACGTTGTAGTTGACAGGCATTTATCATGGTCTGCAGATATTTAAACGAATTCAAAAAGAGAAAAACTTTCGAACGAGGAACCGCCGCCCGGTTGTTCAATGGTCTCTAAAAATCAGACTCGCGTTGCGAGTCTGATTTTTAATTCTCCCGCAAACCGCTATTTTAAGCCTTCACAATATCCGCAAATGATTGAAAAAACCCGCTGATATGACCAACAGCAGGCCTTCTATCAAGCCAATTATTTATCTTCTGGGTGCACTGCTTTTAGTAGGATTGGGCGTGGAATACCTGGAAACCGAACGTTCCATCTACTGGCCGGGATACTTTTCCATGATGGTTTTTTATGCGGTGATATTTTATATCGGTATATATGCCGCACATGTCCGAAAAGCAACCAATTCGGACGAAGTCCTCCTGGCTGGGCGCTCGATCCCCCTGGGCATTGCTGTATTCACTATGAGTGCTACCTGGGTAGGGGGCGGTTACATCAACGGGGCGGCTGAATATGCGGCATCCGACGGACTCGCATGGGTTCAGGCCCCCTGGGGATATGCGCTGAGCTTGATTCTGGGTGGTCTCTTCTTCGCCAAAAAAATGCGCCGACTTGAATTTACCACCGTCATCGATCCCCTGGAACAACGCTTCGGCGAAAAAATGGCCGCCATCCTGTCCATTCCCGCACTGCTCGGCGAGCTTTTCTGGACGGCCGCCATATTGACCGCCCTGGGGACCACCTTTGGGACGGTATTGGGACTAGACTTCACGCCGGCTATAATTATATCTGCAGCTATTGCCATTGCTTATACGGCCGTGGGAGGTCTGTGGGCCGTTGCGTTTACAGATGTTATCCAATTGATCTTTATCTTTGTCGGGCTGGGACTGGTCATCCCCTTTGCCCTTCAACATGTCGGGGGACTTGAAAATGCCTGGCAGGTATATGCAGAAGCCAAGGGATCCTTCAGTAACCTGATGCCGCCTCTTGACGGCTGGAATCACCCGGAATGGGGGAATTCCTACTGGCTCTGGTGGGACTCGGCCCTGCTGTTGGCGCTGGGGGGTATCCCGTGGCAGGTCTATTTTCAGCGGGTGCTATCCTCCAAAGATCCCCAAACCGCCCAGCGGCTTTCGATCGTGGCAGGATTTGTCTGTATCGCCGCCGCCGTCCCGGCTGTTTTGATCGGAATCATCGGCGATGTGGTATCCTGGCAAGAAGTGGGAGTTGCCGCACCTGACGAAGCCGCCCTGGTGCTGCCCTATGTCGTCAGATACTTGACCAACCCCGTGGTTGCCACCATTGGGCTCGGTTCTATCGCCGCCGCTGTTATGTCGTCTGTTGACTCTTCCATCCTCTCCGCGTCCTCCATGGCCTCCTGGAACGTTTACCGTCGGCTGATTAACCCGGATATGAGCGCCAAGAATCTTCACAAGCTTCTGAAAAGGGTTATCTGGATTATCGGGATCACCGCCACGTTGATCGCCCTGCAGATAAAAAGTGTCTACGTATTGTGGTTTTTATGCAGCGACCTGGTGTATACCATCCTCTTTCCCCAACTGGTCACCTCGCTCTTTGACGGTAAAGCAAACCGGTACGGATCGATGGCCGGATTGGCCGTTTCGCTGGTCTTGCGTCTCGGTGGAGGAGAACCGGCGTTGGGAATTCCCCGGCTTATCGAATACCCGATGATTACGGATGGGACGATCATGTTCCCCTTCCGTACCCTCGCGATGGTCAGCGGACTCTTAACCATTATTATCGTTTCTCGTCTGACCCAGAAGCAGGATCCCCCGAACCAACTCAGCAAGCAAACCGATGAAGACAAAGTAACCCGCACCGGGTAGGATTTTGAAACAATCGGAGGGGAAACCTCGTATAGTGGGATAGAAATCTACCATAAACGATTCAATCACTACCCACTATGAAATCCAGATTGACCAAATCGATCAAAAATAAAATGATCGGCGGTGTCTGCGCCGGTATTGCTGAATATTACGGATGGGACCCCACCATCGTTCGTATCCTGTTCGTCATTGGAGCTTTTATTTTCTTCGGCTCCACCATCCTGCTCTACATTGTGCTGGCCATCATTATGCCGGACTATTGACCCGGTCCGATATGGATCCTTCCAAAATGTATTGTAAATTAGCACGGTGTCTATCGGCTCATTCAATACATTAACCAGGAACAGGATCTCATGCGCATCGGAATCGTCGGACCGGCTGACAGGGCGGTGGCCTGGGAACGTCATATTCGTCCCCAACGGGTAGTTAGCGAAGTGGCTATTGCCCCCGAGCTCAAGGATATCGGGGATATCGACGCCTGTATTCTACTCCAGGAGGAGGAAAATCAACTGGAGGTTCTATTAAATGCCATTAAAATGGGATTTCATTCGTTCCTGGTATCCCGCCTGCCGCAAAATACGAACATGGTTCGCAAGATTTATCACGCCGCGGAAGAGTCCAATGTACGCCTGCAGTTTTCCCACTGGCCCAGCCTGTCCCCCTTGTATCAATGGATGAAACAACGGGTTCCACACCCGCAATTCGGTCAAATCAACCGTGAGATAGACTACCAGGAGTTTATGGAGATGGATGCGGCGTTCGACTTTTTATGGATTGACGAAATCGCCCTGGCCCTGAAATGGGTTAACCATTCGATTCATCACGTCGATGCACAACAAATCAACCTCTCCGGTCCCACCCCCTATGCAATGCATATCTACCTCAGATTCGAAAACGGAGCCACTTTTTCGATCTGGGTTAACGCCACCGCCCATGCCACCACGCATCATCGCCGCGTCAGCAATGCCCACTACCTCCTGGACTGTGATGTACCCGGGCATACGATACGCCATGGACGAAAAGGCAGCGGAGGACACCTGTTTTTCGAGAAGCAAACCATGCAGGATACCGACTCTGCCTCTAACGCGGCCACGCAGTTCCTCAAAGCCATACGCCTCAACCGTTCCACTCCCTTCAACGGCTACGACACCCTTCGCCTCTGCAAAACCATCGACGCCATAAAAGGAAAAATGTCGATCGAAAAAAGATAAGTACCCATATCACCGAACGCCCCTCCCCGGTCAACCAACAAAATCAAGCCAAAAGCCTCCGGCAATCATGTAAAAAATATCCCGCAATAGTTTAAACTACTCCGTGCAAGCAGCAAACGAATCCCCCTGTATAATCGCAATACCAACATTCTCCCCGCTGAAGGTTTCTTTTCAACCTGCTTTAAACTATAATAAACAACAGAAGGTAAAATCAATTAAGTCATTAGTTAACAACCGGCAATCCAGTCAAAATCCCCATGTTTTGCAACAGAATGCCATAACCCAGGATCCCAATCAATGCCTACAAACAAGCCTCGAGCCTCCAGCTTCGAGCCTCCAACTCCCATACAACAAGCAACCCCCAAAACAACAGTCCCCCTTCAACAAAACCCCTAACAAAAAAGACTGCCCGCACCCATGCACGTAGTTCGCATTCAACAAATTGATGCCTTTACCCAACAACCCTTCCAGGGCAACCCGGCCGGAGTCGTCATCGACGCCGATACCTTGACCGACCGGGAAATGCAGCTTATAGCCCGAGAAATGAATGCCTCGGAAACCGCATTTGTCATGAATTCCGACGAAGACCTGGCCGATCTCAGATTGCGTTGGTTTACCCCCGATCAGGAAGTTGCACTGTGCGGCCATGCCACTATCGCCGCTTTTCATGCACTGGCCGCCGAGGGACGTTTTTACCTGGAGGTGGGGGAGGAACAGTCGTTTATGGTCGAAACCAGAAGCGGGATTCTGCAGGTGGATGTGGACTGGCATCAACGCTTTCCCTTCATCAAATTTTCCCTGCCCATTCCCCAATTCGACGAGTTTCCGGGGGATTGGGATCTTCTTATGAATGCACTTAATCTTTATTCCGGGCAAATCGACAAGGATTTTAATCCCCTGGTTGATCAAAACGGGTACTTGTACCTGATGGTGGAAGACCGGCAAACCCTTTCTTCCATCCGGCTTCATACCGAACAGATGCTTGAACTCAAGGAAAAGCACGAGGTATTGGCGGTTGCCGCGGGAACAACAGATACGGTCGATTCGCAGCATGATTGGGATCTGCGCTTTTTTGCTCCAGCGCTGGGCGTTCCGGAAGATCCGGTCACCGGTTCGGCCAACGGTCCGATGGCTTGCTACCTGCTTGAACACGGGAAAGTAAGCTTTGATGACGGTGAATTGATTCTGAAAGGTCAACAGGGCCGTTTTATGGACCGCAGCGGTACGGTTCATACCCTTTTGCGCGGACATCAACAACAGGTCGACGAACTGAAAATCGCCGGGTCGGCGGTTACCGTACTTGACGGAAACATATCGCTTCCCGGAAAAAATTCGGAATAGAAATACTAACCTTTTCCAACTTCATCCCATGGACATCCAACCAGATCTGCAGGACAAAGTCGATCAAATTCTTGAAAAGCGCCGTAACAGCATGGGACCTCATCTCGGTATCTCTTATGAGAAATTTTATGAGGACGAAGTGGTCGGAACCATGCCGGTCGATGCCCGAACACGTCAACCCTTCGGTTTTCTGCATGGCGGAGCCTCCCTGGTACTGGCCGAGTCGTTGGCATCGGTGGGATCCTGGCTGAATATTGATGCGTCTGTCCATGCGGCCGTCGGACTTGAAATCAACGCCAATCACTTGCGTCCCGTCCGGGAGGGCAAAGTGAGAGGAACGGCCACCCCCATTCATCGAGGGACCCAAACGCACGTCTGGCAAATCTCAATTGAAGACGACAACGGAAAATCGATCTGCTCCTCCCGCTGCACGATGGCAATCATAACGAGGTGAAAGGGAATATGAGGTGAAAGGGAGTATGAGGTGAAGGGTGAAAGGTGAAAGTTTGTTTCTGAGGGGTAGTAATGGATATTGCTTTATTTCCGGGGTGGTGGTTGTATTTTACCTTTCACCTCAGCTCGAGGTTGGAGGCTCGAGGCTCGAAGTCTTTCTTACCAGCTCACTAAGAGTAGAACGGGTACTGCTTTGCGTTTTTGGTTTTCAACTAATTTTGGGCTCTCTCTTTGATATTAGCGGCCAAACCAATAGTTTGTATAGTAGGCAAGTAACTTGTATAATTTTTACCTATGAGAGATGCAGGGGAATGTAAATTTCGACGGGATCGTATAATTTATCCTTCCGCTTGTAGGTTATAAAATGGTGTCTGTTGCTTATTCATTGATAGCAGATATCACTTGAAAAACCGGGCGGCGGTTCCGAAGCATAATAATTTTCTGGGTATAAAGCAGTAATTACTACAAAGGTATATATGACCATGAACCATTCAATGTCAACAAACAAAGAAAAGTATACGAGCAAGGAACCGCCGCCCGGTTTTTCAAGTGATATCTGATAGGGGATTTTTATTTTTTAAAACTTATGGAAGCGCTTTTTTTATGAAAGAACAGGATAAATTTCAGGAGAAAATCGAGCAGGACGAAAAAATTGAACCGAAGGACTGGATGCCCGATCGCTACCGGAATCAGCTCATACGGATGATGTCGCAACACGCTCATTCAGAGATCGTTGGCATGCTGCCCGAAGGCAACTGGATTACCCGGGCCCCCAGCCTCAGGCGAAAGATGGGATTGCTGGCAAAAGTTCAGGACGAGGCGGGGCACGGAATGTATATCTACAGCAATACGGAAACGCTGGGCATTAGTCGGCAAGAAATGATCGATCAACTGCTGAAAGGGGAAGCTAAATATTCCAATATTTTTAACTATCCCACCCTCAGCTGGGCCGACATCGGGATGATCGGGTGGCTCGTGGACGGTGCAGCTATGGTCAACCAAACCATGCTGGTCAAAACCTCCTATGGACCTTACTCCCGGGCTATGATACGTATCTGCAAGGAGGAAAATTTTCATCGGAAACAGGGACACGAAATAGTGGCCACGCTTGCCAATGGCATCCCGGAACAACAAGAGATGGTCCAGGATGCGCTCAATCGATGGTGGTGGCCCACCCTGATGATGTTCGGTCCGCCGGATAGCAACTCCCCTCATACCAACGAACTGATGCAATGGAAAGTAAAGAGAAAAAGCAATGACGAACTGCGGCAGGATTTCATTGACCGGGTCATCCCGGAAGCGCATCAGATGGGACTGAAAATTCCAGATCCGGATCTGATTTTTAATGAAGAGACCGGACATTGGGAAATTGGTGAAATTGACTGGGATGAATTCTGGCAAGTAATCAAGGGCAACGGCCCCATGAACCACGAGCGACTCGAGACCCGGCGAAAAGCTCATGAGTCGGGACGATGGGTGCGTGAAGCGGCCGAAGCATACGCCCACAAGCAAAAGCTCCAGCAACAAAAAGCCAGCTGATCTTTTGCTTCGATCTTATTTAAGGTCCAAAATCAACGAAAACGAATCTTATTTCTGGAAATGAGCGAAGAAGAACATTCTACGAATGACCAATGGCCATTATGGGAGGTTTTTACGCAAAAAAAGCGCGGTGCCCCCCATCAGCATGCGGGAAGCGTGCACGCTCCCGACCCCGAAATGGCGCTTCAAAATGCGAGGGACGTGTATGCACGGCGTAGTGAAGCCGTCAATATATGGGTCGTCCCTTCTTCAGAAATCACCGCTTCCAATCCGTCCGATAAAGAATCATTTTTTGATCCGGCAGACGATAAAATCTACCGGCACCCTCAATTTTACGAAGTCCCCCGCGCCGCCAAAAAACGAACCTCTTCCGGTTCCTGATGGATTCAATAAACGAATATCGCAGAAAAAGCGGGGCCCGCGCCGTGCTGAGTACTTAAAATTTTTCGAACCATAACATTTAATGGGTCTATGAACTTGAAATTGCATAGCAACTAAAGATGAAAGAGCAAAGCCGTGGGAAAAAATTTTTCATCGAAGGCACGGCCCGCGATCCGATTTCTCAATGACATTTAAAGTGTTCGAATGCTTGTTCGCAGTTGTGACAATAAAATTGGGCTTTGCAAGCGGTGGATCCAAATTCGCTTTGTAAACTTGTGTTGGTGGATTCGCAATAGGGGCATTCGATCGACCTTTCTGATATAGGTTGATCGATTTGCTGATCAGCCCGGTATTTCGGTGGAGCGATACCGTAGTCCTTCAGTTTTTTTCTTGCCTCATCACTCATCCAGTCGGTCGTCCACGAAGCCGAAAAATCTTTTTTAACACTGAATTTCTTGATCCCTTTTTCGTGAAGCAGCGAGATGATACTGTTTTCAATTGCCTGCATAGCCGGGCAACCCGAGTATGTAGGCGTAATTTTAACGGTTATAGAATTTTCTTTGATTTCAACTTCCCGAACGATTCCCATCTCAACCACGTCCAATACGGGTATTTCCGGATCTTTTACTTCTTTTAACCAATCTAAAACCTGTTTTTTATTTATATGCAGGGAGGTCGATTTCATCGTTCTGTCCTATTAATAATCAAAATTTCAGTTTAGGGACTACCATTCGGCATCGGGATAAGCCCGGGGAAGCTGCTGCATCTCCGCGAGCATAGATCCGAGGTGCTCCGTATGAAAACCCGTTCGTCCGCCGGACTGCATATATTGATCGTCCGCAGGACGTTCGAGGCCGGCTTCCTCGAGGACTTCATTGATGGTTTGGTTCCACCCAGATCGGACCGGTTCCTTATTTGGAATATTCAATTCAAATACCAGGTGTTCCTCGATTTCATCCTCGTCAAACAGTTCGCCTGTATACGGCCAAAGCTCATTCAGAGAGGACTGAATCCGCCGGTGACTTTCGTCGGTGCCATCTCCAAGCCGTAAGGTCCACTGCTTGCTGTGCCGCAGGTGATATTGGGTTTCGGAGTAGGCCTTGGAAGCCAGACCGGCGAGTTGCTTGTCGCTGGTTTGCTTCAGTCGGTCGAGATAATGGAGGTTGAAGGCACTGAAAAGCAGTTCACGTACAATCGTGAACCCAAAGTCACCGATAGGCAACTCCACCATTTTGATATTTCTAAACTCCCGGGTATTACGAAAATAAGCCAGGTCGTCGGCATCGCGCCCTTCATTTTCAACTTCTGCCGCATATTCCAGCAAATTATTGGCCTGTCCGATATGATCCAGCGCCAGGTTGGCCAGGGCAATATCCTCTTCCAGGATAGGCCCGTGACCACACCATTCCGATGTACGATGGCCGAGTACGAGACGGTCATCAGCCAGTCTAAGCAAAAACTCAAATAAAGCGTCCTTCGTTTTCATTGTTCATTACCGAAACGTTAAAGATTTCAATCGTAAGAATATCGCAGAAAAAGCGGGGCCCGCACCGTGCCTTCGATGAAAAATTTTTTATCACGGCTTTGCTCTTTCATCTTTAGTTGCTATGCAATTTCGAGTTCATAGACCCATTAAATGTTATGGTTCGAAAAA
>CAJXOW010000094.1 GCA_913057825.1 uncultured Balneolaceae bacterium | reverse complement strand
GATAATTTTGAATTTTGAATTGCTCCCGGTAAGCAACATGATCCCATTTCTCACCCTGATAACCGCTAACCCGGGATTGTTATATCATCACATCTAAGGAAGGCTTAAAAAGCTTATGTTAATTTTTAAAAAATTCTAATTTCTTTGCCTTCGAGGAGACCTGACCATAGCAATTTCGAATCATCCGGATGTCCGTCGTCCTTTTAGTTTATTCATCCAGGGCATCCGGTTGGAATGAGCAATTCGTAAGCTGGCAGGACATTTCGTATATGATTTGTGAAAATCCCACAGGCTTGCGAGACCTATAATCCGCTTTTTTGACTTATACCAATCCCTATTCCTTCACGGGATTTTGAAAAATGCAGGGGGGATAAGTATTGAAGAGATCTTGCAATCCGTCGAACTTAATTCGTAACCCCTTCGGCCAGATAAATGGTACCGCTCACAATCCGATCCCCCACTACGGTAAGTTGACAATTCAACCGCCTTTCCGTAGTCAAATCAATATCTGATATCTCCTCCCGGAACGTATCATACGCCTTATACACCCTCTCACATTGATAGTTTCTTACCAGCAAGGTGCCGATATGGTTATCATCCTCGTCAAAGTTGGGCTCATCCAGCAGCTCGAAATCCAACTTATGCTCCAATTCCTCGATAAAATCTCCCAGGATCTCCCGAGTCAAATTCGTCCCCCTGACAAAACAAATTACAGCATATGGATTAGCCATAGTGATCTATCCTTAGTTCTTTTCAGTTATTTCTTCTCTCGGTGAATGATTTAAACCAATATAACCAATAATAGCAAAAAGAAGGATATATCACAATATGTGAAGCAAACTCCCGGTATAATGCGGTCTGCAAACAGAGTGATTAATAATTAATAATTTATGATTTATGATTACCTGACGCCGGTCACTTGTATTTTTGCTAATGAGCGACAGCGGCGGACAGGAAAAAAAGCGGTATTACAGTCTCCTGGTATTAAAGCTGCTACCGGCAAACTCCTTGCATACAGGTATTTAACGTCTAATAATCATAAATCATTAATCATTAATTATTAATCACTCTGTTTGCTCATCAACCAGTTGCTGCAATTCTTCAACCAGCGCATCGGGACCGTTCGTATCGATACGGGCTTCAATCCGGTCCCCCGTCTCCTGGTGGACCAACATGCCGTCAACGCTCCACTGCTTATTTATGTAATCAAGATCCAATTCCGAATCCTGTTCGATATAATATCCCTTATACTGAAAATCCTGCAGTAGCTTCGGGTTTTGTACAGGCATAACTATCTCCCAGCCTTTTTTTGATTTATAATTTATGATTAATGATTTATGATTCTAGGCCGTTCAACGGTTCAACCATTCCCTGCAATTATTCAATAAAATTCTGCGGTACAAAGAAAACAACCGGGGCCTCAACCTGCGAATCCAAAACGGACCTACAGGCAATTCCCACAATTATTAATTACCCATCATAAATCATCAATCACGTAAGTACCTTCCTCACAATCAAACGAAGTTGAAAAATTTTCTTGAAAAGGAGTGATTCATGATTAATGATGGGTGATTTATGATTATTGGACGTTAAATACCTCTAGGTAGGTCACTTACCGGCAACAGTTTTAATACAGTAAACTGTAATACCGTCATTTTTTGTATTTTATGCCACTGCCACTCAATGGCATAAATACAAGTGATCCACGTCAGGCAATCTTAAATTTTAAATCACAAATCACCCATCATAAAGATAAATTTACGACACTACTTGATCAGCATCATTTTGCGCATGCGGCTGTAATCGTCGGTCTTGAGACGGTAGATGTATACGCCGCTTGAGAGTTCGCCGGCGTTGAAGGTGGCCTGGTGCTGACCGGCTTGATGTTTTCCTTCGACCAACGTCGTAATTTTTCGTCCGAGCAGGTCGTAGACAGACAGGTTTACGTCGGCCGCTTGGTCCAGCCTGAAACGGATCTGCGTCGTCGGATTGAACGGGTTGGGATAGTTCTGGGCAAGCTTGATGCGACCGGGTTGTTCTTTGGGATCCTCGATCGCCGTGCTTTCACCGTGATCAAATTTGAATACCCCGCTTACATACGTTCCGCCCCAGGTATTACCGTTGGAGCCGTGTGAAATATCGAAAAAGGTCGCATCCTCGTAGTGCAGCGTCCACTCGCTCCCGTCAAATTCGTAGAGTCCGTTGGTACCTAGCCAGAGATCACCATTCGGATCCACTTCTACGTGTCGGGCACCCAGTCCGTATTTGCCAGGATAGTCATATGCGTCGAGTTGCGTTCCGTCCCAGCGGTAGAGACTGTCGCCCGGGACCCAGATATGATTGTTCGGGCCGGATGCAATTTCGGTGTGAAAGAAGTCAATTTTGGCCGGAGCCGGATTCCATGCACTCCACGTCTCTTCGCTTCGATCAAATTTGGCATATTGAAACCAGCCGGCAAAACTGTACGTTGAGGCGATAACATCTCCGTTGACATCTTCTGCAAAGGAAGAAACATTGGGTGCTATTACCCCGGCCGCGGTATCGTAACGAGTGAAGGAACTACCGTCATAGCGCAGGATGCCGGGTTTTTCGCCCCCGTAGGATCCCATCCAGATGTTTCCTTTACTGTCCTCGAAAATGCTTTCACCGAAAAAGGTTTCGTACTTGTTCATCGTCTGAAAATCGCCGTTCTGCAAGTAGCTGATCCCGGGCTTGCTGGTGCCAAACCACACGGTCCCATTGGATGCCGCATGTACTTTCCAGGTATAGACATATGCTAATCCATCGTCATCATCGTAATAAGTCCAGCTGGATCCGTCGTAGTGACCGACGCCGAAAAAGCCGCTGACCCAGAGATTGCCGTCATTGTCGACCGAGGTGCCAAAGGTGACATGACTGAACAATCCCCCGTCGGTGGTGGACGACATATAACTCCAGTCGCTGCCGTCTTTCATGAAAATACCGCCGGACTCGGTAAACTCGTTTTGCGCAAATACCGTTTTGCCGTTAAAGTCCACCACTATATCACTTATCCCTATAAACGAACTTCCCTGTATGTCGGCTGTTGCTTCGCTCCAGCTGCTGCCGTCGTATCGCATCGTTGAATCGGAGCTCGCATAGTAGATCTGTCCGTCGGAGTCCACGCCAATCGTCTTGCAACTGTTGGTTAACGGGGAGTTTGATTCGGTAAAGGCGGTCCACTGACTCCCGTCGTAATAGGCAGCCCCGATGGTGGTATCGGATGAAGAACTCGTGAAGCAGGTCCACATGCGTCCTTGTCCGTCGACCACCATATCTTCCGCGTTATTGGAAGGAAGACCGTTGGAGGTCCGATACGTCCAGGCCGAATCCATCGATTGTGAAAAGACCGCGATTCCCCCGGCGGTGGTGTCGGTCGAACTGACCGTCACCCACATATTTCCGTCGCTATGCAATTGAATATCCTGCACGCGTCCGACCGTCAAATCCTGTGAAATATCGGCTGAAATGGTATCCGAATACGCGACCAGCTCTTCTTTGCCGGGATCATACACGCTGATGCCGCCGTTTTTGGCGAGCGATCCGTCGCGATTGAGCTCCCGTTCGTGGGCTATCCACAGCTTTCCGCCGCCGTCAACCCCCAGATCGGTGACCGTTCGGGAATAATTGGAAAGCACACCCAGGTTAACCGAATCTACCATCGACAAACTCGCGTTATAGCCATACACCCCCGAAAGCGTCGCCACCCAGATCGTACCGGATGAATCCTCGGCAATATCGGTCGGTCGATTCGGCAGTTCGGAACCAACGTCCATATGCTCCCATGAGTTGCCGTTATACACGTCGATATAGGATTGATACCAGCTTTCGGTAATCATGAACAACCGGCCATCGGAACTGACAAAAAGATCGTTCACAAAATAATCCGATATCTCGTTACTTCCGGTGTTGCGCGGGGTAAAATGTTCCAGCGGAGCCTGACGTGCCGTTGCGCTTGCGGACTCATCCGCGGTCGACTCCGATAAAACCGGGGCATCCGGCGACTTGTTCACCTCGTCCACATCCGGCAATGGTTGACTTTGTCCGATGCCCATTTCCGGCGTAACCGTCAGCAGTCCCACCACGACTAACACCGGCATCAAGTTGTGCCATGCAAATTCCCGCGATAAAATATACTCCCATCTCCTCAACCTGTCTGTAACCATGAACTATAATCCTCTTCCTTTAATTTAAATTGGTTCGTACGGCACCGTGACCCCGGGAAAGCGAGACCCATCTGCCAACCCCCCGAAATATGCCGAGTTTAAAACGACCCTAATTTTTCAAACAAATCACATAATGTCAAACCTTTTTGTGATTTATGATGGGTGATGGGTGATGGGTGATTTATAATTAATGATTTATGATTATTGGATGTTAAATACCTGTAGGTAGGGAGTTTGCCGGCAGCAGTTTTAATACCATGAGACTGTAATACCGCTATTTTTGTATTTTATGCCGTTGCCACTCATTAACAAAAATACAGGTGATCCACGTCAGTTAATCATAAATCATTAATTCTTAATCATAAATCAAGAAGAATCCGCCCATACGCCCCGTCGTACCTTGCCGGCGCGGGGTTTTCTCCGGGGATGAGCTCGCCCTGGTCGTAGTGGGTCTGCACGTCGCCGTCGATGTCGTAGCCGATGCCGAATTCGAGGATGCCCCACGGGAGATCTTTGCTGAAGTTGAAGACCGCCCGGTAGTTGTAAGGATTGTTGCGGAACCAGCGTTGGGTCCAGTTGCGGGCGAGGATGTCGCTGCCGGTGCCGGGTTCGTTGACTTTTTTGAAGGGTTCCTGCGACCACATGGTGATCAGGTAGGCTCCGCCGACCCGCCAGTCAGAGTCAGGGAAGTGGTACGACAGATCCAGCCGCAGCTTGCCGAGGTATTCGTCGAGGTCCATCGGCCCGGGGATGGTCGACAACTGAAAATTGTCGCCATGCTGCCGGTCGGTATAGTGCTCGATCGCATACTGCGCACGAGCCGTCCACGGGTCGCGGGTAAACTTCAAATAGACTCCGTAGCTGCGGAACTTCTGTCGGGTGGTGTAGTCGGACTCGATCTTCGGATTCATGCCGGTGCGATAGAGCCGGTTATAGCGCCGCTTGTGGAAGGCGCCGAAGAGCCAGCGCTGCCAGTTGTAGCTGACCGACAAGGCGGCGTAGCGGCTGGTGACAAAATTCTTGAAGTAGAAGTCGGGATCGGTCTTGCGCATGTGGGTGAATTCCGATTCGGGTCGAATGCCGCCGAACACCTCCACCCGCAGCGGCATGGCCGAACTCGACTGAAACGCCACCTCGAAAGTCGGTAGATTCCACCAGTAGTCGCGTCGGATCTCCTCCTGCGTGTAGGGGACGCCCAGGCCCATGTTGATCAGATCGTGATACAGATCGTTCACCGTCACCGACGCCCGGGCGCGGTCGATCCAGGCGTTGGAAAATTCATAATAGCCGGTCAGATCCAGGTCGATTTTGTGCTCGTTGAGGGTGTGCGAGAGTCCGATAGTGTGGTGGTCCGACAAGATCCGCCGGTACTCCAGGTTGACGAGCGACCGGTTCGCGCGCAGGTTTTTGTACATATATCCGTCGATATGAAACACATTCTTCCCCGCGCGCCAGTCATATTTGAGCTGCAGCTCGTTACCCAGCTTCGCCCGCTTCACGCTCCCCGCCCAGAGGCGCACTGCGCTGCCGCGCGAATACCAGTCATGCTGATCTTCCATCGAGTAGCGATAAAACATCATATCCATCTCATACTCCCGGTAGATATCCGGCTGGTAGCGCCGAAACAGCCCGCGATCGTAGGTAAACGGTCCCCAGTTCTCCGCCCGGTCCAGCATAAAAAGCTGCGTGCGCTCCACCCATCCCTCGACCGTGATGTGGTTGTAGGTCGAGTCAGAGGTATCCCCCTCACTAACTTCAACGGCTTGTCCCTGCGCAATGCCCGGCAACAGAAAGCCGCAAAGAAGCATCAAAAACGCTAATAAGGAGTTAATGTAAAGCCCGGATTTTCTCTCTGTTAAAAGCAAAAGACCGTTATGCATTTTTCATTTTAGGGGTCTGGACTCCCGGAAATGTTCTCTCTTGATATTAAATTGGAAAATTAACCATTCAAAATCTTTAATAAATTATTCAACCTCATAAATCAAGCTGCCAGGCTTTTCCATTTTCTTTGAGGCATCCAGATATTCAATCCCCACAATATTCCCCTCTTTATCATAGTCTATTATCATACCTGGTTTGTCCTCATCACTCTCCACGATATCCGCATCAGAAAACTTAAGATATATTACATCTACTTCCTTATCGTATTTAATATTCATGCATTAATATCTTCCTTTGTCATACTCAATTTACGATCCTATCGGCAACTTACGCCAAATAATAAATCAACGCGTCTTCGATATAATGGGTATCAATGGCATTCCCGGTAAATCGAATCTCGGCTATTTCGCCGGTGGGGTCGAATACCTTTCGGATTAATTGAACGGTTTGGTTATCCGGTTTTACAACCGTAATGTCACTCAGGCTTACGGGTGAATAATCCTCCGACCCATTTCTGACGATATCCTGTATCGCACTATAAACGAAACGGGGTCCCTTCTCACGTACTTTGGGAGTTGCAATCATCAAGCGCCATTTTTCCGGCTCCTCATAATACAACCATATCGCCGCAGTGACCTGCAGATCGGTTTTTAAGAGGCGCCTGACTAGCAATTTGCCTTTTTCAACCATCTCTTTCGTCAATTGATCTCTTACCATGATTCCTTAATCCAATTTAGTATACCAGTTTCCTTATTTTTAATTGCAGCTATGATATCCATAGCTCGTTGTCTCTCAAGACTAATATCATACCGATCTTCAACCGACCAGTCTTTAACTATCGACCAGTTCTCTTCGAATTGATCACTACTTTCGATTTTATCTTGAAGTTTAACTTTTAGCCCCGCTACATTTGCCAATCTATCAAAATCGTGGGTAAAAGTATCATTAATAAATTTCTTCCCGGGTATAGTGTGTTTTTTAATTTGTTTTGCGATGCAAGCTTTAAAAGCACATTCAATAGCATAGCCTGCTAAGTAATATGCTCCATTATAATAACCATTATTCAACAGAATTTCCGCTTCACTGAGCCTATTATCTGCTATTTTTTGAAAATCTCGTCTTTTCATATAATTAATTCACTAAATAAGATTCTCGAATTCTTTATTCCCTTATATGATGAAGTAAAGTTTAATTACTTACATAATTTTACAGGAAGCTTGAACTATCCGCCAACCAGCCTACTCACCGAGATTCCCATGCCGTCGGCTATTCTTTTCAGGGTGTCATACCGGGGGATGTGTTTGCCGTTTTCGATTTTGGATATGATGGCCTGGTCGATGCCGGTGTTTTGTGATAATTCCTGCTGCGTCAACGATTCCTTCTTCCGGACCGATCGAATGCGCTCGCCGACCTGAGTCGCGGTTTCTTTAGATTGTTCGTTGACAACCTCATGCTCCGGCTTTGACAATAATGTTTTTACAGCCAGGGCATCTATCTCAAAGAGTTCTCCTTCATGGGAAAATAATTCTATCGCCTTGCCCATTTCCTCAATTGCCGGGCGATCAATCATTAACTGTTCCTCGTACTCTTCCAACCCCATTTCCTCCAACGAAACAAAACCGGAAACTCCGTCGTTAAAACTCACCTGATAGCCTTTATCTTTCTCTATATAGGATACCTCCATTAAAGAATCAGGGGATAAATGCCGTTCTATATACTTTCTTATTTCGTTTTTAAGGGTTTTCCTTACCGACGCGTCCATATTTTCCCTTATTCTGACAACCGACAGCCTGCCATCAAAAAATCTTACCAGGTCATCAATAAAGTCAGCATAATTTTCATCTTTACTGCTTCGAATCAACGAAATGAAATGTGGTTGATTTTTTCGTATATAATAGCTCCAACATTTTTTATCCGATTGTCTGGTGAGCTTAGCCAATTGATGAAGGTCCGTAAAAAAAAGTGTGGAATTATGGATCTCTATTTTATCCAATAATCCCCCCTTCAAATCAACGGTTATTTCGTGGAAGGTGAAGCCCTCTTGCGTCAATAGCTGTTTTAACGCGGACCGTACTTTTTTTGCTCCTACGTGGGAAACATCAATTTTTAACTCCTTAACTGTCGTAACCATAGTCTTAAGTTTTAATTTCACCAATCGCCCGGATTACCTCCTCTCGGTATTATTTTAACTTCATCCCAGGCCTCTAACATCACTTCTTGTTCTTTTCTTATCGCTTTGTTGATCTTTGGCGGAACTGATAATGGTGGAGGATTCATTACTTCCAAAGTAAGAAGATTAATCCTCACATCTTTATTATCAATATAAGCATGACAATGCGGTGGCAAATGATCCACATTGTGTATTTTTACTTTCACTCCATTCAACGTCTCTTTATAAACGGCCATAAATATGATATAATTATCATAATCCACTGGATACCTATCGTTTACCTATCTGAGCGTTCTGAGATGGAATCCTTACAACAATTTTATCAAACTGATAATTTTGAATTTTGAATTGCGGACGTTTCCTGCGGGCATTCGTGCGCTTCGTTGGCACCGGTCTTATTGCTATTGCCGATACTAACGTCAAACAACAGGAAGGCTGGTGCAAGCAAGTGCCTTTAAAACCGCTCGGTGCAGCAATTCATAATTCATAATTCAAAATTTTTCCCGGGGGATAGCAGTGCAGGGAGGAAAAGAAAGGGCAGGCAGACCGGCCCGCTAAGTGTTGTAGAAGAGTCTCCCTTCAATGAAGGGGACTAGGTCTATGTATAGGAGCGTGACCGGCTATCTGCCCGCCCGATATTCTTTAGAGGAAACTGATTTTTTCAATTTCACTTATCAATTTAACCTGCGCCAAATAATAAATCAACGCGTCTTCGATATAATGCGTATCAAGGGCATTGTCGGCAAATCATTAATCAATAATTATAAATCATCAATCATAAATATCCCTCTACTTCAGATTGCAGCCTGTTTTTTACTTTGCTCCACTTGAGATCCGGCTCCCTAATGAGTACCGGCCAGTTATTCAAGTCAACATCATCAAAATACACCAGGCTTTTTAGCACATGTATTTCACTATACTGTCGATTCTTGCTTTTGCAGCTCTTTAATTAACTCTCTTGTTTTTTCGTCGACTGCTGATTTTGATGGCATCTAAATTCTTCTCTCGGAACTTTAAATATTACAGATACAAAATTAAGGGTTTTGGGATCCAGGTACGGGAGATTACACAGTACTTCGACGACTTCATCTTTCCCGTAGTAATTAATGGTTTCCTTCACATCTTGAACCGATCCAAGGCTGAATACCCGTTCAATAATCAAGCACCTGGATTCCTCCGGATCAAGCGACGAGAGATCCGTATCCCAGAAATATTTCTTTTTGAAGACTTTTGTAATATCTGCCTCTTTGGTAGTCATAATCTACTAATCAAATTAGCAAAAACCTTTGTCATACTCAATCAATTCACCCACTTATCAGCCCACTTACCGAGATTCCCATGCCGTCGGCTATTCATTTAAGGGTGTCGTAGCGGGGGATGTGTTTGCCGTTTTCGATTTTTGATATGATGGTCTGATCAATTCCGATTTTACGGGATCATTTCTACTTGACCAGCATCATTTTCCGGGTGCGGCTGTAGTTTTCGGTCTCCAGGCGGTAGAGGTAGATTCCGCTGGGGAAATGTTCGGCGTTGAAGTTGACCTGGTGGGTTCCTGAAGAGCGTGCGCCGTCGACGAGCGTGGCGACTTGCTGTCCGAGCAGGTTATAGACGCCGAGCGTCACCTGTCCGGCCCGCGGCAGGGTGAATTCGATCTGCGTGGCGGGATTGAAGGGATTGGGATAGTTTTTTTCCAGGGATATGTCCCGGGGCTGCCGGCGATCTTCGTCGATCGACACGATCTGCTCGTGTTCGTACTTGTAAACGCCATGGAAAAAGGTACCGACCCACGTATCTCCGTCGGGACCGTGACTGATGTCGTAAACCCGGGGTCCGCTGCTCAGATGCTCCCAGCTCGAACCGTCGAATACGTACAGATCCTTGCCGCTGGCGAGCCAGACGTGGTCGGAGGGATCCACTTCCACGTGGCGGGCGGATATGGGATCGTGGGCGTAGAGGCCGAAACTTTCAAGCTGTTGGCCGTCCCACTTATAGAGGCTGTCATCGGCCGGAATCCACACGTTGTTCATCGGACCGGAATGGATCTCCGTACTGAAAATTTCTTTATCAGGATGCGGCTGCCAGGCGCTCCAGGTCCCCGTTGCAGTATCGTAGCGGGCAAAGCCGCTGAAATCGCTGCCGGCAGTGGCGGCAATGACGTATCCGCTGTCGTCTTCGGCGAAGGAGGTGACCCGGGGACCGATGACGCCGGCGGCCGTATCGTGACGGGTGAAAGAAATACCGTCGTACTGCAGGATTCCCGGCTTCTCACCGCCGTTGGAGCCGAACCACATGTGACCCCGGCTGTCTTCAAAGATCGATTCCCCGAAAAAGGTGCCGTATTGATTCATAATCTTGAAATCGCCGTTCTCCCAATAGGTCAGCCCGCCCCCGGTCGACCCGAACCACACCGTCCCGTCCGAGGCCGCATGCACTTTCCAGACGTAGGTGTACGCCAGCCCGACGTTCTCGTCGAAATAGCTCCAGGAGGATCCGTCAAACAATCCCACCCCGAAAAAGCCGGATACCCACAATCGCCCCTCGGCGTCGGGCGCCGTTCCGAAGATCACGTTGCTGAAGAGTCCCCCGTCGTTGGTTGACGACAAATAATCCCAGCTTTGTCCGTCTTTCAGAAAGATTCCGCCGGAGAGTGAGAATTTTTCCTGTCCGAAGACCGTCATCCCGTGAAAGTCGGTCGCCATCGAGGTGATCCCGATAAACCGCTGCCCCGAAACATCCGCCTTGACGGTACTCCATTCGCTGCCGTCATACCGCAGGGTTGAATCCGACGTGGCGTAATAAAGTTGGTTGTTATCCCACGCGATGGTATTGCAGCTCCGCTGCAGGGGCGAATTGTCCTGGGTGTAGGACGACCACTTTTCGCCGTCATACCAGGCGACCCCGATCGTGGCGTCGGAAGAGCTTCGAGCGAAGCAGGTCCACATCCGGTCCTGCCCGTCCACCGCCAGGGTCTTCGCATTGTTGGAAGGCAGATCGGAATTGCCGGTCCTGTGCATCCACCGAAAATCCATATCCGGCGAAAACACGGCGATTCCGCCGGTCGCCGATTCGGTTGAACCGATTGTTACCCAGAGGTTGCCGTCGGGATGCACCTGCAGGTCCTGCACCAGGCCCGCCTCCAGCGTCCGGGCCCGGTCGGCCGACAAGAGATCCGAACGTGCCACGATCGAGTCTGCAACCGGATCGTACAGAATGAGTCCGCCGTTTTTGTCGTATGAGCCATCCGGGTTGAGCGTCGGCTGCAGGGCAATCCACAGACGTCCGTTGGCTCCCACCTCGAGATGTCCCGCACGGTCGGATAAGCCCGTCAAACCGGACAGATCCACCGTATCCACCTTGCCGAGGTCGGAGGTAAACTTGAACACGCCCCGTTTGGTGCCGAACCAGAGGTGGCCCGACCCGTCCTCCGCAATATCGAGGGGCTCGGCGGCAAGCTCTTCGCTGACATCGATATGCCGCCAGGAGTTGCCGTCATAGACGTCGATATAATTGCCCAGCCAGTTATGGACGGACACAAACAGCCGATTGTTCGAATCCACGAACAAGTCCTTTACGAAATAGTCCGAGAGCCCGTTGCTGCCCGTATTGCGCGGGGTGAAATGATCCAATGCAGATTGAAACGACTGCTCATACCCGTACGACGAGCCATTGTACGGTGCGTTTGGGGAGGTCACCGTGTCAAACTCGAGTCGTTCGTCCGACTGACCCACG
>CAJXOW010000093.1 GCA_913057825.1 uncultured Balneolaceae bacterium | reverse complement strand
AATATGGTTTCAAATCTGTAGTGCAATTCTCCAATAATTCCCGAGTAATACCGATGCACTTTATTGCCTCCTGTCAAAAAATTTCCATGACTCTGCAAATGTCGAACCTCCTCCCCATCATCCGTGGTCCCTTCATATTTATCTTCCCCAGTTATGATAACATATTTATCCCCTTTGTGACTTCTTGTTAAATCCCATTCCCTCGACCCGTGTAACTTATATAAATAAAGCTCTGCCTCTTCCTCATATGTACTCGGCTCATACCATCTCACATCACCGTCAATTTCGGAAAAACCATCACGAAACTTTATATCCTCCTCTCGACAAAATTCTTCCATAAGAGTGTCATGATTCAAAGAAAAGATATACATTCGATCAACTTCCTCCCGATCCGATAAATTCTCAAATAAATCCAGACCATTAATTTCTTCGTAATTCAATCCATATCGGACCGCATTTTCAATGAATATTTTCCCATACCAAACAAACTCCTTCAATGGAATTAGGTCAGGGTAAGAATGGAACTCCTCTCTCATGGGCAATGTGACTTCTTCCATTCGTTCCGAGAACCCTTTCAGGGCTATATTTACAGTGTGCCCATATAACTCTCTATCAAGCTGGTCCAACACGTAAAAAAGGTCCTCATAATTGGTCTCATCTTCCTTCCCAATAATTTCATTAAAATAATCGTCATATTCGTCTTTCAGGTAATTCAAAAAATCCTGTATGGGCCCTGCATCATTTACGGCAGGTGATGGTGGGTCCCCCTTCAAGAATACTTCATAATCCGTGTGATGGTGATACGACTCCGTTAATACCGAATTTGTTATCTCTCTTGCATTGTCTACTCCCGATTCTCGCGAAATTCCCGATCCAACAAAAAAGCATACATCCATTATTTACCCCTCCAAATAATTTTGATGGATAATAAACAATTGATTGCATTCAAGCTCATGAATTTTTCTCGGATTTCAATATAAGAGATGTATTTTTTTGGTCCGATTTATACAGGGAATACAGATCATATACTCGGTTATAGTCGGGATCAGTCAGGTATGGGGAGTATCCATTCCCGAGAACCTCTTCCTTCATTTCCCTATACAGGTCCAAATAAAACACATCCTCTTTTTCGCTATCATCAGGAAACGGACGTTCGGCTATGCGTTGTTTAAAATTCACCTCAACCTGTTTTCTTTTATTATAGTAATATTGCCCATGGCTGTCGGCTTCCAATCTTCGAACCCTGTCATGAATATCACTGGTGAACAAAGCTTCAGCAGCTCGGGAAGAATCGTATTTGTCCTCCATGCTTTTATAATGACTGCCTAAAATTTCTCGACATCTTTCCTCCCAATTCATACCGTTAAAATCAATATCATTAAAATCTACATCGAAGAGCCTACGGGTAAAAAGATATCGTAGTAGATGCTCGCCATTCTTTTTTTTATGCAAATCCACCAATTTTCTCTGATCCTTTTTCCCTAAATATTTTTCTCCGTAATGCTTACTGCGGGCCATATCAATCGAGAGCTCGAAACGAAGCATATGTTCGAACAAGTCCATTTGTTCGGATTTCCCATATACCTTGCCGAATTTATAATGGGGATCAGTATTCCCTACAAAATGTACCGTATTTTTATATTCTCTGTACGTGTCTTTATACGGGAAATCAATTAATTCAAGAATATCCATATATTTCCACGGATGATATTTTACATGGATATCTTTAAAGAAATCAATCCGTGTTATATTAAAATCTTCCAGATGACATTTAATGCCCACCAACTCCAGTAAATCACTCAAATCTCCGAGAATATGATAATAACTTATTTTCCCCCCGTCCATTAATCGAGCCATTTTTAATAGATGAACTGTTAAGTTTACATGCCAAAAATATTCCTTCTTATTTGTACAATGTATATTCCCAAATCTTTCATAATTTTTACCATTATCATTATACATATATAAATATGCATGATAATTAATATCATCACGACTATAATTTATCTTATACTTACCTTTTTCCAATGTCTTTTGTCTTGATGCATTGCTTAATAATCTATTATTTATTTTCGAAAATGAGGTTAACTTATGTCCTCTTATCGTATCAACATTCATATATTGTTTTATATTTTTTAAAAAAATCTGCTGATAACTATATGTAAGCTCTATGGTATATATTTTCCTTCCATTTCAAACCTTCTTCTTTTATTTCCAATCTGGAAAAAATCTTTTGACCCAAATAAATGGAAAGAATGATAGCAACTATCATACTTATTAATAGATCCATTTATCCTACTAATTATTTGAAATGTTTTTAAATCCAAAAACGGTAATCTCCCTACGTCCCCATTATGAATCGGGAACGAACGGAAAAGATAAAATCTGGTTACTTTTCTGACCTTATCCAGAATATCTACTCCACCAATTTTTTTATTTTTTTCATAAGGTTTATAAATTAAGAACGGTACCTGATACCATCTGCAAATACCGCCTTCTTTATTTAAGATTACACCTTCCGCGTATACTACCCTTCCATATGTTTCATATTCATCAATTTTACTCTCTACTTTTAATGCATACCTACACATATCATAGTAATTATTAAATTTTGCATGTTTATTTTCGCTGTTCAACCTATTCGTATATTCTTTCTTCTTATCATTTATACTATACAAAGCTCTATACGTTTTCATAACTTTTATTATTTTTTATATAAATATCCAATTTTGATTTTAAAATTTTTCCTTCTTGGAACGTGAGTTTGTTGCGATTTTCTAATCGATATATAGTTCGAACGCTGCATCCTAAATAAGCTGCTGCTTGCCTTTTGTTAAGCCACTTATCACTTTTCTCTGCTTTGACTGTTTTGATTTCTTTGCGCTTCTTCTCCATTCCTTTTTTTATCAGTTCACGAGCTCGCTCCAATAGCAATATGCCAATATCTGCGTCATCATAACTCATATTTCATTCGTTTTAGATTATTATTTATTTGAATTATTAACTGATTCAATTTGGAATTACTACCAGTTTTCAATATAATGACAGTGTCATGTAAACGTTAAAGACAGTAAAATATTATCACCATGCCTGAAAAAAAGACTAGCGTAGACATCGAAAAGATATTGGAGGGCTTAAAAACCCACTATCAGTGCCGCTCATTGGCAGACCTAGCAGATACTCTGGGTTTCACTTCGAATGCTTTATACCAATGGAAAAAGAGAGGAAAATTACCCGTTCGGAAAATTATCAGACAAAATCCTGAAATTAGGAAAGAGTATTTAAAAACAGGTAATGACCCAATTCAAGCCTCTGATGAAACGAAAGAAAAGCAGAGGTTGGAATCGTATGATAAACACGCGTATAAAAAACTAAAACTTCTTAAATCACTTCCTGATTCCCTATCTCCACGGGAAAAAATTGATCGTATTGAAAAATCGCTTCAGGAAATGAGATCCGTAATACAAATGAACCTCACACTTTTGAAAGATTTAAAAAAAGATCTAAAGGATAAATAAATCGAATACATATGGCTAACTGTTCAGGACCGTATAAGCAGAAAAATGGTAAGAATTATTACATCCGATGGACGGATCGTTACCGTCATGATCGAAAACAGGTAAGGGAAACCCTGAAAACTGACAACCAAGAACTTGCAAAAGATAGGAAAGATTTACTGGTTCATCAGTTTTTAAAAGGAGAACATGATCCATGGAAGAAAAAATGGTATAATCGGAATCGATCCGATTTGGATAACCCAATCCTTCTTCAAGCTATTGAAGAATTCATTGCTTACAAAAAAAATTTAAAGGGAGCGAAGGGATGGGGAAAGCACCAAAAAAATTCTGCACCATACGTATTAGAAGATTTTGCGGAATCCGTAGGAGAGGCTACCCAACTGAATGAAATTACAGAAAATGATCTTCAGAATTTTCTGTACAACGGAAGTTTGGAATCGGACCATAGTAGAAAAAGCTACAATCGCATTATCCGAACATTTCAAAACTGGTGTGTGAAAAAGGGATATCTGGATCAGGTTGTAGACTTTCATGTAGATAAACCCCAGAAACAGATACCGAAGTTTTTAAAGGGTAGCGAAATAAAATCATTGTGTGACTACCACATTGACGAAAACCTCGAAAACATCAAAAAGAATATCGTTAAGAAAAACCGCTCCACACTATGGATGCCATTGGCTTGGTGGCTCCTTGCCCGAACAGGCCTACGTCCATCAGAGCTTATGAAACTAAAAACTAGCCATATAGATTTGGAATCGGGCTTAATCATTATTGGGGAAGACTTTCTGACAAAATCCAGAAACCAAAGGAATGTCCCCATATTCGAAGACACTGAAGAAATTTTAAGATTAATCCTTGATTCTGATTTCAGAAACAAAGATACATTGATGAAGGATCATGAATGGCTATTTGGAAGACACGGAGATCAAGCCCAGAAACGCCTTTCCAAAAAATTTTCAAAAGCGAGAGACGAAAAATTTCCTGATAAAGAATTTACTCTATATAATCTTCGCCATACATTTGCAGTTTGGTTCTTGACCAGATCATCTAATCAATCAAAAGGTCACCGATTATATGATTTGATGCGTATACTTGGTCATTCTAGATTGGAAACGACCCAGCAATACTTGCAAGCTGTTCCTTACCAACTAACATTGTCAAAAATGGAGCAAAATTGCGAAAGTATTGTACGACATGTTTCCGATATATTTAATATGTAATTTACATATGTTGTTGATATGCAATAATTTACACATATTTTATATTTTGCCTTACAAGCAAGGGGTCAGTGGTTCGAATCCACTAGCACCCACTTTGAAAGGTCTTTCAAAAGTCAGGAATTTTGTTCAAGTTCAAAGCCTGAGCGAATTCAAAACCGCAGTGTATTTTCATAATACATGAGGTTTTTGAAATCGCGAAAATGCAGAAATTGTGCAAAATAACGGCTTTTGGAAGACCTTTTACTGGTGAGGGCCTCTAAACACCTTGTTCACCGCAGGTTTTAGGGGCCCTTTTTTATTTTGTTACAAACATTGTTACAAACATTTTTCCTACAAATGTTGCCGAAAAAATCCGGGACCGGACCACTGCACTTCAAGATTGTCCCCTTTACCCTCGTTCAAATATCGAACCTCGATGGTATGCTCTCCTTCCATCAGGCCGATGATACCGTACCGACCGAAACGACGATTATCGTCTTCTACATCGACCAGGCGTTTTCCATCCACAAGCAGGCGACCTTTCTGGCCGGTTTTTATATAAAAGGTATAGTAGCCTGACTCAGGCACCTGGATGGCACGCTTGTATATTACACCGTAGGATGATTCGGGGGATATATTCGACGGGTTCGCGTTGATGCTTTCTGCTTTTCCCGCTTCGACCGGATCAGTTTGGTTTAACCCGGCTTTTTGACCGAAAATTAACAACACCAACATTACGGTCAAACCAACCCAAAATCTCCATTTTCCATCTCTGTTACACCTTTTTGTTCCCATTTCCAGATCGTTTAGGGCTTTCGTTTAGTTAAGGTAATGAACTCTGACCTGTTACGACATTAATGCCATTTCATACCTTATAATCAAAATTAAGGCGGCTATATCATAAAAAGTCGACTTTACGGGTTCAGTATTTTGAACACTTTTTCAAAATTGCTCCATAGAAGTTTATTCAACTTTTAGTGTATTCGTCACCCGCTGCCAGCGTACAAAACTCTCATGCATGCCGTAATTAATTGCCGTACGATCTGAATTCGGCACATATACATTCTGCGGCATCAAAATCTGGTGCATAAACCAGGGATTCGATTCCGGGGTAATATTTCGGGCACCGCCTCCCTCAGGATTTTGGGTAAATGCATAAGTAGCTACCACCACCCCGTGACGCTCCATCATTCGACCGAGAATATCCAGATAATCCGGCTCGTACCAGGATTGCGATTTTAGAAAATCATGCCACTGGTTTTCCGGTACGCGATCCGCGAATGTCCGGGTGCAGTAATCGGCAACGGTTATGTCCGAATCTATCCCATATTTCTCGGCAAATTTACGACCGCCGTCAGTCGCGCCAATCCGGTCGCCCAGGTGAGCCTTCCATTTCCACACGAATGAGAATTCCGTAACAATGAGCGGTTTCTCCGGGATCTGTTTGCGAATAAAATTGGAAGATTCCATTGAGGTTTTGTAATCGGGCTGATGAATATGATAATCGGCTCCGGTAAGGCGATCGTCTTCGTTAATCCACTTAAACATCGCCCGGTTGACCGGATGATCCTGTAACTCCTGTTTGTCGAGCCGGGTGAATCCGCCGGTATATATGGGCAGGGGATTTCCATCAGGATTTTTGGGCTTGAGCTGACTGATATGATCGAGCAGTCGCTTCTGGAATCTTACAAAGGGGATTTCTCCATTCTCTATCGGCTGTAGATCTTTTTCCGGGGTATCGATCGTTATCTCATTAACCAATACCAGGATAGAAATATCACCCTCCAGTTCATTCAGCAGATCCGTGGTAAACCGCAGCCAATCCTGCTCCCGGCTGCTTCCCGGCTCCGGTATGCGCCAGCCGGCCTCATTCAAATTCCACTTGATCGACAGCACCACCTTGTACCCGTCCTCTGCAACTGACTTCAGGTGCCGGACCCGCATGTCATTTTTCATATCCCGCTGGCCTTTCACATAGTGGGAAAATTCGATAAAGGCTCGTACCCAGGTCGTCTGACTCAATTCCAACAGGTCTTTTTTTAACCAGTGCGGACGCTCGTTAACGTTGACGCCCATCTCCATAGGAGGATATTGCTGTGCGAGCGCACTTTGACCCAAAACAACTATCAACAGCAAGCCAATTATCCACCCGACTATTTGCTTTTTCATGATATCACCTTCACTTTTTATTCATTAATCATCTAGTAGTCCCACTCATCACGCCCTTCATCCCCCTGCTGCTTCATCCATTGTTTCAGCTTGCCGGCCAGCTTGTTTTTAACCGGCTGCATACCGTTGTCTCCCGCCAGGTTGTTCAGCTCACTCGGGTCCCTCTGCACATTGTAGAGCTCCACTTCGGGCCGGTGCTGGAAAAAGGCTACTCTTTCGCGGGCCCGGGGATCCTCGTTGGCGAGTTTCATCCAGGAATCCCACAGGTGTCCGCCGCCGTTTTTAATAAAATTCCGTTCGTTGGTTAGATGGGTTGTATACGCTCGCTCCGGCGCCAGGTTCCAGATATACTTGTAATTCTCGGTCCGCACCGCCCGTATCGGGAAGTAATTCATCATTGTATCCCGGGTATGGGTCGCGTATATCTCGGAGCGGTGCTGCTGCGCTTCGCCGGTCAGCACCGGCAAAAAACTCTCCCCGTCGATATCATCCGGCGCCGACCCGCCGGCCGCCTCCATCAGGGTGGGCAGGGTGTCGACCGATGATATCATGGCCCGGGTGACGCTCCCCGGCTTCACCTTGCCCGGCCATCGCACGATAAACGGCACATTGATGCCGTAGTCATAGAGCTCCCATTTGGCGTGGGGGAACTGCGGACCGTGGTCGGAGGTGTACACAAACAGCGTGTTTTCGGATAAGCCGGAACGGTCCAGCACGTCGAGCGTGCGACCCAGTTCCCGGTCCATCTTGGTCACGTCGTTATAATAGTTGGCCATCGCCTGACGGGTTTCGGGCGTATCCAGTAAAAACGGATGCAGCTTCACATCCGCCGGATCGTAGTCGTGATCGTCGGACCACGGAACATGGGGATCGTTGGTGGCGATTACCAGGCAAAACGGCCGGGCGTCGGACGCTTCCTCCTGCAGAAATCGGACCACCTCGCTGCCCTCTTTCACGATTGTTGCATTCCAGTCACCTTTCGTATCGATATACCGGTCGAACGGGTAGGCTTTCGTCGGACGGATATGCGTCTTGCCGGCCAGAATCGTCTGATATCCCAGTTCGTTGAAATAATGGGGCAGGGTCTTCAGGTCGGGGCGGGCCGTGCTGTGATTTTCATGGGCCCCGTGGCGAAACGGTCCGAGTCCGCTGTAGGTCGAGGCCCGCGACGGCACGCAGGTCGGCGTCACCGTAAACGCCCGTTCAAATCGCATTCCCTCGCCGGCCAATCGATCGATATTCGGGGTACGCACCGCTTCATTTCCATAACAGCCCGCGTCCATTTTGGCGTGATCGTCGCTGATGAAGAGGATAATGTTCGGGCGATCCGGTGGATTGGAAGATCGGGACGATTTAAAACCGCTCCATAAGCCGCTCGTTCCGATAGCCGCACTACCCATGATGAGCTTTTCGAGAAACTTGCGTCTTGATGTGTCGGACATATACTTCCCCGCGTTTATTTTTTATTATGTGTTAGCGGTCGTTAAACAACCCGGGGAGGACTCTGAAGCACTTGGGGTGTAAAGGTTAAAGATTAATAAGGTGCAATGCCTGCACACCAGATTGCTGGTGTTAAAGTTGCTCACAGCAGGGACACGCTGAATTTCCCTGACTGAAGAGCCCTCCCGGGAATTTCCAAGGACCGCTGCTACTCAAACATTATGCGCATTTTACTTAATATCCAACTAAAATAAATATTTATCATCGCCGATATCACTAATACCAATAAAAAGTTATGAAATACCTCCACCTTTTCCTGACAGCTCTTCTGCTGGTATCCTGCAATAGTGCACAAGATTCAGCCGACACCGACCCTCCTCCCAACTTCGTAATCATATTTATTGATGACATGGGCTATGGAGACATCGGTCCGTTTGGGTCCACCGTCAATGAAACACCCCATCTGGACAGGATGGCTGAAGAAGGACTCAAAATGACCTCTTTCTATGTGACCTCACCGGTATGCACTCCTTCAAGAGCCGGGCTGCTGACAGGCTCCTATCCGAAGCGTGTTGGATTGGCGAAGTTTTCCTCCCACACCATAGGAGGAAATGAGTGGGTGCTTTTCCCGGGGGATAAAACCGGATTAAATCCAGGTGAAATCACCATAGCGGACTTGTTAAAAAAGGCGGGATATGCCACCGGTATTTTCGGCAAGTGGCATCTGGGAGATCAACCCCAGTTTCTTCCTACCGAGCAGGGGTTTGATGAATATTTTGGCATCCCCTATTCCAATGATATGTGGCCGCAAAATAATAACTGGCAGTTTCCGCCTCTGCCGGTCGTACAAAGCAAGAAGGTGGTGGATACGGTCGAAACGATGGACGACCAGGCGAAACTTGCCTATCGATTCACGAAGCATGCCACCGATTTTATCCGGGAACATGAGGATCAACCCTTCTTTGTCTATCTGCCGCACGCTTTCATCCATTATCCGCGGGCTGCCCGCCAGCAATTTATGTCCGATGCCAATAACGTGACCGAAGCCCAAATTGAAGAAGTGGACTGGAGTACAGGACGGATTCTGCAGACGCTGCGGGAAGAGGGGTTGGATAAAAACACTCTGGTTATATTTACCTCGGATAACGGGGGAGCGGGTACAGATATGGGACCTTTGCGCGGCGGCAAGGCAACTGTCTGGGAAGGGGGATTCCGCGAACCGACCATTGCCTGGTGGCCGGGAACGATACCCGCCGGCACCGTCACCGGTGAAATGGCTACGGCCATGGACTTGCTGCCCACTTTCGCAGACCTGGCGGGCGTGGAGCTTCCTGCTGACCGAAAAATCGACGGCAAAAACATCACGAACCTTTTAAAGTCTCCTTCAAAAGCCGCTTCTCCCCATGAATACTTTTACTATTACGTAAAGGATTCCCTGCAGGCCGTCCGCTCCGGTCCCTGGAAGTTTATCCGGCCGGATAAACTATATCACCTTGAACAAGATATCGGCGAGAGCAACAATCTGGCGGCAGAGCATCCGGACGTTGTGAAGCGGCTGAAACAGGCGATGCACCGGTTTGACCGACAACTGGAGAAAAATATCAGAAAACCCGGGAAGGTGGACCATCCCCGGCCGTTGCTGCCCGTACCCGGTAGCGGTAGTGATTGAATTTCTTGAACCTCAAATGGGGATAAGCAGCTACACGCGGCTGCCAACACAAACCAATCTGTTTTGACCTGCAACAAACCTCATATTTAGCTCAGCAAACCAGCCTTACATTGAGGGGCTATTTCCATATACCTCCCCCCGTTGTAGTGCGTTAATAAATATGCTATCTTGCGGTACCGTGTTGAGTGATATATCATAACACGCATTCAATGCTTATTTGCAATGACTTGCTGAATCTTAAAATAAATATTAAATACTGATATCATGATTTTGAATTCACTATTCCTGCTTCTAATGGGCAGTCCGGACGGCGGTGGAGGAGGTTATCTGAACCTCATTTTTCTCGGCTTAATCTTTGCCGTATTCTACTTCTTCATCATCCGCCCGCAGACGAAGAAACAGAAAGAGATTCGTGAAAAGGTCGAGAACCTCGAAAAAGGCGATAAAGTGATTACGTCGGGCGGTCTCGTCGGACACGTTAACAAAATCGAGGATGATTATATCCTGATGGAGATCCATAAAGACGTTAAAGCTCGCATCATGAAGAATGCAATCTCGGATGTAAATCCCCAGAAAGACGACAATTCCTGACTAACTCCCAATCCGTATGTCTGCCAGTAACACAAAATTCGATAGCGTTAAAGAGGCTGTCGAAGATATCAAACAGGGCCGCATCGTAATTGTAGCCGACGACGAAGATCGCGAAAATGAAGGCGATTTCGTCATGGCGGCGGAAAAAGTGACGGCCGAGCATATTAATCTGATGGCCAAATTTGGTCGTGGATTGATCTGCATGCCGATTACCCGCGAAAAAGCCTATCACCTGGACCTGGATTATATGGTGACCGATGACGCCGACCCAGAGGAGGCCAATTTCACGGTCTCGGTCGACCACAAAGAGCTGACTTCCACGGGGATATCCGCATCGGACCGCGCTAATACGATTCGCGAATTGATCAATGATGATGCTCGTCCCACCGATTTTCGCAAGCCCGGACATATTTTTCCCCTGATCAGTATCACCGGGGGTGTACTGCGTCGGGCTGGACATACGGAAGCGGCGGTTGACCTGGCGCGTCTTGCCGGACTCAAACCGGCCGGGGTGATCTGCGAAATTATGAAGGACGATGGTGAAATGGCTCGACTGCCGGATCTGGTCAGGATGGCCGATGAGTTCAACATGAAGCTTATCACGATCAAGGATCTAATCGCCTACCGGATGCAGAACGAGACGCTGGTCAAGGAGTTGGTCAACGTCAACTTGCCGACCATCTACGGCGATTTCAGTTTGTATGCCTACGAAGAACGTCTCACCGGCGGCAACCACCTGGCCCTAACCAAAGGTTCATGGGAGGAAGGCGATCCGGTTCTCGTACGCGTGCACTCCTCGTGTATGACGGGGGATATTTTCGGATCGAAACGCTGCGACTGCGGAGAACAATTACACCAGGCCCTGATGAAAGTCGAAAAAGAGGGCAAGGGTGTGGTGCTTTACATGAACCAGGAAGGACGGGGTATCGGACTCATTAACAAGCTGAAAGCCTACAAGCTCCAGGAGCGCGGTATGGATACGGTCGAGGCCAACGAAGCGCTCGGCTTCCAGCCGGATCACCGCGACTACGGCGTTGGCGCCCAGATTCTGCGCTCACTCGGCGTCCGAAAACTCCGGTTGATGACCAACAACCCGGTTAAACGCGTCGGACTCAAAGGCTACGGCCTCGAAATGGTCGAACGGGTCCCCATCGAAGTCAACGCCTACCCCGAAAACCTGAAGTATCTCAAGACCAAACGCGACAAAATGGGTCACAAACTCCGCAACATCGATCCGCATAGCCCGGAGTTTATAGATACGATTATTAATAAAGAAAGTTCATAAAGCATTATGAACTTTCTTTAGCTCGAGGCTGGAGGCTCGAGGCTCGAAGCTATCCGAGATTGTTAATACATTCTGTATACTTACACTCCCTTTACAATAAAGCACCCCCAATCTTAACGACGGTGAACACCTAAGGAGAGCCATACTTACCGTATACACAACAGGTAGACCCGCAGGAGTAGCCTCGAGCCTCGAGCTTCGAGCCTCCACTTATAGAAAAAAGTGTCAAGTACGTACTTTTTCCACGATGTCCGTCCTTGACAGTTGGACACCAC
>CAJXOW010000092.1 GCA_913057825.1 uncultured Balneolaceae bacterium | reverse complement strand
GAGGAAACCGGGAGATCGGTCAACTCCACAGGAACAATGTTTGCTCCCATTTCCTGGAGCTTATCTAATGTTTGCTGGTCATGTGACTTATTATCGTAATCGTCGTCGAACGCAGATTGGTAGTAACCTATCGTCAGCGTATCCATGTTGACCTTGTCGCGGTAGTTGAAGGGGATATCTTTGACGGATTGATCATTCCCGTCGGGGCCCTGTATAGCGTCAAATACCATGGCGGCATCCCTGGCTGAGCGGGTAATTGGCCCTATCTTGTCCATGCTCCAGCTGAGGGCCATTGCTCCATGTCGACTAACACGCCCGAAAGTGGGTCGCAGTCCGGTGGTACCACATCGATTGGAGGGGGAAATAATGGAACCCAGTGTTTCGGTCCCGATGGAAAACGGAACCAGTCCAGCAGCGGTTGCCGCGGCAGAGCCGGCCGAGGATCCGCTGGATCCTTCTTGCAGGTCCCATGGATTAAGGGTCCGTCCCTCATACCATAGATCTCCATAGGCTAAAGCGCCCAGCGACAACTTGGCTATTAAAATGGCACCGGCTTGATCCAGTTTTTTTATAACAGTCGCTGTAGTGTTTATATGCTGCTCTTTGTATGGCTCAGCTCCCCAGGTGGTGGGGTAGCCGGGTAATGCAAACAAATCTTTAATTCCATAGGGTATTCCGTGAAGGGGACCGCGATACTTACCGTTATTTAACTCGCGGTCCATTTTTTCCGCTTGTTCCAGCGCCCTTGATTCGGTATACGTTATTACGGCTCTGAGCCGCGGAGCATGTTTGCGAAGTCGCTCGAGAAAAAACCGGGTTAACTGCAGTGAACTTATTTTTCTCTGTTTAATCAGGGATGCTAATTCTGCAATAGAAAAATAGGCAAGTTTTGCGGTATCATCCGGCATTTGAACAGCTGGAGGAATATTCCACCGATTTAGCCTATTTTCTTTGCTGACGGAGGTACCGTGAGGAATGGGATCAAAATTCAGGGCGTACGGGGTGGCATTCGAGATATCCACCTTACGTAAATTTTGATAGTCCTCGAGATGATCCTGAACTTGACCAAGCATTGAGTCTCGTTCAACAGGGGTGAAATCCAATCCCACCATTTTCTCGGCTTGGACTATGACGTCCCGGGTGATATTTGAATCCAATGTTGAAACGGTAATTGCCAGCAGAAATCCCAGGGCAATTCCAGTGAAGAGATAGGAGAATCGAGATTTAAATAGATGTTGCAGCATGGGGCTGAATTTTAATGGCGGAATAAACATTGAATGTTATTCTAAATTACAAAGAAACCCGTAAGCATAAAATCAGGAGAGTTTAGGGATTCAATAGTGCTTATTTGTAACAATTTATTTGCGTGAGTTCTGATTACTTAAATTGCTAAATATCATTTTGCCAGATGTGACCATTTTTTGATTTAGAAAATAAGTCCCCTATATTGTGAGCTCTTTGAAATAGTATTATGGTTGTTCGCCGGAATCCTGGGATTTCCGGTGAAATGAAAAGGGAATTCCGCCAAAATGGAAGCTGTACCCGCAACTGTATACCCTGAATTACCTTGGATAACTTACACTTTTCAAGGTGAACTGCAGTATCCCACCTTAACAGCCACTGTCCCGACAGCTGTCGGGACGGGAAGGTCGTCTGCAGTAGGGTGAGCCAGGAGACCTGCCATACGCCTATTTCACTGTACACTTTCGGGAGTTAAAGTTACGGTGATACCGACCATGAAATTCTATATCTCTTATTGGCGGGAATGCTCTACAGAAGTATACCCCTGTAGCATACCGGTCTTATTTTTAGCACTGGTAATATTTTTATTTTATCCTGCAGCCCCCAAGGCGCAGCAGATGGCTGACAGCCTGATTCTTGGTCCTCTGCAGGTGCAGGCCACTCGTATATCGCTTCCCGTTGAACGACAGCCCATCTTCGTTAACCAGCTGGATTCAACTTTACTGCAGCAGGCTTCAATACAATCTTTAGCCGATCTGCTTACTCAGTATTCCACCCTGAATGTCAAGGATTATGGTCCGGGTGGAGCAGCTACTGTATCACAACGTGGAATGGAAGCTGACCAAACACAGGTGTTGTGGAATGGGATGCCATTGAATGTACCTTTCTTGGGTCTGGTGGACTTTGCTCTGTTGGAATCCGAGATGTTTTCAGGCGTGGAAGTTGCACCGGGTAATATGAGTAGTTCGTATGGTGGCAGAAGTATGGGGGGATCCATTAGCTTGAATACCACAATCCCTGAGGAAAAAATTTCCTTAAGTCAGTCACTTGGGTCCTATGGGTATGATCGCACCATGTTTAAAGCCGGGTACAAAAATAAACCATGGAAAGGAGGAGTGGTTGTCAGGCGGCATCGGTCTGATAATGATTACTCCTATGTCGACCCGTTTACGGGACAAACAAAGGCCCGTTCCAACAATCAAGTTCACAATAGACAATTTATGACGGGGATTGGCTGGGATAAGGAGGGAGTTGCAAAGGTCGAGAGCATGCTCTGGTTCAATGAAACCGATCATCAGATACCGGGGCCAATAGTAGCGGGTACGGGCACAGCCAAACAATATGATAAATCCGTTCGCTGGTTGAATGCTATTACTACCCGGGTTCTTGGCTGGGAGTTGCAGGGAAGAGGCTATTTCAGTTCGTATGAACTGGATTATATAGATAAACAGTCCAACATCAATAGCCAAACCTTCTCAAAGCGTACGCGAATGCAAGCCGGCCTGCAGAAATATTGGTCGAATGCTTTCTTGATGAAATGGTCGGCCAGCGCGGGCGTGACCGGAATCGAAACCAATAATTATAACGGGAAAAAACAGCGTGAGCAGATTAGTTTACAGGTGAACCCCATTTGGGAGGTGAGCGATGTCATTTATTTCTACCCTGCTGTTAGATGGGACTATTACTCTGATTTCGGTCATGCCGTGAGTCCATCCATTGGGGTGAATTGGAAAGCCGACAACCAGTTAACGGTCCGGTTATCAGGGGGATACAATTTCAGCCCGCCAACCTTTAACGATCTTCACTGGAACCCCGGCGGAAATCCCGATTTGAAGCCCGAACGCAGTATCAAATATGAGGTTGGACTGAATGCGGGCGATGAAAGTTCCTGGTATGGACAACATGACATCAGTGTGTATCAACTATCCCTGGAACAGGGAATCCAATGGACACAAAAAGGGAGTGTATGGAGTCCCGAGAATATCAAGCGCATGCAAAGCAAGGGTATCACCTGGCGTTCCAATAAAACGGTGGAGGCAGGAAAGCTTGACATAAAATGGACTCAGATTGTTGACTGGACTCGATCGGTGATAGCAGAAACACGGTTTTTAGATGATGAAACGGTTGGAAATCAATTGGCTTATGTACCGGAATGGACTTATCGGACGAATGCCCGCTTCATATATGATAACCTATACCTGGGACTTCATTATCGATGGACCAGTGGTCGATATGCAGATAATTCCCACCAATCGACCCTGGAAAACTATAAGAAATTTGATCTATCTGCCGGATTTCATTATAACTGGGGACCGGTGCGGTGGGAGGGTAATCTGCATCTGAAAAATCTTACCAACGAACAGTATCAAGTCATTCAGTGGTATCCCATGCCGGGACGCCACCTTCGTTTTTCACTTACTCTGCATTATAATATCTAAATCCAATTACATTCCTTATGTACACTACGTTACGAAATCTGTCAGTAGCTGGCTTAATTTTTCTCATCGCCCTTACAGGGTGTGACATTGCAGACAGTGATGAACCATCACAAGGTCTGGAAGGTATTTATGTGCTAAATCAGGGAAATTTTTCCGATGGTGTTGCTTCAATCACCATTTTTGACCCTGAAAGTGATAGCGTAGAGCAAAATGCCTTTAAGAATAGAAATGGTCGTCCCCTTGGTAGTGTCGGCCAGAGTTTTGAACAAATAGACAACCTGTTATACACGATTATCAATAACAGTCATAAGGTAGAAGTTTTGCAGGCTGAAAATCTGCAACACGTAGGAACCATTGATTTTGTTTCCCAAAGTGATACCCTGTCACCACGGTACATGATTGAAGCGAGAGAAGGGATAGGCTATGTAACCAACTGGGATGGTTTTGGTTCTCCCGGTTACGTAAGTGTTGTAGACCTGGAGTCTTATGAGGTTATCAAGAATATCCAGGTAGGATTAGGCCCCGAACAACTAGCCAAAATTGGAGACAACGTTTACGTTGCAAACAGTGGTTTTGGCAATGGAAATACGTTAAGTGTAATTGATACGCAACAGGACAAAGTAACCGGTCATATCAAAGTAGATGACAATCCCATAAACCTGGCGGTAGATCAATCGGACCGGCTCTGGGTACTCTGTCAAGGGGCATATCATCCCGATGATACGCCGGGCAAGTTATACGTTTTGGATAAAGACGGAACCAAGCTAGATTCACTCACCATTTCTCTTGAAGCGGGTAGTGCCAAGCATCCGGGTGGATTTGCTCTGAATGAAAAAGATCAGACGATTTACCTGTTGAAAGGTGGGGTCCATACCATCAATATGAGAACGCTCGAAATGGATCAAATCAATTTTATTAAAGGTCCGTTCTTTGCGTTGGAATTTTCCAGTCAAGGGGAAAAGCCTCGTGTTTACACCACCGACGCTAAAGGATTTCAACAAGCGGGCGAGGCCTTTATCTATGACCTGGATGGTTCGGCCATTGACAGCTTTAAAACAGCTGTTGGTCCCGGTGACTTTCATTTCAGTACCAACTAGAGTGGTCTTGAATTAAAAAATGACCGGATCATTCATTTTGATCTCACAGGACGTTGGGAGAGGGTGTAAGCTCCAGCTTCCCAACGTCCTGTTATTAACATTCACCTGATAACGATAAAAATTGCGCGTTTGTAGTGTTTGCGATTGTGGAATTAAGTAGAGTCAGAAATCGTAGTATATATAGATAGGATGAGATATAATTATGTTTGTAGAGGTTTTTGAAGAACCGGGCGGCGGTTCCGAAGCATAATAATTTTCTGGGTAGCAGGCAGTAACAACAATAATCGTAAACAGGAGATTAACCGTTCAATGCATCCAACCGAAGAAAAGTATACGAGCAAGGAACCGCCGCCCGGTTCTTCAAAAACCTCTTGTAAATAAGGGTGATTAATCAAGATGATCTTGCAACTATTTTCATCGGTAATGAGTACGGCAGGTGTGGAAAACTTATCCCGATTTTGTGGATAAGTCATAGAGGTAGGCGACAAGCCCTCTTAAAGGCTTTGTAGTAGGTGAAAATAAAGTTTACAAATGTCGTAAATATATTAGAAAAGAGTATATGATTGTGCATAATATGTCTATAATTATGTGTAAATAAAATGTAATCTGCCCCATTTCGTTACATAATTACTATAGCCGCTGTGGATAATTGTCAATGTTTGTGGAAAAAAAGATGAATTTTTACTTGGTGCAGAACCATTGCCGGAATATATTAAAATCAGCAATCAAAATATGGTGAGAGTTGCTGCAATGATGGCTAAAGGGATAAGTCATCGATAGGTCACTTATTCAACAGTAAAGCCTTCTCCATCAGTAGTAGTTGATTGCGCTGATTTACACGGGTTGAAACTCCCGATTACGCAAAAGTTTAATACTAACCTTCTAAACCGGTAGATTCCTCTATATGCAATTCAACAGATTTTACACAAGTGAAGACTGGGAGACGCCTTTCGGCGATACGAAGTTCGTAAAACGCAAATCTGAAATCCGGAATCCTGACGGTTCCGTGGTATTTAAAATGGACAACGTCGTAGTGCCGGAGTCCTGGACGCAGGTCTCCACCGACGTCATTGCTCAAAAATATTTCCGCAAGGCGGGAGTACCTGCCGAAACGCAACGGGTACCGGAAAAGGGAGTGCCGGGGTGGTTGCAGCGATCGGTTCCGGCCAAGAAAAAGTTAAAGGATCTGCCGGAAGATGAACGTTTTGGCACAGAAATGGACAGTCGTGATGTGTTTCATCGTCTGGCGGGATGCTGGACCTATTGGGGATGGAAGCATGACTATTTTGATACCGAAGAAGATGCCCGGATATTTTATGATGAATTAAGCTACATGCTTGCCAACCAGATGGCAGCGCCCAATAGCCCGCAATGGTTTAACACCGGATTGCATTGGGCATATGGAATTAATGGACCCTCCCAGGGACACTATTATGTGGATCCGGAATCCGGTGAAACAGTGGAGTCTGATGATGCCTATTCACATCCCCAGCCACATGCTTGCTTTATCCAGAGTATCGATGATAACCTGGTGAATGAAGGGGGTATCATGGATCTCTGGGTGCGCGAGGCGCGCTTGTTTAAGTATGGATCCGGCACCGGAAGCAATTTCTCGGCGATTCGCGGGGAAGGTGAACCGCTGAGTGGAGGTGGACAATCGTCCGGACTGATGAGTTTCCTCAAAATCGGTGACAAGGCTGCCGGCGCTATAAAATCCGGTGGTACCACACGGCGTGCCGCAAAGATGGTAACGTTGGACGTAGATCACCCGGATATTGAAGATTATGTGAACTGGAAAGTCCGTGAGGAGCAAAAAGTGGCTTCGATGGTATCCGGTTCAAAAATCACCGAGAAGCACCTGAAAAATATACTCCAGATTTGCCACGAACCGGTTGAAATCGACGGTGAAAAACAGAACGGCGAAGTAAGCCGCGATCCGACCAAAAATCAAAAGCTGGCCAACGCCATAAAAGAGGCGAAAGAGGACAAAATTCCGCTGAATTATATTGAGCGAGTGATCCAGTTGGCTGAGCAAGGATTTACCGACCTGGAATTTGAGACTTACAACAAGGATTGGGATTCAGAAGCATATGATACGGTCAGTGGACAGAATTCCAACAATTCGGTCCGGGTTACCAACGATTTCATGCGGGCGGTCATTGAAGACAAAGATTGGTCGCTCTACGGACGAGTTGAAAAACGTGATGCCGAACAAGAGGGACGAACCCCGGAGCCGTCTAAAACAATTAAAGCCCGTGAGTTGTGGGACGATATCTCACATGCGGCATGGAAATGCGCCGATCCCGGTATGCAGTATCATGATACCATTAATGAGTGGCATACTTGCCCAAATGACGGTGAAATCAAGGCCAGTAATCCCTGTTCAGAATATATGTTCCTGGATAACACGGCCTGTAATCTCGCTTCGCTGAACCTTTTGAAATATTATGACGATGAAACCGGCCAGTTCGATATAGAGTCGTTGCGGTTTGCTTCTCGCATATGGACGGTAGTGCTGGAAATTTCGGTCTTGATGGCTCAATTTCCATCTGAAGAGATCGCAGAACTTTCCTATAAATATAGAACCCTCGGACTCGGCTTCGCTAATCTGGGCGCTGCTCTGATGGTTCAGGGCGTTCCCTACGACAGTAAAGAGGGGACGGCTATTGCCGGTGCAATTACGGGTATAATGCATATGAGTGCTTATGCCACCAGTGCGGAAATGGCTAGCGAGTTGGGTACCTTTGAACGGTATGAAGCTAACGAAGAACCGATGTTGCGGGTCGTACGTAATCACCGGAGGGCCGCTTATAACGCGTCACCCCAGGAATATGAAGGACTGACCGTAACTCCGATGGGTGTGGATCCGGATAACTGCCCTGACTACCTGCTTGAGGCTGTCAGGGAAGATTCTGACCGGGCTCTTGAAAAGGGTAAAGAGCACGGATATCGTAATGCGCAGGTTACTGTTATCGCCCCGACCGGTACGATCGGTCTTGTAATGGATTGTGATACGACAGGTATTGAGCCGGATTTTGCCCTTGTTAAGTTCAAGAAACTTGCAGGCGGTGGATATTTTAAAATTATCAACCAGAGTGTGCCGCGGGCGCTGCGTAAACTGGGATACGATGAAGATCAGATTGACGATATCGTAAAATATGCCAAAGGACGTGGTACCCTTGAAGGGTGTCCGCACATCAATAAAGAAGCCCTCGAGGATTTTGGCTTTACCCAGGACCGCATCAAAGCGGTTGAAGAAGCACTTCCCGGCACTTTTGATATCAAGTTTGCCTTTAATCAATGGACGCTGGGGGAAGAGTTCTGCAAGGAAACCCTTGAGATGACCGAGGAACAACTGGCTAATCCGGGCTATAACGTATTGTCACATCTCGGATTCTCGGAAGAGCAAATCCAGGAGGCGAACGATTATGTTTGCGGTACCATGACGGTGGAAGGAGCCCCCCACCTGAAAGACGAACATCTCCCGGTATTCGATTGCGCCAATAAATGCGGGCGTAACGGTACCCGGTATATCAAGCCCGGCGGACATATCCGCATGATGGCGGCGGCGCAGCCGTTTGTTTCGGGGGCTATCTCTAAAACCATCAATTTGCCCAACGAAGCAACCATCGAGGATATCAAAGATGCCTATATGCTCTCTTGGAAGTTGATGCTGAAAGCAAATGCGCTCTATCGCGACGGATCCAAGTTGAGTCAGCCGCTCAGCAGTGGGTTGAAGGGATACTTCGAGGATATCGAAGAATATGCGGACACCGACGACGAAGACGCGGCTAAACAAGATCAGGTCGTTAAAACGGCCGAGCGTATTATTCATAAATACGTGGCGGGACGTAAGCGACTGCCAAACCGGCGTGGCGGTTATACGCAAAAAGCGAAAATTGGTGGCCAGTCGGTTTACCTGCGTACGGGAGAATATGAAAACGGGCAGATCGGTGAAATCTTTATTGACATGCATCGCGAAGGAGCGGCTTTCCGAAGTCTGATGAACTGCTTCGCAATTGCCATCTCACTCGGTCTGCAGCACGGTGTTCCCCTTGAGGAATTTGTGGATGCCTTTGTATTCACCAAATTCGAACCTTCCGGGAAAGTACAGGGTAATCCCCACATCAAGATGACCACCTCGGTTATCGATTATATCTTCCGCGAACTTGCTGTATCCTACCTCGGTCGCGATGATCTGGCCCATGTTCCGACCGAAGAGATTATGTCTCGAAAAATGCGGCCAAGTGAGGAGGAAGTTCACCAGGAAGATCAAGACGATCAGAAAGGCCAGAATAAGGACAACCAGTGGGAGCGAACCTCGACTTCCAGGTCGTGGGATTCAAAACCGGAAGGAGTTGGTGTTGAAAATCCCTCATCCACTACCAAGCCGGGAACAAGTAACGGTTCCAACTATCAGTCAGACTATGATCGTGCTAAGCAAATGGGCTACACGGGAGATGCATGCCCGGAATGCGGAAGCATGACTATGGTCCGTAACGGCACGTGCATGAAGTGCATTACTTGCGGTTCCACGACCGGATGCTCATAAGGACGATGATAGCAACCAATAGTCTTTAAATAGTATATCTCCCGTTGAAGGTCCCGCTATTCTAACAGCGGGACCTTTTTTATCTCTTTCGAAAAACTCCTTTTATCTGTGTACAGCAATTCTTAAAATGCTGTACCTGCATTAATTAATCCGGTATTTTGACCCAGCATGGTTTAGCCGAAGAGAGGCCGTTGGAGAATTTTTATTAAAAAAATGACGAAGAGCGTATCATGAAGATATTATATGTATTCCCACATCCGGATGACGAGTCGTTCGGACCTGCCCCGGCCATTGCCAATCAGGTTCGAAACGGAGATGAAGTCTACCTGTTAACGTTGACAAAAGGTGAAGCAACCAAACAGCGATTTAAACTTGATCTCTCCAAAGAGGAAATGGGGCAAATCCGATACAAGGAAATGCAGGAAGTGGCTAAAGTATTGGATTTATCAGATTTGACCGTACTGGATTTCCCGGATAATCAGTTAAAAGAGCTGGATCCGATTGAATTGGAGGAAGCTGTTGAACAGCATATACTTAAGGTCGAACCGGATGTATTGGTAACTTACGCGGTGCACGGAATCAGCGGTTTTCATGATCACCTCGTATCGCATGCGGTGGTTAAACGGGTGTACTGTTCCATGCAGAGAAAAAGCAAGAGAATACCAAGCCGCCTGGCTTTCTTTACACTGATGGATGCGCCGAGAGAGGACAGTTTATTCGATCTGAGTACTTCAAATGAGGAGGAAATAGATTGTATCTTGTCAACTTCAGACGCTGACATGCAAAAGTTTAACAGGGCGCTGGATTGTTATGAGACTTATCAGGAGGTCATCGAGAAGAGCAATGTTCGCGATGAGGTGACAAATGAAGTCAGTTTTGAATTTTTCCAGGAAAACTTTTCGCCCCCGGTAGATTCTCTTGGAGCACAGTTATAGTCAAATGCAGCATGCCCTTTCACTGATGCCTATATGATCAGGGAGAGGGAAATTCACCCGAGATGGCTAGTTGTCGCCCCGCTTTGTTGCTGATTGAAATATATAAGTGGGTTCCTTCCTGCCAGGAGGTAATGAATCGACCGTTAATCTGTTGACTAAAGAATTGATTCTGGTGTTTAGTAGCCTCGATCGATTGTGAACTGCGGTATAAGTAGGGGTGATTCTCAATGTCTTTAATATCAAATACGAAAGTATAAATGGTTTGTTGATGTGGAGTTGAAGAGGGCATCTGATGTATAATCAACGGAACTTGATAGTCTTCCATGATAGAATGAGAAACAACGCCTGCAAGTTTTGCTCCTTTGTATTTGGGAATGCGAAAATAATACTCCTCGATAGGCGATGATTCAGGAAAGATAGGGATTGATGCCGCTTCATAATTTCCTGTAAAATGTCCCCGCTGCACCGTATAGTGTTGATAGGCTAATTCGTTGACTTCAAACACATTGCCGCTAAAGTAATAGCCGAGCAGGCCCAGGGTCACAAGCATTCCTAAAATGGTAAGGAATAATGGCTTATAGAATGATTTGCGAAATGTTGAATTTTGGGGGAGGTCAGCAGGTTCACTCGATGGAGGATCCGGTATCTGATGATTTTTTGAAGCGGGGACATACCTTTTTTGCCTCTCCCGCAAATGAAACTCATCCAGTAAGCTGCTCACTTTCTTTTTTAGACGTGGAGGAGCTTCAAACCGAGTCATCTGGTGCCGGATCAGATATTTGATCCATTTTTCCTCTTCATACCTTCGCTTAACTTCGATGTCCCGTTCTATATATCGATAGAAAGCCCGACACTGCTCTTCACCAGCTTCCCCGTCAACCACGGGGGTGATAAGTTTTACCGCTTCTTCTCTATGTAATGGTGGATCAAACATAATTAGCGATAAACCGAAACTATCGTATAGTGAGTTCGGCAAACTGAAAATAACAAGAGCAAATAATCTCAATTACATAACAGAAAAGTTACGTTATTTGTTCCGCTTAATCATTAAAATTGCCAATTAGCGTATGGTCGTTTTGAAGACGACTATTATACTCGTTAATAATATCATTTCTACTGAGTACTCCGACCAGGTTTTTGTCTTCTTTCCTGACGACAGGCAATAATTCGGTTTTATATGTGCTTATTTTGTTCAGGGCGTTAAGCAAATGGTCATTTTCATTTATGGTGACGGCAGGAGTACGGGCCAGATCACGGGCCACCAGTATTCGACTGGTGTGTTCTTCAGCCATATAATCCCAGTAGTCGGTATAATTTAATATGCCTATTACTTGACTGCTGCCCTTCTCGACGACCGGGAAATGCGTATGATGACTTTCACTGAAGACGCGGTTTATTTCCTCGACGCTGGCTCCTTCATTTAAACTTATGATATCGGTGCTCATAACTTCCCGTACCTTAATAGAGCGCAGGATCGGTGCTTCGGTTTCTCTTCGGATGTCGATACCCCGTTGCATTAACTTTGTGGTATATATATTGTGTGGTTTGATTTGCATGGAAATGACTGCACTAATAATGCACGATAGCATCAGTGGCAAGATGATGTGATAGTCGCGTGTCATTTCAAAAAGAATTAAAATTGCTGTCAATGGTGCGTGTGCCGCTCCTGCGACAACAGCTCCCATACCGACCAGGGCATATGATCCGGGTAAACCGGTGGAGGCGGGAAATAAGGAGTGGACGATTATACCGAAGGTACCACCGGTGGTAGCTCCAATAAAGAGGGAAGGCGCAAATACTCCACCGGATCCGCCACTTCCAAGCGTTAAATTGGTGGCCACGATTTTGCCAGCTGCCAAAAGCAAGAGCATCCATAGTCCCATC
>CAJXOW010000091.1 GCA_913057825.1 uncultured Balneolaceae bacterium | reverse complement strand
TGTATGTATCTCCAACCTTTGGTGGGAAAAACTTGCTAGCGACAAATTTAACCGGTCACCCGAGTGTAATTGTTCCCAATGGATTTGATCAGCACGGCAAACCAACCAGTATAACCTTCATTGGCAAGCTATACGATGAGGGAACGATTTTGGAAGTGGCCCGCAAATATCAACAATCAACTTCCTACCACAGAAAGCATCCTCCCGAATTCTCAATGGAATAGAAATACTTTGATCCCATTAAACAACGAGCTGCCAGAAAAATCCTATGTTATATTAACTAATTCAATTTATACACCATGAACTCACGCGGCTTATCCTTATTTGCATTTCGCGGTATAACCGTCCGAGTTGACTACAGCTGGTTTATAATATTCGCCCTGATCGTGGTTACACTTGGGAGTTATTACTTTCCAGAAAACTACCCCGCCCTATCTGATGCAGCGCGCTGGACCATCAGCATTATGTCCGCCCTGTTACTATTTGTATCTGTATTGCTACACGAATTTTCTCACTCCCTGGTGGCTCAAAAGTTCGGTATTGAAATAAATGGTATTGTACTTTTTCTATTTGGAGGCATTGCACAGTTGCGAAGCGAGCCCGAAGATCCACGCAGTGAATTATATATAGCCGCCGCAGGTCCGCTCTGTAGTCTCATCCTCGGAATATTTTTTCTTGGACTCCACCATCTGCTCGAACCTGTCTCCTCTGAAGCCTTACAAGCCATGCTTTGGTATTTAGGCTATCTGAATATTGCCCTGGTCGCTTTCAACATTCTGCCGGGCTTCCCACTCGACGGGGGAAGGATAGCCCGGGCTGTTATTTGGTACTACACTGATAATCTGCGTCGCGCTACAAAAATAGTCAGCAATATCGGTCGCGGGCTTGCCTTCTTGATTATAGGCACGGGACTGCTCAATATGCTGGCGGGATATTTTATCCAGGGACTCTTTTTGATATTTCTCGGGATGTTTCTTCAACAGGCATCAATCCGGGGATATCAGTTTGTTTCTCTCCGGGAAGGTTTGTCAAACTATAAAGTTGCCGACCTAATGACTCCCGATCCCCATACAGTTCCACCCGACATAACCTTGCAAGAGTTGGTTGATCACTACTTCTATCGCTTTAAAGTGCACTCTTTCCCCGTAACCAGCGGGGATGAATTGATCGGATTTATCACCATTAAAAATGTCAAATCCATACCCCGGGATGAGTGGAATCGTATACCCGTAAAACAGGTGATGCATCCGATAGACAAGATGATATCCCTATCTCCGAAAGAAGATGCCTTTGGGGTATTGCAGATGATGCTCGAACATAATACAGGAAGAATGCCCGTGCTGGAAAACGGCAAGATTGTGGGAATCCTTACGCGCCGAGACATCATGGAGTTTGTGTCCATGCGGGAAGAAATAAGCCGGACGTAGAAGGTATGGTACTAGCCCGGATTTCACAAAGTTACTGCAAATCCCGTCCTGGCGGCAGGGTTTTCCTTCCCTTGCTCCGCTATTCTACATCAAAGTCGATCAACTCTTGCCTCGAGAAAGTCGATCAACTCTTGCCTCGAGCCGGACTTTGCTCATTACGGTCAAAGAAAGTCCGATTGACTCCTAATCGTTCCAATCGGGAGCAAAAGAAGGATCCACCAGTCGGAGATTTTTAACCAGATTGTCAATCCGGTCGAAATCTTCATCTTCCAGCATGAAGTCGAAGATATCGATATTTTCTTTCAGGTGTTCACTGCTGGAAGCCTTGGGTATAGCTACAACATTTTCCTGTTCGATAAGCCAACGCAAGGCAATCTGGGCGGGGGATTTTCCATATTTTTCGCCAATTTCCTGCAAGGCCTCACTTTCATTAACCTTACCCTGGGCAAGGGGGGCATAAGCCGTAAGCATGATGTCATTATCCAGTACATAATCAAGTATATCCAACTGGTCTATGAACGGATGAAATTCAACCTGGTCGCAAAAAACGGGCGCCCGAATTTCATCATTGGCCTTCTTTAGCAAGTGCAAGGGAAAATTGCTGACGCCGATATTCATTACTTTTCCCTGGTCCCGCAGCATCAACATAGCACGAATAGTTTCGCGCAGGTTGTATTGCTCATTGGGCCAATGAATCATCAAAAGGTCCACATATGGTGTCCGCAGATTCCGTAGACTTTCCTCGGTTGTATGCAGAACATCATCATGCTCCAGGTTGGTATGCCATATCTTGGTAGCGAGGAAAATCTCCTCCCTGTCTACCGTGGAAACATGAATTGCTTCGCCGACCTCTCTCTCATTCTTGTACATTTGAGCCGTGTCAATGTGACGATATCCCAGATCCAGGGCTTCACGGACGGTAAAGTCACATTCTCGCTCGTGTAACTTATAAGTACCCAATCCAATTTCTGGAACCTGGATACCCTTGATAGTCTTATACTGCATGTCTGTTTGTAAAATTACTCTTTATCGCTTGTTTAATTTTATGATTGCTATGAATGTCAGTTTAACAGCTCAAGTCTGTTAATGTTACTAACAAGTAAAGTTAAATTAATTGTATCCTCCAAAATTTTAAAATACTCTTTTTTAATCATTCTACTGGATATTTTTCAACTCTTAAGATGCCAAACCAGCACTACTAACGCGATTAAGTCTGTATCATTATGCATGTCAACTGCATAATAAGCATCCTGTTCATGTACGCTGAAAAGTAAATGTGTATTACCTATTGAATTTAATCATCAAAATGCATTTCTCCCAGAAGTCCCTCAGTATGAGCTACGGCAACAGATACCGCTGCATCGCCCGTAATGTTCACGGCGGTCCGGCACATGTCCAATATGCGGTCAACGCCGACAATCAAGGCGATTCCTTCAACCGGCACATTCACCGTTTGCAATACGATTACCAGCATAATAATTCCAGCTCCCGGCACTCCCGCCGCTCCAACTGATGCCAGCGTTGCCGTCAAGACAATAGACAGCTGCTCGAACAGTCCGAGATCCATTCCCAACGCCTGGGCTATAAATACGGCTGCAACCGCCTGGTAAAGACTGGTACCGTCCATATTAATCGTGGCGCCGACCGGTAATACAAAACTGGCTACTTCTTCATCCACACCTACATTATGCTCTACTCTTTCCATCGTCACCGGTAAGGTGGCTGCACTTGAGCTGGTACTGAAACCCAGCAAAATGGCAGGTTGCAACGCCCTGAAAAAATCACGCAGTTTCATCTGGCTGAAAAATTTGAACAGGCTCGAATATACGACCATAACATGAATGAAGAGCCCCAGCACAACCACCAGGACATACCACCCCAGCGCCGCCAGTAAATCCAGCGCTTTCGCCAGGTCATCACCCGCCAGTTCGACAATTACGGCGGCGATCAAGGCAAAGACTCCGTAGGGCGCAATCTTCATAATGAAGTCCACGATTTTGATGATCACCTCATTGAGCGAAGTAAAGAAATTGATCAGCGGCTTGCCTTTCTTGGCAGGTATATTCACCAAGCCAATTCCGATTAAAATGGCCAGAAATACCACTTGAAGCATATTCGAATTGTCGGACGTGGCGTTAAAGAAATTTGCCGGCACAATATCAACCAGAAAATCCATCGGGGTTCGCTCTTTGAACTCCTTTACCGACTGATCCGATTCGTCAACATTCTGGCTGTAGGAATCCATTAAACTCTGGCGGGTCTCCTCGGGCAATGTTTTACCGGGCTGAAAAGTATTAACCACCGTCAAACCGATACTAATCGCCAGCATGGTTGTTACCAGGTAGATAGCCACCGTTTTACCTCCCATGCGGGACAGTTTAGTCATGTCATTCAAGTTGGTCACCCCTACGATCAAAGAAGCCAAAACCAGTGGAATGGCAATCAATTCCAACAGGGTAATAAAGATCGTTCCCACCGGTTTAATCCATTCAACTGTAAAGTGAGTGAGTCCCGCAACACTTGCAATAATCCCCCAAATTAATCCCAGGAACAATGCAATTATAATCTGCCAGTGTAGCTTTTTATACCACTTCATGAAAGAGATAGTAAATGTATTAGGATGAGTGAGCTAAACGAACCCAGGCCGATAGCAGCCCAGTTAACCGCATCATTGTCAAGTGAAAGTCTGCGTATCCCGATAACCGGCATATTCAACTTCTTGCCTTCATACTGAAAATAAGCTCCCAGATAAGAATCGATCTGACAACCGATAAATCCGATAATAGCTATAAATAATCCGGTTGCCATTCCCACTTGCGGATAAATGACATAGGAGAGAATCCCGATTAAAAGCCCTCCTGTCAATCCCCCTAAAACCCCGGAAACACTAACCCCGCCATCGGTCCCCGGCTGAACTTTACGCCAACCTTTTATTATATAAGTAGGACCCCATGTTAAACGATATCCGATTTCCGTCGCCCAAGTATCCGACATCGCCGTTGCCAGTGCGGCCAACCCTGCAATTAGAAAAGGTTCATCGCGCAAGATAAACCATATAACGAGGAAAAGTACAAACCAGAAGCTGTTCGACCATACCTGTATACCATTCCGCCGTCTGCGTCGCATCGGTTGCATATCACCATATAAATCACTGTAGGTAGTATTTTCGGTCGTAGTCAACAGCGTGCCGGTCACAAAAAAGGTTAGGAGTATAATGGCGGCCGGTATACCTCCCAGGCCGAATGCAACCAATCCCGTTACAAATGCAGACTGAGCTCCATCCAACGTCAACCATGAAATCACAAAACCGAAAAAGCTCAAACCCATCGCTCCACCCAGACCGGCCAATATCTGCACATGCTCCCCGGTATGGGCTACCAGCACAAATAGATAGATGACGATTAATCCGAAAACAATATTCAGGAGTCGGTCCACAACTTATACTATTCCGAAGCTGTTTGGGTCTGTGTTTGGTCCTTATTCTTCTGTACCAACAGGGAGGCCAGGATTACCCCATACCCTGCTAAAATCATAATGGGTGAGACATAAAGCGAAAAGAATCCAAGGACTTCATTTTCCAGGTACATAATTAAAAATCCCAATCCAATAAGTACGGCACCCAATACTAAAAGTTGATAGTTTCGTGCCGAAAATAACATCTCTGGTTTGTTGCTTCTTTTCTTTCTTTGTTTCTTAGCCATGTCGGATTTATGATAAATTGGTTTGATTCCAGCCTTCAATTATGATGTTCATTATTCAAATGGAATGCAATACGTATATAATAACTAGCTGCACCCAGGAATATTTTTACAGCATAAGATAGTAAATCGTTCGTTACACTGTGTGATAATGCACACCACTGCTATTTGCAAAATTGGATACGGCATAAATTTAATTGATAAAACCCAAAGTACAAACTGAAGTATATGGTAGATCAAATCGTCCTGGCCTCTCAAAGCCCACGAAGGAAAAGATTGCTGGAATTGATCAATCTCAAGTTTGATATTGCCGTAAGCTCCGTTCCGGAAACGACCCGTGCAGATATGGACCCGGTTCCTTTTGCGGAAGAGATCGCCCTTAGAAAAGCACGACAAATTGCAAGCCAAAAAGAAAATGCTCTTATTATCGGGGCTGATACCGTCGTAGTTCATAAGCATGATATTCTGGGCAAGCCGGTGGATATGGATGAGGCCCGATCCATGCTGAGAAGATTGAGTGACCATTCGCATCATGTAATAACCGGGGTCAGTCTCGTTAAAAGTAGTGGCAAGAGAAGATATACTGAATCCCTGACATTCCACGAATCCACCGAAGTGGTTTTCGGGAAGTTGACCGACCAGGAGATTGATGAATATGTCGAAACCGGCGGACCAATGGACAAAGCTGGCAGTTATGGCATCCAGGATGACTGGGGAGCCTTGTTTGTCAAACAGATCGTGGGCGATTATTATAATGTGGTCGGTTTTCCCTTGTATCAATTTTATCAAAATTTGAAGTCATTTGCTCCAAAAAACCTACCACATGCAGTTTAGACAAGTTTTTATATCTGTAGTTTTTGTCATTACGGGACTGACTTTTGCACTCCCTGCCCTGGCCCAGCAGAGTCAAGAGTACCGGATTGCTGTTCAGCTAATGAACCAGCAAAGATATGAACGGGCATATGAGATTTTATCCGAGTTGGCCGGTAAAGATCCTGATAACTATCTATTATATGAAAAAAGCATTGCGTGCCTCATCAACCTCAAGAATTACGAGGAAGCCATTCAATTGTCGAACAAACGAATCAATCAAGGTCATTCGGTATGGCAGACCCGCATAAAGCTCGGAAGTCTTTATCATCTTAAAGGTGATACCAGCCAAGCTTTTGCCACCTGGAATAAAGCGATACAACGGCACGCTGATCAGCTGCAAGCCTATTTGCAGGTCGCCCGCGCCATGAAAGAGCGCAATGAATTCGACCAAGCCATTGATGTATATCAGCAGGCTCAAAAAAAGTTCAGCAATGATCAATTATTTGCCAATGAACTGGCCTTTACTTACCAAATGGCCGGCAACTATGAAAAAGCTATCCAACAGTACCTCCAATTGATCAAAGACAACCCCCGTCGTATCGACTTCGTCAAACGAAGCATGATGCGCTTTAAAGATGATTATCTCTACGAGGTGGCCGCCGTAGAGTTCGATGAATACTTGACCAATCTTCCGGCCCAGCACAAAGCGTATCGTCCCCTGCGGCAATTATATCAATGGCTTCTACTCGAAATGAAGCTTTATGAACGGGCATTAGCGGAAGCCAAAAGCTTCGAGGCGCAGACCTCCAAAAACAATTTTGCTCTATTCCAACTGGGCAGCCGATTGCTCTCCATCCAAAAATATGAACTCGCCGAAGAGGCCTTCCGATTCTACCAGAACTCATCCAATCCGGGAATCCGCCAGAGAAGTATGGAAAAACTGGGTGATGTATACCTGCAATGGGCAGATTTTCAATCCGATTACAACCTGGTCAAAACCTCGAAACTGGACACTTTGTACAATCGTGCATACCACATCTACTCCGAGTTAATTCAACATCATCCGGAGTATCAGCAACGCGGGCGCGTGCTGATGAAACAAGCCGAGTTGGCTCTGGACCATTTGAATAACATGGAGAAAGCAGCCTCCTACCTGGAACTCATGAACAACAGCCCGGTAAGCAAAGCACGAATAGATTATATTGAAGGGCGAATCAAGCTCTATAATAGTAATTTTGATCGGGCCCGTATTTTCTTCACTCGGGCCAATAAGGCAGCAGAAAGCGATGACTTAAATCAAAAAACACGTTATTTCCTGGCCCTGACAGACTTCTATGCGGGTGATTTTGAGTATGCCAGGATCCAGCTGAAAGCCCTCGAGAAACAATCATCCTCTTACTTTGCCAATGATGCACTGCAGCTGCGCATGTGGATACAGGGAGGCATGCAGAAAGATTCAGCGACAGCAGAACTCCACGATTTCGCAGATGCCGTGCACTCCCTCGAGCACGGTCGTATGCAAAAGGCTCTTTCCAAACTGGGAAGCTGGCTGAAAAACGGTTCGGATAATCCGCTTATTGATGACGCAGTTCTTGTGTTGGCCAAGCACAGCACCACTTCGATGGTTCCTTCCATCTACACGCTTCTCGATCGAATTATCAACAGTGGTCGGAACACCCCTCTTCTTGAGCGACTGATGTGGGAACGCGCCCGCATGGCCGAACAAATTGTAGTCGATAACTTACAAGGAGTATTTGATGCCTCAACGAATTCAGATGGGTTAACCCGGGAAGAACGTTTTTTCCTGGAGCCCGATCAACTGACTGCACCTCCCCAAACACGCCAGGAGGTACAGCAAATATACGAAAAACTACTCATCAAATATCCGCAGGGGTTTTATTCGGCCTTTGCTCGTGAACGAATTCAACAATTGCAAAATCAGCAAACATGACCTTTATGCGAGTTTCCAAATTGGTGAAATTTTTACTTCTACTGATTCTCTTTGTACTTCCCCTGAACAGTTTTGCTCAGAAGCAAATCTTTATACCGATGGATGCTTCCCAGACCGATCATCTAAAGGCATATGGCCTTATCTACAACCACATAAAAGATGGCTATACGGCGAAATGGTTACTGAATTACCAAGGGGGAAGTTTTCTTGCGGACTACGACGAGAGTATCGTCAAGAAAAGCCGAATCCGAAATGTTTCGATCAAAATAATCAGTGATTCGGAAGCCGACCAGATTTTACAAAAAGTGGGGCAGTCCGATGTAAATATGTCGGCTGTCAAACTGGATAAAGCTCCTGATATCGCGGTTTATACTCCCAAACAGAATATGCCCTGGGATGACGCCGTAACGCTTGCGCTGACCTATGCAGAAGTGGAATACGACAAAGTATATGACCAGGAAGTGCTCAACGGAAAACTCAGCGAATATGACTGGCTACACCTGCACCACGAGGATTTTACCGGTCAGTACGGTAAATTCTGGGTTTCATATAGAAACGCTCCCTGGTATATCCAACAGGTACAACGCAATGAACGATTAGCTCGTAAATTGGGATATAACAAGGTCACCCGGGAAAAAAAGGCCGTGGCCCGAAAGATAAAGGAATATGTAGCGAAGGGCGGATTTATGTTTGCGATGTGCTCCGGGACGGATACTTTTGATATTGGTTTGGCCGCTCAGGGAGTCGATATTGCCGCTACTCCGTTTGACGGTGATCCTCCGGATCCGAATGCTCAACAGAATCTGGACTTCTCAAAAACCCTGGCATTCACCGACTTTGAAATAATCACCAATCCCAACCGGTATGAGCATGCCGATATCGATGTTCCAGTGAAAATCAACGAGGTCAGCGAAAAGCTGGACTTTTTCACCTTGTTTGAATTTTCCGCAAAATGGGATCCCGTTCCCACCATGTTGACGCAGAATCATATGAGCAGTATCAAAGGATTTTATGGGCAAACCACCGCTTTCCGAAAAGAGAAGGTCAAAGAATCGGTCGTGATTATGGCCGAGTCGCCGGGACGGGATTGGGTTAAATATATTCACGGCAATCATGGAAAGGGAACATTCACCTTTTATGCCGGACACGATCCGGAAGACTACACCCATCGTGTTAATGATCCACCAACCGACTTGAGCTTGCACCCCAACAGCCCCGGTTATCGATTGATCCTTAACAACATCCTTTTCCCGGCCGCCAAGAAGAAAAAGCGCAAAACCTAACCGATTCATTTTTAAGAACTGAACTTAATAATCACCTGACAACTTCTCACGAATTACTATGGAAGCAACTTCCAATTTTTATGATCTGCTGAATCTGGTCCAAACCCTGCGTAAAGAATGTCCCTGGGATCGCAAGCAAACCCATGAAAGTATCAAGGACAATCTAATAGAAGAGGCATATGAAGCCGTAGAAGCCATCGATAAACAAGAGTTCGATGAACTGCGCAAAGAACTCGGTGATTTGCTGCTGCATGTGATATTTCAGACGATAATGGCTTCGGAATCCCAACATTTTACAATACAGGAGGTAATCCAGACGCTGCAGGCAAAACTAATTCGTCGCCATCCCCACGTTTTTGAAGATGTAGAGGTGGACTCTGAAGAAGAGGTAGCTCAAAACTGGGAAGAGATCAAAATGAAAGAAGGGAAAAAATCGGTACTTGACGGAATTCCCAATCCCCTTCCCGCCTTAATTCGAGCGCAGCGCATGCAGGAAAAAGCCTCCAATGTCGGTTTCGACTGGCCCGAATCCGACGACGTCTGGGATAAAGTTGAAGAAGAAATGGAAGAATTCCGAATAACCCTGTCAGAAAAGGATGAAAATGCCCGGGAAAATGAATTCGGAGATCTTCTGTTCAGCCTGGTCAATATGGCCCGATATACCGGGATTGACGCGGAGGACAGTCTCCGTCAGACTAATCGTAAATTTGAGAATCGATTTCGATATATCGAAAAAAAGTTGGAGGAGCAAAACCAATCACTCAATAACACAGAATTGGAAGAGATGGATCGCTATTGGAATGAAGCCAAAGAACAGCATGATTGATAGTAATGTAAGTCAAACAACCATTTATCCTGCACATTGATAAATCGACTATTTTGACCCCATTTATTAAAAAAGATATTTTTGTATGAAATACTACCTGAAATTTTTATTCTTTGATGGTATATTAAAATCAGAACGGTCTAACCTTTAACCATAAACAGGGAGATTATAATGTCAGAGAGTGTTAAGACAGATATTGATCTAAATGAATATCCGCATATTAACCGCGGGTTGGAAGGCATCGTTGCTTTCAGCTCCAATAAAAGTTCGATTGACGGACAAAAAGGTGAGCTTATATACAGCGGCTATAATATTGAAACATTGGCTGAAAATTCCAGTTTTGAGGAAGTTTGCTTTCTGCTTTGGAATGACCGCCTGCCCAGCCAAGAGGAGCTGGAAGAAGTAACCAAAAAACTGCAACAACACCGATCGCTTCCCGACCCGGTAAAGGACTATATCAGGAATACTGACAAAGAGGGCAATCCGATGACGGTCTTACGCTCGGCCGTCTCCATGCTGGAAGACTATTATGAGGATCAAAACGGGGAGTTGCTGGACAATGCCATAGCCATCGCTGCCAAAATGCCTACCATTGTTGCGGCCTTTGATCGGGCTCGAAAGGATCAGGAAATCATTGAGCCGTTGACGGATCACAGTATGGCCCACAACTTCCTTTATATGCTGAACGGAGAGCATCCCGGTGAACAGGCTTCCAAGACTATGGACCTGGCACTGATTCTGCACGCTGAGCACGGCATGAATGCTTCAACCTTTACCTGCCGCACTATCTGTTCGACCGAATCGGATATGTTTTCAGCGGTCACCGGTGCCATTGGCGCACTCAAAGGTCCGCTCCACGGTGGAGCCAATCAGGAAGTCATGAAGATGCTGCTGAATTTCGATGAAGATCCCGAACATGCTGATCCCGCCGATTTCGTAAAGAGCAAACTTGAACGCAAGGAGAAGGTTATGGGCTTCGGCCACCGTGTTTACAAGGTGTTGGATCCGCGCGCCGTACTCTTGCGGCAAATGGCCGAGGATCTTTCCAAAGAAACAGGACATGAAAATTTATACGAGTGGTCGCAAACGATCGTGCAGACAATGCATGAAGAAAAAGATATTGATCCCAACGTTGACTTTTACTCGGCCACCGTATACTACTCGATGGGAATTCCGATCGATATGTTTACCTGTATTTTTGCCATGAGCCGGGTAGCCGGCTGGACCGGACACTATATCGAACAAGCCGAGAACAATCGGCTGATTCGGCCCCGAGCTCTTTATATGGGTGAAAAGAATAAAGCGTGGACCTCGATTGAAGAGCGATAATCAATCTCCCTGTCCTTTGATATTCATTTAGATCCGCCCGCAGCACCCTTCCGTGCTGCGGGCTTTTTTATACTTCTGCCCTTCCCTTCGGACCCGTAAAGTGTAACATGCTAAAGGTATTCAATGCCGGAAGTAACTTTTTCTCTTTACTTACTACCTAACTTACGACCTACCAGTAAATTTATTCACTATCAGAATTAAAGGTGAACCAGCTACTTTTTTAGATACAATTCTTTAGCCGATTGTGCGTTCCTAAGCTCAATCTGATGGAATCAACCGGAAAATCTAGTCAGTATGCTCGGTCAGTATTGGAATTTTTATAAAGATCACAATCGTCTGGTAAGCTTCGGAACGCTTCAAACCTTCTTTTCCAGTTTCGGACAAACATTCTTCATCTCTTTATTTGTCCCTCATTTCATCGAGGATTTTTCTTTAACCAAATCGAGTTTCGGTACTCTTTATTCACTTGCCACTCTTGGAAGTGCATTCACGCTTCCCTATCTCGGACAGTGGATCGACCGTACCCATGTCAGAAAATATGCCCTGTTCGTGGCTGCCGGTCTTACGGCGGCTGTTCTGTTGACAGCATTTTCGTGGCACTTTCTCATCCTGTTTATCGGACTTTATCTTCTGCGTTTATTCGGTCAAGGTTTGACCTCCCACACGGCCCAGACAGCCATGGCAAGATACTTCCATAAACTCAGGGGAAAAGCACTGAGTATTACCAGCCTTGGCTATCCGATTGGAGAAGGTATCCTGCCGTTAAGCTTTACGGCATTAATAGGGTTGATAGGATGGCGCATGAGTTTTGCCGCCAGCTCATTGCTTATCCTCGGGGGGTTAATCCCGCTTTCAATCTGGTTTCTCAATACCACCCACACCAAGCTGGATATTAACACCCGTGAGCAGGAGGA
>CAJXOW010000090.1 GCA_913057825.1 uncultured Balneolaceae bacterium | reverse complement strand
CCCTTCTTTTTTTGTCAACCCTTTCCTACCTTAACAGAGGAAAGGAGACAAAACTCCCAACTATGAAATGCTACCAAAATTTTAAATCTTAAATTATTCTGTCTTACATTTCCAATCTCCGAAACGAAAGGGCGTACCCTCACTCGTTGCAACGATATTTTCACTTAAATCAATCCTGCTAATTTAATGAATCGGCCTTCACAGACAAATCAGGGACTTCAAAAGCTGGAAACCGAGTTCCAGCAGTTAACCGGCCCCTACATAAACCAACCACAACTCCTGCACGATCACCGTTCCATCACGACCCGGAGAGGATGGTCACCGATCGATCACCTGGAGTACGTCTTTCATGTAGACCTGCAACTCCTCATTCATTTGCACACGCTGCCGGATAAAAAAGCGGAGCACCGGCGAAGTCCCTCGTTAAGGGGTTGGCTGGTACTGTTGACGGGGTGGTTTACCGACACGATCGACCAGCAGATGGTCGACTATGAACCGGGAAATACCGATCGAGATCGCAATCCAACCTGGATGCGTGAACACTTCTCGGAGTGGAATGACAAACTGGCCGGACTCCATTTTTTGCCTCCGGGATGGCAGGATCGGGTACTGGAGCAACGCCACAATATGCTTGGCCGATTGAGCGGATCAGATTGGATACGAGTGCTGTATTTGTTTACCCGTTTTCATCGTAAAATGGTGGAAGACGTTATACCGTCCGATAATTAAACATTACAAGCAACTATGCCTCTATCAAAAAAATCCAAATACCTTTCTGCCGCGGTTACGGTGTTGAGCCTGATCCTGCTCGTAGGAGTCTACGGGTATACCGGCGAGTGGGTGATCATGATCCTCTTTATCCCTCCCATTATTCACTGGATCCTGATGAAGCGGGAAGAAGATCGACCCGGAAAGCTTTAAGAGGCCTTTGAAAAACCGGGCGGCGGTTCCTTGCTCGGAAACTTTTCTTCGTTAATGGACAGCTAATAGTTGATTGCCATACCTACTTCATGAGTTATTACCGCTTTAAACCCAGAAAATTTTAATGCTTCGGAACCGCCGCCCGGTTTTTCAAAGGCCTCTATAAGACTGCGAGAGCCGTGCTGAGAATTTATAAATATTTCGAACCCTGCCATCTCACTTCGACCGATAATTAGAATTTTAAAATGTAGGATTTAAAATTTCGTCGATAGCAGAATGAACTGATTTGAACTTTAATCTAAACGGGTAAGTAATGCAGATGATAGGCATTCCAAATCGTGCAGCTCAGGATTATCACACCGACTGAAACCGTAATCACAAAACGAGGTGAAGTTAGCAACTTTTCTGGTTTCATTTTTTGTTCAACTAATCGCCGTACACGACTGACCGTACTGTTTTCGGCCATACTCAGTGCATATCCCGCAGATTGCTGCGTATCACGTTGCAGTTTAACCAGTGTATGGGCATATTGATAGGCGTCCTTGGTGTACCGGATAACCGTAAGATCACATAGATGCTCACGCTCCCGGTCCAGTCTGCGACTGACCCACCAAACCAGCGGATGAAAGAAAAACAGGCTTTCTATAAATTTTTGCAGCAATGAAAACAGGTAATCCTGACGTTTGATATGAACCAACTCATGAAGCAGCAAAGCGTCCAGTTCGTTTTGCTGATAGCGATCTGACATATCCCGCGGTATCATTAGCACAGGTGCGATGACTCCCGCGACGGCTGGTCCCTGCCCCTTTGCAACCTCCCGCAGTTCGATATGCTTTCTCAAATCAAGTTGTTTTTTTAATCTCTCTACCTTCCGTTTTATCGATAAATCTTCGAGGACCGGCAACCGTCGACATACATACTCCACCTTTATAGCAGTCATTAGATAGTATACGCCTGCCAGTACACTTCCCACAATCCAAGTCAATCCCGTCCAGTAATAAATAGCCTGAGCGTACGAACCAAACGAGATGCCTTCGATTGTAGGCAATCCGGGAATCAATGGAGCTTTTCCCGATTGTACCGATTCACCGGCTGAACTCCAATCCGCCAGTCCGATAGGCGGCATAATACCAGCATGTTCCACCCACAACAGCGCGACAATGAGAGGCAGCAATAAGAGAGAGCCAAGTCCAATGTGGTAAGAATAACGTCCGCCGAAACGATCCAATAACCGCCAGATCAACAAGGTCCCTGTCAGGCTCAATGTACTAATCCAACCGAACTGCAAAAGGGTCCACCCCAGCCAGACAAAAGGAATGTCCGGAATAATCTCAATCATCAGGTGATTCCTCCTGTTTCAATTGCTTGAGCAATTGCTCCAACTCTTCCAACTCTCCGTGTTTCAACTTTTTAGACGTAACGGCACGCTGAACCAGTTGCTGCATGGATCCGCCGAATAATTGGTCGGAAAATTCTCCCAACATCTTCTGCTGCGTCTCTTCCTGGTCGAGCAGCGATCTGTAACGATGCGCCCGCCCTTCTTTTTCCCGGTCAACTAGCTCTTTTTCGTACATAATTTGGAGCAACTTCAGTACCGTCGTATACCCTGCCTCCCGATCCAGAGACTTTTGAATTTCCTTGACCGTCGAAGGCCCACACTCCCACAATACCTTGAGTATCCGTAATTCCGATTCCGTAGGTGTTGGCTTATCACTCATTGTAACCTCCTTATTACGAAATATTTCGTTACAAAATAACTAATCCAAACTGCTTTCTAAAATATCGAACTTGCATAATACGAACTATTTCGTATTTTTATTACGAACATTTTCGTAATAAAGTCTCCGCATGGATTCTTGAGATGCAATAAGCCTGAAAACCGGCAAATTTCGCTTAACCTAATCGGGGTATGGCTATGCCTTTTGCTTTCGATCTGGTTTTCATATCCCCGGCTTTCCCCGGGTCAATCATCGACCCCAAACGAAGAAATCATTGATGTAGACCACTATAAAATCACCCAGGCCCCACAAGAAATCCAAATTGACGGCAAACTTGATGAGGATTCGTGGCGAGAAGCTACCCGGATATTACTGAATTACGAACACTATCCCGATCCCAACGCCGATCCGTCCGTACGCACGACTTTCTATATAACCTACACCCAAAATCACCTGTATGCCGCTTTCAAAGCACCGGTTAAATCTCGAGAAAATATCCGGGCTAACCTGATGCAGCGGGATGAAAAGGAAAAATTAATGCGTGACGACCACGTCGGATTTACGATCGATCCATTCAACAACGGGAAATGGGGTTTCCAGTTTCGAGTGAATCCGCTGGGCGTCCAGGCAGATGCCATTTACTCGGACCAGTATGAAACGACCGATTACACATGGAATGCCATATGGAAATCCGAGGCTTCTATTTCGGAGGATCAATACGTGGTGGAGATTCGAATTCCTCTTTCATCCATCAATACACCGGCCGATTCAGTACAAACCTGGCGGTTCAGTGCTTTTCGAAATTTTCCCCGGAGTGTACAGCATCAATTCCGCTCACATCCTCTCAATCTCAACCGGCAATCGTTCCTGAAACAGTTCGACCGACTGGAAGGTTTTGGTGATTTTTCGACGGGATTAAATATGGAAATCAACCCGGTGCTGACAGCAAAAAGATCGGACCAGGCTTCCCCCCAGAATCCCGGCGTTATGAATACCGGTTCGGTGCAACTCAATCCGGGCGGAAATTTAGAATGGGGCATTCAGCCCAATATAACGCTGAGTGCAACTATGAATCCGGATTTTTCTCAAGTAGAGGCCGACGCCCTACAGCTTCGTGAAAATCGTCGGTTTGTGCTCTCTTTCCCCGAAAAAAGACCTTTTTTCCTGGAGGGATCCGAAATCTTCGAGACCCCTTTCAACGCAATCTTTACCCGCTCAGTCATCGAACCGGAAGCAGGACTAAAATTAACAGGCAAATCAGGCTCCCACACCTTCGGATCCTTCATCACCCGGGACCAAACCTCCCGTCTGCTGTTTCCCTCAAATCAATCCTCTGAAAGCAAGATTTTAAATGAACATACGTACAGTGAAATCATTCGATATCGTCACCAGCTCAGCCCCAACGCATCGATAGGCATCCTGGGAGAAGGTAGACAGGCCGTTCAATCAGATTACCGTAACCATGTGGGGGGTGTGGATGGCTATATTCAATTCCTTGAATCCAACAGCTTTCAATTCCAATGGCTCCAATCATCCACTCACTATCCGGATCCAATCGCTTCCAATTATCAACAACCCGATAAAACTTTCGAGGGGACAGCTTTCCAGACCACCGTAAATCACAGCAGTCAAAATTGGAAAGGGGAAGCCGGTTTCAGCTCCGTTTCCTCGGGCTTTCGCAACGACAACGGATTCTTTAAACAGGCCGATTATCAATCATTTAACTTTTCCGGCAAACGTATTTTCCGGGGTAGCTCGCAAAACTGGTTCAGCGAACTTCAATTCGGTCCCAACGCTGAATTTACGACCGACCAATCAGGAAGGCTCACTGACCGGTCGATCTCTCTCTCCGCCACCTATAATGGTCCGCTCCAAAGCGAAGTATTTACGGAATACGCTCTCGGTAAACAACGCTACCTCGACCGAATGTACCCGGATTTACAAAGCGGTGCGTTTTTCTTCCGCATACAACCGGGCCACATCCTTTCAAAACTCCGAACGTATATATCATACGGCGATCAGATCGACTTCACCAATCGACGAGTTGCCAAAGAAATTATCATTCATCCCGGTCTGAACTTTAACCTGGGTGAGCACTTTAATCTGGAACTGGATCCCAATTTCCAGCGTCTTTCATATCGGGGTCGAACAACCTTTTCCACCTACTTACTTGGGACAAAATTGATCTACCACTTTAACAAGCAAACATTCATCCGCTCTATATTGCAATACCGGTATGTAGATCGCAATTTATCCACGTTTAACAACCCCTCGTCATTTGAGTCTTCGACTGAATCCTTTTTCTACCAATTCCTGTTCTCATACAAGGTCAATCCGCGTTCAAAGGTGTTCCTGGGCTACTCCAGCGGTTACCGGGACACGCCCAGCCAATCCTTCCGAATTCAAAGTCGTACCGGATTTTTGAAAGTGGGATATGCATGGGTGTTTTAGCAAAAAAGCTGTGCTTTTTTGCGCTCGAGGACTTTCCCCCTCCGGAGGGGGAGGTTTTTAGTCTTTTTGGGCGTTGGCCAACGAATTACTTTCATCCGACAGCCGGATCGGGATGGGCGAAGTTGCCTGACCACTGTACAACGAAACATGCGGGAATGGAATTTCGATGCCCTCTTCGTCGAATTTGGCTTTCACTTCCTCCAGGATCGAATTCTTCAAATCCAGCCATTCCTCGCGCGGCGCCCAGACCAGCAGAAGCAAGTCGATCGAGGAGGTGCCGAATTTATCAAACAGGATAATCGGTTCCGGTTCGCGCAAGCAATGTTCATTCTGCTCGGCTACCTCCTTCAGCACATCCCGAATACGTCCGATGTCTTCTTTATAAGCCACTGAAACACTCGCATTAAACCGTCGAATGGGGAAACGGGTGTTGTTGATTACTTCCGTTTTGATAATCGATTCATTGGGGATACGCACCATGCGATTGTCGAACGTGCGCAGTTTGACTGAAAGAACGTCGATCGACAAAACAACACCGCTGGTATTACCGATGCTTATAATATCATCTACTTTAAACGGCTGCTCGGCAATCAGAAAGAGTCCACTGATTACGTTCGACACACTCGTCTGGGATGCAAAACCAAGGGCAACCCCTACAATTCCGGCCGCTCCAAGCAGTGGAGCTAAACTGAAACCGAGTTGCTGCATCACCATGACGACAATCATGGTAAACCCCAGGTAGAAAACAATTTTGCCGCTCAACATACCATAGTGCGGAGCATATTTTTTGGTAAAGAACGTACGAGCCCACTTACGCAACAGGAAAAGCAACGGTAGACCAATTAGCAGGATGACCCCCACCTTCACGAGTGCGGCCACCCGTTCCGGGGTAGCAATTTGACTCCAGTCGAAATTAAAAAAATTAAAATCAAACATAATGTTAGCTGATCGATGATTGAAGATTAAAACAGTACGAAGATATACCGACAGGCAGTTCCCACGGTTGGAAAATTGTCCGCCCGGGGATATGGACCGGCATGAAGACTTGCAAACAAATATGATGTCTTTGAATCTTGATAAGATGTAAAATTAAGTACCGTCCTCCCATTGGCTCCACGTTTGTTCGGATATCTAGACCAATCCAAGAAAAGTTCGTGAAATGAAGCTTCGCTGCGCATCATCACGGGGAGAAGTCACTTTTTCAGCTCCCTGCAATTCCTTCGGTAGACGCCCGCGGGCAATGACCTCGCTCATATCCTCTTCACCCAGGTAAGAGATCTGCGTTTCGTCCGTCCAGAGTCCGCCGTTGTACCGATAGATATGCAGTCTTGTGACGCGGTGAGAAAATTTTTCAAAGTTCAGCTCTTCATCCGAACTGTTCTTTATCGTGACCGGACAACCGATCCGGTGCTGTGTCTTGTTCATTTCAGGCATATATCGCCTGGCACGCGTCGACCACCAATAGCAGAGCTCACCCTCCAAACGGTCTCCGAACCAGGTGCGGGAAAGGGGTTCGCTCGATAATTCGAGTAAATGCTGCTCCTTTTTGCGTTGCAGGTTAAACCGAACAGTTGCCGGAATGCCAATAAAAATGCGGGCCTCATCTCCCGGTAGTATATGCTGGGAATATTCCGAATGCACGACCATCGGCTTATCCGGCAAGTAGGGTTGCAGCTCGAGCTTTTCCGGCGGGTTGGAAAACGACCATCGGACCCATTCCAGGTCATCATCGGCAGGGGCGGAAACATTAGCACCGCCTGTCGAGGCCTCCTCTTCCTCTACATACCGGTACCCTATCCAAAGTTCACCATATTCCATTTCAACCCGAAAAAAAAGCAAACCAATCTGACGATCCATTTCCATTCCCTCTTCGAGGTTGACCGCCCGCCATGGATTTTCCTCTGCCATATATTAAGTGTTTAATTTTTAAATTTCTGGTGCCTGTAGAATTCCCAAGTGCTCATAATCATAAATCTTAATTTTAAATACCAAATTTTTCTGTCTTAATTTCTATTTCCCGGCCAAAATAAGAAATCGAAATACTGCTTTTTCTTTTGCAGAGTCAGTTTGTGTATTATTAAAAGGTTACGTCCGTCGACAACCGTTAAATAAACATTAGGGTGCCATGAAAAAGTCCAAGCGTTCCTTGTTGAAATTGCGAAGTAATCATCGTTTGCGCAAACATCGTCAGAAGAAAACCGGGGCTCCTCCAGGTACTCTTCATTATGTTGGAGAACAATACGTGGAGGAAATGCGTTTTCACATCACTCATTTCACACCTGATAAAATCGAGCACACCGAAATCGATGAACCGGAGGAGATGCGGCCCTATCTTGAAAGCGAAGGAATCGTTTGGCTGCGAGTGCATGGACTTCACGAGGTCGATCAAATTCAGGAAATTGGAAAGATTTTCGATCTTCATCCCCTTTTAATGGAGGATATTCTCAATACGGGTCAACGTCCCAAGACAGACGACTACGATGACCACTTATACCATGTCATGCGACTTTTATTTTTCAATGACGCTAAAAATGAAACCTATTCCGAGCAGCTAAGCCTCGTTTACGGGGAAAACTTTCTGATTACATTCCAGGAGTCCGATTTCGTATACTTCCAGAATGTAAGAAATCGTCTCGAAAAGAAAGAGAGCCGGCTGCGCAACAGTGGAACTGACTACCTGTCTTATGTTATCATAGATACGGTGGTTGACTATTACCTGCACGTCATGGAGCGTTTTGGGGAACGCGTTATTCAAATTGAATACGAGGTACTGGATGATCCAGATGAAGAAGTATTGACCCAGGTACATAATCTGCGGCGGGAGCTTCTTGAACTACGAAAAACAATTGCACCTTCTCGCGATCTGCTCAATAATCTGCTTCGACTCGAACATTCCCTTCTGCATGAAGAAAATCGCATTTATTATGAAGACGTATATGATCATACGATGCTGATCATGGACGCCATTCAAAACAACCGGGATATGCTGGTCGGTTCGTTCGACACCTATATGTCCAACGTCAGCAACCGGATGAATGAAGTGATGAAGGTGCTCACGATCATCGCCACTATTTTCATCCCACTGACATTTATCGCCGGGATATACGGAATGAACTTCGATACCGAAAGTCCGTACAACATGCCCGAGTTGAGTGCCTATTACGGATATCCGATCACCATGGGATTAATGCTCATTGTCGCCATCATCATGGTGATATATTTCAAGCGTAAAGATTGGATGTGATCAAACATCGATTCCATCGGTGTTTGATCGCTCCAGGCTCCATGCTCCAGGCTCCACGTTTACCCAAGCAGGTTTTCGTGGTGTGTATATATTCGGTAATACCAGCTCGTATATGGTGGGTGCCTTGAGTCTGGAGTCTGGAGCCTAGTGCCTGGGGCGTGGAGCCTGGAGCGTGGAGCAAAAAAGCTCGATAAATCGAGCTTTTTTAACATTGACTCTCTCTAAAAAAGTAAATAACCTATAAATACACACAACTAATCAAGAGTCTGACAGACTCTTTGCACCAAAACATTTACGCGGATGTTCGATAATATCAAGATACTGGCTCCCCTAGATTTCTCCAATTTGAGCCTGGAAGGTCTTAAAGCGGCTCAAACCATGGCAAAGGCTTTTAATGGGACCATCACTCCCATTCATGCCTATATTCCGGTAACAGAGATGGACGGCCCCTACTCTATCGGCCTCGGCCCCGGTGCCAACGAGGATTATGAAGAAATTGAGGAAACATTGGTCGACCGGTTGAATGAAACGGCCCGGGAACATGTTGATGAGAAGTATCTGAATGAAGGCATTATTACCGTCGGCAATCCGGCTTACTCGATTGTCGAAGCCAGCAAGGATTACGACATGATCGCCATTAGTACCCACGGGCGTACCGGTTTCAGCCGACTTATTCTGGGATCGGTCGCCGAAAAGGTCCTTCGGCTTGCTCATGTCCCCGTGCTGGTAGTCGAAAAGGAGTCGCAGCTCGAACCCATTGAGCGTATCATGGTAACCACCGATTTCTCGGATAATTCGGCCATCGCTTTCCCCTATGCCAAAGAGATCGCTCAAAAGACCAAGGCCAGCCTCGACCTGCTGCATATCATCAGCTATGATCAATTCGAAAAGAATCAGACCTCCGACTCGGTTATCTCTCTGCGGCAGCAACGACTTGATCTTATCAACAAGGAGTATTTCCACGATATCGAAAACCAGTTTAACTACGAGGTCATCGTCTCGGAGGATACTCCCCATGAAGCCATTCGAAAGAAGGACCTGGAGGAGAAATATAACCTGATTATCATGGCTACCGTAGGTCGTACCGGGCTGGATTACCTGATGATGGGCAGCACCACCGCAAACGTCGTGCGCCACGTTAAAACGGCTGTTCTCAGCATTAATCCCAAAAGAAGCGAGGATTCCTGAGCCCCTACCGTCCCTATCTCATATGCAAGGAATGGAGTTTAAACTGCTCTAGTAGGTAAGATTACACGATTAAGCCGTATAGAAAAGCGGGCGGCAGTTCCTTGCTCGGAAACTTTTCTTCGATTTTTGGCAATGTATGGTTAATAGCCATATACGCGATCAATGTTGTTACTGCTTTACACCCAGAAAATTTTAATGCTTCGGAACCGCCGCCCGCTTTTCTATTAACTGCTTGCGTACCTGGCATTAGAGGGTGAAATTCAAATCAAGCAGGCCGTTAATAAACTTTAAGTTGCGGGGCCTCGTTCGACTTTTAATTTATCAAGAGAGAAAAAAAGAGAACAATATTCCACATGCCTCAACACTATCAGATTCCTCGTCCTGTCCGGCGTGATTCATCATTTTATTTACCCCACTTACTTGCGGCTTTTGCAGCAATGGCCACTTTCTTATTCACCCCATGCCTGGCTGACGGGGATAGTGTTATGGTGCAGGATGATTCCGCCTTCGCACTGAAAATCGCCACCTGGAATGTGAATCGTTTACAATCGACCGACACTTTGCGTATTCGCCAAATAGCCCGGAAACTGGAATCTGTGGATGCCGACCTATACGCGCTGCAGGAGGTTTCCAGCGATACAACGCTGAATAAACTGCTAAGCTATCTCAAGTCCGAATACCGGGGGTTTGCGGCTTCCTATATCCCCTATCGGCTCCGACTGGCTTATCTTTATAACACGGTCAAAATTGACTCGCTTTCGACCATACCCTTACCAATGTCTCCCGACCAAGAAAAAAATTGGGCTTACCGCAATCCCTTTATTTTCACTTTTAGAGTCAAATTGGCCTCTCATAAATTTAAACGATACACCGCCCTGAATATCCACGCAAAAGCGGATATCCCGGATCGATACCATTCTTACCAGAAACGAATGCGGGCAGCCGACCAGTTGTACAGATATCTCGGACAAAACCACCCGTCTTCCCCCGTAATCACGCTGGGGGATTTCAATGACGACATCGACCGTTCCATCTATCAAAACCAGGTTTCCCCTTATTATTTGTTTCGTACAGACCGAAACCAATACCGGATCGTAACAGCATCGTTATCTGACAAGCAGCTTTCAACCACAATCTCCCATAATGCCGCAATCGATCATATTATACTCAGCGATGAACTCTTTTCGGCTCATTACCCAAAAACCTTGCAGAGAGTGGCCCCGTTCACGTGGTCACCGGATTCCTTACCCATCGATACGCTATCTGATCATTACCTGGTTTACACGGAACTTCATCAAAATGCTGAGACCCCTATTCCCGAACAACCCGACCAAACAAGACATCCCGACATATTGAAGGTAAAGCAAAAACCCAATCCCGTTCACGATTATGCCACGTTCAATCTTCGACTAAGAAAATCAAGACCGGTATCTTTGGGAATTTACAACATGGCAGGACAACTCATCACAAGCATAATTAAAAATCAGCAACTCCACCGCGGCACGCATTTCTACCGCTGGAGACCTCCCTCCCTTCTTGCGAATGGAATGTATTATTATCGTATAAAGACAAAAGAACAGGCTCCCGTTACCCGTCCCATACTCCTACTCCGATAACCAATATATACCTGCGTAATTGCCTATTCCATCTCAAACGCCGGAAGCAGCTGCAAGTTGAAAGGCGGGCGGCGGTTTCTTGCTCGTATACTTTTCTCGTTTGTGATCGATAACAATTGTTTGGCATCATATTCGCATAATTTGAGTTATCATTGCTTTTTTACCGAAAATTATTATGCTTCGAAACCGCCGCCCGCCTTTCAACTTGCAGCTGCTCCGGTATACCCCTGATTTATTTTTTAAAAACGATAACTCAATCCAATGATAACCTGGAGCCGACCGACGTCCTCTGTTGCAGCCTCGGTTACAAAGTTGTTGGGCGAGCTTTCATATTCATAGAGGACGCGTTGATCTTCCCACATCGCGTATTGAACTCCGATATTTACGTTCAACTCCTTCTTCTGTCCCAAGGTCACTCCTCCACTCAGAAAACTGCGATCGGCGTCGGAATTCTTTAATGGGTCCGGGTAATAAGCATAGCCGATATATGGCCGAACAGCCGGAGTCACCTGGTAGCTCAACCCTCCCTCCAGGTTTATGACACTTTTATACGCATCCTCGATATAATCGTTTTCCAGCTGGAAATAAGTACTGCCGAAATCGGCGTCGTTATCGGCCCATTTCATTTTCATATTGCCATAATTAACCCATTCGCCCGATGCCGTGATGGTGAGTTTCGGAATTTGTACGATGGCGACGCCGGCGGAGAGTCGAGCCGGTGATTCCACTTTATAGCTCACTTCACCCGTGAAATCGTCGCTGTAATTGAATGGAGGTCCGGTTTTAAAGGTGGTTTCAATAAACGTCCGATAATCCTCATTGACGGTTAAGACACTTCGGAACTGGTAGTTGACCCCGATGTTCAAGTAATCCGGTATTTTGTAAATCATGCCAACCCGTGCGCGAAAACCGGAAACATCAGCCTCAATTACATCGCGGTTCACCATCTCGTCGATAGAATAAGTGGGCCCGTCGGCCGTATACCGGTTGCGTGAATCTCTCTCGATAAAGGTTCGCTCATAAGTGTATGAAGCCAGGGGCACATTTAAAGATATACCAAAAAACAGATTTTTCTGATATTCTGTTGCTAAAAATCCGGTGACCTCTCCCATTTGACCGCTTTCCAGGATCTGTACGTCTTGTTGAATCCCGCGATAACCGCCGAATCGGAAAACAGACTGGGTCCGGTCGCCAATAGAATCGATGGCAAACGCATTAAAGGCAGCATCGCCGTAAAATCCACTCTGGTTGAACATATCGGTAATCGTAGTGCTTTCATTGTAACCGCCTACTTCGACGGCTCGATCATAATCGTTTGTTTGGGTGTATCCCCCACCAAAAACGAAACTTCCCCGGCGCGTCGGGAATTTATAGACAAATCCGATATTCGCCAGTGAATTGTAATTTTCATTCGTCTCCTCCTGCACTCCGAGATAGGTTCCCGATTCTG
>CAJXOW010000089.1 GCA_913057825.1 uncultured Balneolaceae bacterium | reverse complement strand
CTGGCCAACTTGCCGGCGCGCTTAACCGTCCAGTTCATCGGGGAACTGTCTACCACCGAACCTTCACCGCTTTCAAAATCGAGTACCAACTTCTCACCCGGTTGACCGGTGTGGAACGTTGCCCGCTCTGAGTCAGAGCTGGAAGTCACACCGAAGTCATTGCGGGTAGCTACAAAGTACTCGATAGCTTTACCCGGATCTTGCATCGGGAGTTCGGCACTGTAGTTGGTACCGGTGAAGTCAACTTCCATCATGGTGGAGTCCCACGCGGTTGTTCCGCCGGAGGATTGTACTCTCCACACCAGATAGACATCTTCGTCGCCGTTGCGCTCGACCGTAGCATTCACGGTTTGCGGATCACCGGCAACACTGATGGAGTCATGGTCGGTAACTTCAGTAACTTGCGGCGGCTTCGTTGTGGCGGCGTAGTTGTAAATCTCTACGTCGTCGATCCAGCCTGCGAAGTACGTACAGTTAGAGCAACCGGCGTCCAGGTTGGGATTACCGATGGACAGAGCCGTGTTACTTTTCACCTGTGGAGAATTATCCGAAATGTCCATACCGTTTGCCTCAATCAGATCGCCATTCGCATCATAAAGGTTAACAAATGCCGTATCACCGAGGCTATATTCGTAGTGGACTCGATACCACTTTCCGGTAGCCAGCGTAGAATCATTGGTAATGTTGAAGTTATTCTGGTCACCACCGTCATTCGGATCATTCTCGAGGTTGGATCCAGGCCACAACGTTTTGGGTACTCCATCCGGATGATGCTTGGCATTACGGAGCTGGATATCATAGTCGTTGAAGACATTCCAACCACTGTACTTGGTCCACTTACTCAGTACTACCGTGTTAGCCCAGCGATGGAAACTACCCTGCTGGTTAAACTCCGGATCAAACTGGCTGATCTTCATCCACATCGAGATTGTGATTTCATCTGTAGCCAGGAAGTCGGAATTGAATTCAAGCGCACTGGTATCCTGACGCGAGAAGCGGAAGGAATACTGGCCTTGAGCGGCATCGGTGGATTTAATCGGCTTCTTGTTCGGACCGGCAGATCGCACATGCGGTTCGTTGAACTCGCTATAGGACGATTGGTCCACCGGCAATACGGCCGAGGTGTCCTGTACGTAGTCTTCAAAATCCACATCAAGAACCTTCGTATACCGGTCATAAACTCCGAAGTGATAATTTTCGGAGGTATCGCTGGCCGTAGCCCCGACAGGAAGCGTAGCACTGTACGGTCCTTCTTCTACCGTCACAAAGTACGGTACGGAAGTCTTGCCTTCCTGCTTCGTGATCGGCTTGCTGTACCAGGCACTTCCTTGCTGCTTGTCCATTTCGAGGAAGGTCCAGCCAAACTGACCTTTGTAGTGCAGCTGGGCATTCACTTCTCCTTCACCGGCATGCGGAATATGGACATTGATCGGGTATTCCTGGACACTGTCCGGAATACTGACATATTGGGAGACATTCTGTGCAATAAACGGACCGGTTTCTGCAGGATAGTTGATGATCTCAACTTTATCTACAAGACCGCTGAATGCACTGTCCGGCATGAAGTTCCCTTGTCCGATGTAGAGATGGCCATCCTGATCTTTGGCAGGCATACCGTTGATCTCTTCCACATCATAGGCAACCATATTTCCGCTTTGATCCCAGAGTTGCAGGGAATGGGCGGATTCGCTGATCATATAGACTGCCCGGTACCATTCGCCCGTCTGGATTTGATGATCACTGAGCTCGACATCGCCGGCACCCGTTCCTTTCGCGTGCAGTGAACCATCCATGAAATAGAGGGAATAGTTCACGCTGGAGGAATCATCCGGATTTTCGTGAGCCAGCAGTCGGGCATGGTTGGAAGGCATCGAAGTAGCCTTGAACCACAGCCGGGCTGTGACATCGAAGGATGAGGTCGCCGGTGCGTTCATGGCAACCAGATCACTGTTCGGTCCTAATTCATAAGACCAGGTTCCGTCGATCTGCTCGCCGTTATACGTCGTATCTCCAATTATATCGACAACATAGTTGAAACGGGAACTGTCAATCGGCGCAATATCATCGTCGCCCTCCTCAAAGCTGAGCTTCAAGGTCGTACCCGGGAGGAACTGAATATCGAATTCAGAAGTTTCATTAGCATAAGGGAAACGCCCCTTAACCTCGCCATTTGCGTGGGCGGTTACATAATAGCGGTAAGTTGATCCACCCGGACCATTAGCGGTCGTAACACCATATCGATTTTCCATAGTGTCAACCGCGGTCATTGGCTTCGTATTCCATCCTTCTCCCCAATTGTAATGGAACGTCAGGGAGGTGCTGTCGGGATGGATATCATTCCACCGAACATCAAGGGCAAACGTCTGACTATCCGGTTGCGGGGAAGCCAGGTCTTTATCCCACTGATTCGGGGAACCTTTTGCAAAGAAAGGAACAATGAGTTCTCGTGCAACATTCGAAACGCGAATTTCGTCCATGCCGCCATAGAACTGCTGGTCGGCAGCACCGCCCCATGTAGATGGAGGCTCATTAATAGTGGTAGTCACATTCCACTTCGGGTTGATACCAACATACAAGTCGGAAACTTCACCGGTACTTGCCGTATCAGCAACAGAAGCATCATCGTCACCCGCCCAGCTTATTTGATAAGAGCTGCGCAAAGTACCATTTGCATCATAAACTGCCGTTGTCAGAGTAGAGTCGGAATGGTCTCGTACATACGAGTAATGGAACCACTTTCCTCGGTCACTACCAACCGTACCGAAATCTTCGTCATTCGGCGGATTCGAATTATCAATCCACCCGTTATTCACGGTGTAGAAAGCGGATTTGGTATACATTCTACCACCCGTTTCCCAGACATCGGTAGCATAGTTATTTTGGTAGAAAGGATCACCGGGTTTCCAGACAAACTTATACCGACGTTCCTGCTGACCGGCGTCTTCCACATAAAACCAACCCTCGATAGTTATGTCATTGGGAAGGCTGAAAACATCGTTTGTGTTCTGGACTCGTATAAAGTTATAAATGTTATTATTGAGGTGATCGTCCGTTTGCCGCAAATGCAGCGAACTGCCGAATCCTGCCAGAGGTCCTCCATCAGGAAAGGTAACGGCTCGTGGTTCACCTTCTTCTCGAAAAGCTTCATCCCAAACCTGTAAGGTGTCAGGCGTCGGAATGTCGCTTGCCGAAAGGACATCGATCGAATCGGCCCCATCAAAGTGCATTAGTGCAACAGTAGCGGTGTCGACCGTATAGGGGCCACCTATTCCAGATGGCAACTGGGCCAACACGTCCCTCGCACCAAATGATACCATCAACACGGCACCAATTGTTAAAAGAAACTTCCGTAACGTGTTATTCATCTTGTTCCTCATTTTTGTTTTAGGTTGACGAATTAATTGGAGAATGATTTTTAAGTAAAACTGTAACAGTTTATATAAAAAGCTTTGGTCTACTTATCCACATAGGTATGAATAAATAGCTGTAAAGTCAAGCATATAAGCGCTACAGAGAGAGAATTTTTATTAATGGACAATTATTGATTTATAAGATTGCATGTTGAATTCAACATCTAATTTTTGTATTTGCAGGCATGTTTTGGATCGCAAATTCGCCTCCAGAGTAAATCTTCACTTATTGAATAAGGCAATGGAAAATCAATTATTAAACCTCGTATGCATATAAAAAGAAAAAATATCATCCATTTCTACAATAGCCAAGATCCGCAGAAAACAACGGCCCCTTATTATATTTTTTCCACCCAGTTATCTCATGTCAATTTAATTTAAGAGCTAAATTAGAGTGTCAAAGATAGAAAAAGAAGCCCTAGTGGCTTTTTCACGAAAGTTAAGATAGATGTAATCCTTCTAAGCCACAAGTCTGATAATCATCAAGAATATTTTCTCTTTTAAAAATATCAGTTCTTCAAAGTGAGTCAAATAAAAAAAGCTCCTCCCGCCTCTCGGCAGGAGGAGCTTTTTTAATAGCTCTTAGTTAGGATGCTGCTCGATGTTACTTGATGAGCATCATCTTGCGCACCTTGTTGAATTCAGGTGTCGTGATGCGGTAGAAGTACACACCGCTTGCCAGACTTCCGGCGTCGAACTTCACTTGATGACGTCCGGCTTGCTGCTTGCTGTTGACAAGCGTGGCAACTTCTCGACCCAACAGGTTATACACTTTCAGAGTCACGTCTGTGCTCTTCGGCAGTGCATATTCAATCGTCGTGGTCGGGTTGAACGGGTTCGGGTAGTTGTCTTTCAGACTGAATTTGTCCGGCAGATCATTCCCCTTGCCGCTGGGTACATCCGTGATCGTACCCGGGATATCGGTCGTGATGCGGACGTGGTCAATAACGCCGTCAAAATAAGGCTCACCTTCAGGTCCGGCATGACCGATCGTGAACGGCCCGCTCGTCATCACAGGGGCAATGTTCATATCCCCCATGAGCTTCATCGACGTGACAGCCACCGTTTGTCCGTCCGCCGTGGTAATCGCAGCGTGAACGCTGTCTTGTCCCACGTCCTGCAGATAACGGAAGTGGTACCACGTGCTGTCCTCGAGCTGGGCTTTCACCTGTTCGCTGCCAAACGCGGTCGAATCATCGATGTGGTTGACGATGAAGCGGTTACCGAAGTCGGTAATCGTGGTATCGTTGATATAGCCGCCGGCCGTCCAACTGCCGCCGCCGATACCTTTCAGCTCAAAGTTCTGCTGCCACCAGGAAAGACCGTCGGCATCCGTACCCGGCTTGCCGAGCAGGCGAACGTTTGTGTTCGCTTCCCGGTGCGATTTGAACCACAGGTCAAGCTGGAAGCTTTCGTGGTTCAGGAACGGATAAGGTGCATCGATCTTCAGATAGGTGGAGTCTTCCGCCTGGAATTGCAGTGCGTACTTACCTTCTACTGCATCCCTGGTGTAGAACGGCGAACTGGCCAACTTGCCGGCGCGCTTAACCGTCCAGTTCATCGGGGAACTGTCTACCACCGAACCTTCACCGCTTTCAAAGTCGAGTACCAGTCTTTCTCCTGCTCGAGCTCGATGGAATGTCGCCCGCTCTGTGTCGGAGGATGACGTCACACCGAAGTCATTGCGGGTAGCTGCGAAGTACTCGATAGCCTTACCGGCATCCTGCATCGGGAGTTCGGCACTGTAGTTGGTACCGGTGAAATCAACTTCCATCATGGTGGAGTCCCACGCGGTTGTTCCGCCGGAGGATTGTACTCTCCACACGAGATAGACGTCTTCGTCGCCGTTGCGCTCGACCGCAGCACTTACGGTTTGCGGATCACCGGCTACATTGATGGAGTCATGGTCGGTGACATCGCTGACTTGCGGAGGTTTGGCAGTTGCCGCATAATTATAGATCTGAACATCATCTATATGACCGCTGTAGAAGTTGGGTCGCCATGTTTCCTGTCCGGACCCGGTCCAGTGCGCTCCAACAGTCAGAGGTAAATTGTTCTTAACCATGGTTCCGTAATCAGAGGTTTCCATACCAACTTCTTCTATAACATTGCCGGAAGCATCCATTAATTTGGTAAATGCGGTATCATCAATGCTGTATTCAAAGTGCACCTGATACCAGTTGCCTGCCATGACGGTGGAATCCATATCCAACCCGTCATGAATGGCTCGCGTGTCGCTGCTTTCGGTCATCGCTCTACCCACGATTGTACGCGGCTGACCACTGTAGCGCTCGTTCTGAATACCCACATTATATGCAGCATCCGACATATAGTAGTCACCGGTGTTCTTGGTAACCATCTGAATCGTACGGTAGTAAGGATAGCCGCCGCCATGTTCCGGATCGAAGCTTGTAGGTTTGAACCAGAAAGTCATGGTAACTTCATCCGTCGAGAGAAAATCAGAATCGAACGCTACATAACTGGTATCCTCGCGAGTGAATTTGAAGGAGTAGTTTCCTTCAGCTGCATCGGAGGATTTTATAGGCAAGTTATTCATACTCACTCCGTGAACACTCGTCTCGACAAATTGACTGTACGAGGATTTATCCTTGGGAATGGTAACATTCGTATCCTGGACAAAATCCTCAAAGTCCACATCTAGTACTTTGTTATGCAGGCCATAAACGGCGAAGTCATAATTGTCGGTAGTATCACTTTCCGCAGCTCCCATTGGAAGCGTAGCACTGTACGGTCCTTCTTCTACCGTTACAAAGTACGGTACGGAAGTCTTGGCAGCCTGCTTTGTTATCGCCTTTGAATACCAGGCACTTCCTTCTTCTTTGCTCATCTCCAGGAACGTCCAACCAAACTGCCCCTTGTAATGCAACCGGGCATCAACCGTTCCCTCACCGGCATGCGGGATATGCACATTGATCGGATACTCTTCAACCGTATCCGGAATACTGATATATTGCGTCACATTCTGCGCAATAAACGGACCGGTTTCTGCCGGATAATTGACGATTTCAATTTTATCGACAAGTCCGCTGAATGCACTATCCGGATTAAAGTTGCCTTGACCGATGTAAAGGGTACCATCCTGATCCTTTGCAGGTCGTCCGTTTACTTCCTCTACATCATGCGTGATCAAGTTGCCGCTTTGATCCCAGAGTTGCAGGGAATGAGCCGACTCACTGATCATATAGGTCACTCGATACCATTCGCCCGTGGTTATATTGTAATCATCAAGCTCAACTTCTCCAGCTCCGGTTCCTCTTGCATGCAGTGAGCTGTCCCGGAAGAAAATCTCATAATTTACGACGGTGGAATCATCCGGGTTCTCATGTGCAAGAAGACGTGCCGTGTTGGAAGGCATGGAGGTAGCCTTGAACCACATGCTTGCCGTGACTGAAAATGAGGAGGTCGCCGGGGCGTCCATGGCAGCCAGGTCACTGTTTGGACCTAATTCGTAGGAGAAGGTTCCGTCGATCTGCTCGCCGTTATACGTCGTATCTCCAATTATATCGACAACATAGTTGAACCGGGAACTATCCACCGGAGCAACATTATCATCGCCTTCCTCAAAACTGAGCTTCAAGGTCGTACCCGGAAGGAATTGAATATCAAATTCAGCTATCTCATCTTTATACGGATATCTGCCTTTCTCTTCTCCCTCGGCATGGGCCGTAACATAATACTGATAAGTAGTTCCACCGGGTCCATTGGGTGTAGTTACCTTATAACGAGTCGTATCTACATGGTTCATTTGCTTGGAGTTCCATCCTTCCCCCCAATTGTAATGGAAAGTTAAATGGGTACTGTCTTGATGGATATCGTTCCAGTTTACATTCAAAGCGAACGATTGACTATCAGCTTGGGGAGAAGAAAGTCCCTTATCCCACATATTGGGCGAACCTTTGCTGAATATGGGTACCACCAGTTCCCTGGCTACATTCGATACGCGAATTTCGTCAAAGTTACCATAGAATTGCGTTTCCGCTGCTCCACCCCACGTTGGAGGAGGCCAATTATTATTACCCACATTCCACCGGGGGTTAATTCCCACATACATATGAGAAAGAGGACCGCTATTCGCCGTATCAGCTATGAGGCCATAGTCCTCTCCTTTCCAATCCATTTGATAGGAGACCACCAGGGTCCCATCAACTCGGTATACTGCTGTTGTAAAGGTTGAATCTTCATCATCTTTAACCGTACTGTAATGAAACCATTCTCCCCGCTTTCCACCAAAATTCGACATTTCCAGCGGATTTCCACCATACGGCATAAATCGGCCATGATCAATAGTGTTGAATGCCGACTTTGCATACATACTGCCGCTCTCTTCAAAAATATCCGTGGCAAAGTTATTCAGGTAAAAAATATGGACATCCATTACAGGATCGTCACCCGGCTTGAACAAAAGCTTCATTCGCCGTTCGGCTTGACCGGAATCAGCCACATTGAACCAGGTTTCGAGGGTAAAACTATTTGGCAAGTCAAACACATCGTTCTTGTTTTCTACAAGAAGAAAGTTGTAAATATTATTATTGACATCATGGTCATTCTGGGCTAAAAACACGGAGCCGCCGAAACCGGGCAGAGGACTCTTATTATCGGGAAAATACACCGTTCCGGCTCTTTCTTGCCAAACTTGAGCAGTATCAATGGTAGGAATGCTGCTTGCTGACATGACCTTGGCAGAATCAGCACCATCAAAATGCAGTAACGCAACGGTTGCGGAATCGACCGTATAGGGCCCCCCTATACCAGATGGCAATTGTGCCAACACGTCCCTCGCAGCAAACGATACCAGCAACACGGCACCAAGTGTTAGAATAAATTTCCGTAACGTGTTATTCATCTTGTTCTTGATTTTGTTTTTAGTTGACGAATTAATTGGAGAATGACTTTTCAACAACGGATAATTTATCTATTAAATCCTTTTAGCTAACTAAATTGGCATTTTTAATAGCTGTATGTTAAAACCTTTTAGCTACTAATTAAATAGGTATTAATTAATAGCTGTAAAGTCAAATTTTAATACTGAAAAGGGGGAATTTTCATGAATTATTTACGACCTGCCCCCTCGCATTTACGATTACCCACCCCTTTTATTCTGTTATCTAATTAACTTACTGTGCAGTTTAATTATATTGAATATTTTCGAATATATAAATCATAAATTTTTACTATATAAATTTTTACCATTTCAATTCTGGTTATTTTGAAACTATTACGGTGTTATTGCATTATTGATGTCCATTTATCTTATTTTATAGCTGAATCTACGGTATTTTGAATTTACTATAAAAATCAACCTCACTTCATTCCATTAAAATAAAATTATGCTATTCCTGTTTACAGTCCTTGCTTTTTTGGCACCCCAGGATTCCCTTCCTGATCAATGTCATTGTGCAATTCCAGACAGAATAAAAGCCCAAACTGTAAACCTGGATACCCTGAATTATCTCGACCGAAAAGAGAAGTATCAGCCTGGTTTTGATTTAACGCTTCAATTTTTAAAAACGGATTCTTTGGACGAACGACTCTTTTACTGGGTTGGTAAATTTTCCTTGAAAGCCGCGGAACAAGCCGTCAAAAATCCCGAGTACCGCGATCGTCAATATAAAAAGTCGAATCCCCATGTGAAGTTTAATGTTATCCAAGACACCATCGGTTTTATTCATTACGAGGCTCAAAAAAATTACGGTCCCCGGCCATGGCCTAATAGAATCAACAGGCAATATGGGGCATATGCCCTGTGTGCTAACCGCTGTTTAGCATACCGCTATCCACATAAGGAGGAGTTCCTGGGACGGTATATACAAACATTGCTCGCCATGAAAAAGGTTGATGAATTAAAGACATTGGTTACGGATATAGCTCCCTATTTCCCGGGGGAATTCAGTAAAAAGAGAATGGGGCGATATCTTTTAAAATTCAATGAGCGGTTTCTCGGCTACTATGCATATGGACCCGGTTTAGAATTCAGTAAGAGAGTATTAGGTAATTTTGAGGTTGACGGGCGAATACAACAACGATGGAACGACGTTTACCATTACTCGCTTCGTAACAATCCCTATATACCGGATTCGATCAAACCCCATATGCATGAATCCGTTCAAAAGCACATCCCTGAGATAGATAAGTACGATTAGGCTCTGATTATTAAAACAGGAGATTTACATTAAATCTTTCCTATCTATTTATCTTCAAGAGCTTTTTCCAGGGGAAGCCGTGGCCCCTCTTCAAAAACTCCATCCAGCTGATCTTCAACCGGTTGAAGCTTGTTGCGATGCTCTTTTACTAAATGCCGAGCTTTCTGAATAATTTCAGGGTGTTTTTTTGCTTTGTTGAATTTCTCTCTCGGATCGTGTCTCAAATGATATAACAAAGGAGGCTCCTGTTCATGCGGGCTATCCCGATATCCTGCCTGCGTAGTAAAGTGAACTTTCCACGGTCCCATACGAACCGCATAAATTTGTTCTCCTCGATAGTAAAATAAATGGTCCCGTCCTTCTGCCCGGGGATTTCGAAATATCGGCATCAGATTAATTCCATCGATAATGCGGTCTTTAGGTATTTCCGCACCAGACAGATGCAAAGCCGTAGTAAATAAGTCCATTGTACTTCCTACAGCATCACTCACGGTTCCCGCCTCAATAGTTCCCGGCCACCAAGCGAGAGTCGGCTCACGCATACCCCCTTCCCAGGTAGATCCTTTCCCACCTCGAAGCAGGCCGGCACTGCCACCCCGCTCATTCATTATTAGCCAGGGACCATTATCACTGGTAAAAACCACCAGTGTATTTTCGGCAAGGCCATTATTGCGCAAATAGGATAAAATCTTTCCTACACTCCAGTCAATCTCCTCCACAACATCTCCATACAACCCCCGTGCACTGGTATCCCGGAACGCTTCTGAAGCGTTAAGCGGAACATGGGGAAATGTGTAGGGTAGATAAAGGAAGAATGGACTATCTTTACTCCGGTCAATAAAATTCAGTGCCTCCCTGGTATAACGTCGGGTGATGGTATTTTGATTAACCGGTTGCTCTATGATAGTCTTATTTCGTATAAGCGGTAGAGCCGGTCCGCCGCTTCGCTTATTCTTCATATCATTTGAGTAAGGGATTCCGTAATAATAATCGAACCCATGTTCTGTTGGGAGATATTCAGGTAAATGGCCCAGGTGCCATTTGCCAATGGCCGCCGTAGAATATCCTTGCTGCTTAAGCGCTTCTGCGATCGTTACTTCGCGATCGGGTAAACCGCCCGGTGAATTCGGAAATAATACCCGTCGCTCGTCACTGGCCATACCACTGCGAACAGGAAGCCGACCCGTCAACAGGCCCGCCCTGCTTGGAGTACAAACGGGTGCTGCCGCGTAAAACTCGGTAAGTTTCATCCCTTCTTCCGCCATGCGATCCAGATGGGGGGTTGCTATAGTTGGATGACCGAAGGGACCAATATCACCATACCCGAGATCATCGGCAAAAAGTATCACTATATTCGGCTTATCCCCGGATCGGGCACGATCCGGGAACACCACCAGGGCCACAATCGTTAAAAACAGAAAAATTAAGCAGCTTCTAAGGGCTTTACGGCTAACTGAAAACATGATAATGACTATTTAATGACTACAAATTTTCCAGTTTGAACACTCCCGGTTTCCTGGTTTTTAACGGTAAATAAATAAATGCCGCTGGATATAGACTTATTGGAACGATTTTTCAGATTCCAGTTCTTATATCCATTTTCTTGATCGTGATGCGCTAATCTCTTTACTAAATTTCCTGCAAGGGTGTAAATCTTGATCGTACTGTTTTTGGGAAGATTTGTAAATCGAACCTTGCCACTGCCCCCTTCAGTCCATTGATCTCCCGGCGGAGTCATCTCATTGTAGTTAATATCATTTCGGTAGGGATTGGGGACCACTGCTACGTCTCCTACTTCGGGACGGGGGCTGCTCCCGGGACGTACGGTTTGCACCGCGGCCTGCTTTTCCGATTCTATAGACGAAAGGCCGAGCATGGTATCTGGTTTGGTAAAGCTGGTAACGGCATAATGATATTTAACATGATTGACCAGATCGTCATCTGTAAAGGTATAGTCAATCCCCGCGTTGGGTCCATATGCATTTCCAGGTAGATCTTCGATGTGAACCAGAGTCCAAGGTCCCTCTGCACTCTCCGTACTTTTATACACTTTATACCCTTCGAACGGCTGGGTGATATAGTTCCATCGATAAGGCGCCAAATAATTCTCCGCCGAGTTGTCCCAACTTATGGTGATCTCCTGATTGCCGGATGAAACCTGAACATTTGGCGGATTGGGACGAAAAGAGTCAAACTCATCCCGGAAAGTACGGCCGAATTGGTCCTTCACCCTAATTTCGATGTTTTGTTTATGAGGCGAAATCGTATCAGGCAGATCCGCCTTCCACAAGTGAGGAGAACGAATCGGGTTGGACGGACGACGTCCATTGATGTCTTGTCCGTAAATATTCCATTTCTGTTGCAGTGACATTACGTATGGATCACGTTCTCGTACTTTGTTCATTTCTTTCCAGTCCTGATCCGTTCCCTCAATCCTGTACGCTATATCCGTACGACTGGATCCAAGAAAATAATTTACATACAGGTTCCCGGTGGACCAGTTGTAATGCTCCGGCTGGACATGCATGGGCCCCCAGATACTCATCCGGTAATCTGATGGATAGTTTGCCGCTTTGTAATCCAGCGTGTAGTCGTTTCCGTCAATATTCAGCATGGCATAACCATTTGGGGTCCCATCCCGCATCAGAGATCGCGGTATGCCCCGGTCATCCGGCTGCCCTTTCCACCAGTCACCTCCAGATGTGCCCACTACGAAATGCGGATGCTTGTCAAACTGTTTAAACTTGGACTTGCCCGCATTCTTGTTAGAATTGGAATGAGAGTGTGAGTGAGAATGGCCAGCTTTATGCGAATGTTTCGCATTTTTCATTTGTCCTTCGCTGAGCGTATCCAGGTAATGGATCTCCTGTTGATGTCGGTGGGCCGAAAGCGAAAGGGTATTGGGATAATCATCCAGTATTTTAAGCAGCTCCTTACGATCCTCTGGCCGAAAATATCCCTCCTCCAGGGAAAGGGGAATATGAAATGCCAGTACAATCAGCTTATCTGTTGAAACATGCTTAAGATCGTTGCGTATGAACGTCAGCTGACGATCCGAAAACCCGCCGATATAATTTCTTACTCCTTCGTTGTTCGGATAGATAACATCATCCAATATAATAAAATGGGCTTCTCCCTGATTAAAGGAATAGGTCGGCGGACCGTACGTCGCTTCATAGGTTTCATCCGAATACCGGTCACTGTCGGCATCAAAATTAATATCATGATTTCCAATCAGGTTATACCAAGGTATGCCGATCTGCTCTACCGATTCATTATGGGCAGAAAAGAGATTCAGGT
>CAJXOW010000088.1 GCA_913057825.1 uncultured Balneolaceae bacterium | reverse complement strand
AGGTTCAGACATCGATTTGTCGAATACGACCGTCATGTCACTTTCAGCAGAAAGTCAGGTAACCGCCAACGGACAGGCGAAGATGGCTTTCAATGAGGGCACCATACAAATAGCATATTTGTTTGACGCCCAGGATAACCTGCTGATGGCCGGTTTTGTGAATGAAGAACAGCCGGAAATAACTATCGAAACCACTACGGAGGTGCTGTTTTATATCGGATTGGGGACCATTATGCAGCCCACCGAAATCCGTCAGAAGTTCATCGCTGAGGTGCGCTCAATCCCGGGATTTGATGAGTTTGTTGGAAAGGTACAGCAATTGTTTGTAACCAATCCACGCATGTTCCAGGAGGGGGGCTATGCCCAGATGCTGAAAGCGAAAGTGGATGAACTGCAACAGCGGGAAACGATCGAAATTCCCACCACCCAGCTCTATGTGAACGGCAACGACATCCGCAGCGGACTGCAACTGGCTGATTTGGATTTTGAGCATTTTACCATCACCAACAGCTATCGCCGCCGGGCGCACACCTTTATCTATAAAACAGCTTTCAAAGATGAAGATGGCAATGAAACAGTCCTGAAATCTGAGATTAGCCGGACTACTGCAGCTGATAAAGACACCGAAATTTCACCCACAGGTGCCATCCGTGAGTTTTTGGGCGTGTTTGCCGACTGGGCATCCGGCAAGGCCGCAGATTTTGCGGCAACGACTACCGATCCCATTCAGCTTCCTCTAGCGGAAAATGAAAGCGAGGCCACATATAAAGTACGGGTAGTAGGACCGGGCGTTGGAGGCATTAACCGTGATTTTGACCCGATGTCCTCTGCCGAGGAAGAAAAATTTATTGAACTTATGGTTACAACGTTCACGATCGACTTTTTACTGCCGTTGTTCCTGGACCTGAAGGGACATGAAGGATTACTCAAAAAAGCTAATCTTTCTGAGCAATCGATAAAAGATCTGGTAAAAATTGTCGAACCTGCACTCGCATCAACTCCGGCTGCGTTTGAAAAAATTAAAGAAGGTAAGTTTACCGAAGCTATGTCAGATTATATGAATGCATTCACTGTGAATGCTGCCGGTTCGGGCATGAAAGACCTGCTTATTAATTTATTCGAGTTTTTTGGGAAAGCCAGTCCGGATAAATATGTGCAAAACAAGGAAGTCATTGACAAAACTATCGGCAAATTTGCGAAGATTGTAGGTGCGTTTGATGTCGGCCTAAAAACCATTGACTACGGACGCCTTCTGCATCATATCGATGTTTCCTATCCGCTGGAAGAATGGACCGCTAAAGCCAAAAGCGGCGACGTGACGCTTATCCCCAAAGAACAAGTTGCCATTCCGTTTGATCCGAAAGAGCTGGAAGTCAAAACCAAAACCCAAGTAAGTGAGAGGGCGGTTTTCCAGTATGAGTGGTCCACCAGCGGAAAGTACGGAACGCTGAGCGACGAAAATGGCCACACCGGCACTTCTTTTACTAGCAGTCTAGCCAAGGTGACCTATACAAGCGAGATGCAGTCTGACCAGTTAGGCGAGGGTGAAAATATAGACGAGATCTACGTCACGGTATCCATCAAACAGGGTAATACAATTAAAAAGGTAAATACCGATACGGCCCGGATTAATGTTCAGCCGTTCCGCTACGAAATCAGACCTGATGGTATTACGATGGAGGGGGGCAACAACGTGAAACTCAAGATTGAACGTGTGGACGGTTTCAGTGACATCGGGACCAGTGATGTGTTCGACTATAAAGTGATTTGGACCACCGGCGGCGCTTATGGTAAACTCCAGGGCAGCCAAAATACGGTTACCACCTACAACAGCGACAACATTACCTACGAAGCGCTGGACGAGGACGTGGAGGAGGCTACCGAAAACTTCACGGCCCGTATATACTTTAAGTCGAAAGATAAAGAGAACTGGGTATTGCTGGATGAAACCGATGGCAGTGTGACAATTAAAAACGATGATAATCTACTGATTTTTCACCGGGAGCTCGAAGTGGTGACGTGGGAGAGCGAGGGCTGTAGAGGAAGAGGTGATTTTTTCATATTCTCTGCCGCGGTTTTTGCAGCCCACGAGCAAGCTGAACATTATACCGTTCGTATTTTTGATTATTCCCGAACACGCGGGCTGCGCAGAACGTTTAGCTGGAATGCGGAACAAACCTTCCCGGATCGAGGTGACTTACGGTTTAGAAACGGGACTTATTACCCGATTGCAGGATGGACTATCGTCTGTGGCGGTCCGGGGGTGTCTAAAGCTCAGGCTGCTCATGAAAGTGCCGGCGGTTGGGCGGAAATAATTATCGAACTGAAGGATGAATAAAGTGAAAGCTTTCTGATACGTTAACATAATAGTTAATTGGACAGCTCCTTTCTGCTATAAACAGGAAGGGGCTGTAAAATTTCCCTAAATATTCTTGATGACATTTGCCCCGTTCATTCGATGTAATAGCGAACATCACCCATGAAAGATGAGACTTTCCTAATGACTAACTTCAAATTTCTCATAATGTTAGTATTTCATTATTATTTAGTATGCATAAGGGAGAGTCCAGCCATATCGATCACTTGTCACAACAAGATCTTGTTGCCGCACTTAAAGCCAACGATGAGTCGGTTATGAAGGCGTTATATACAGCAACCTTTCCGAAGGTGAAAACCTTTATTTTGCAAAACAGTGGTTCAGTCAGCGAGGCTAAGGATATCTATCAGGAAGCTTTTATCGCAGTCTGGAGGAATATTCGCAGAGAAAAGTTCACTCCGCAAGGGGAAACAGCCTTGAGTGGATATCTATTTCAAATTGCCAAATACAAGTGGTTCGATTATCTGCGGTCTGACCATCATAAAAAAACGGTTTCGGAAAACGAGCTTCATACGGTCCCGTTTCATTCCAATGAAGAAGAGAAAGAAGATAACCGGATCAACACTGAAAATATAAAACAAATCACCGACGCTTTTAACAAACTGGGCGGACCGTGTAAAAGTTTATTGAACCAGTTTTACTTTAAGCAAAAAAGCTGTCGCGAATTAGCCAGGGAGCTTGATATGCAGGAAGCTTCGGTTCGAAATAAGAAGTACCGGTGCATGCAAATGCTCAGGAAATTAGTACAAGAATCAAATAACAAATAGCATTGAACTTCGAGTCGAAACATATTTCCCGGCAGGAATTGGATACCATAGAGCGGTATCTGCGCAATGAGATGAGCGATGCCGACCGTGCAAAATTCGAACAACGTATGGCTAATGACCCTGAACTGCGGCAGGCCGTTACTGATTATGGGATGCTGATCGAGGGGGTGAAAACTGCTGCGCTGAAGTCAAGGCTGGATGCCTATCATACCGACATTGAAGGGACAATCTCCCATTCGCCGGCGGATTCACATGCCATTCCCCAAAAAAGCCGCCCGCTTGTCAAGTATCTTATTGCGGCATCGGTACTGCTGGTTGCGGGATGGGGCACATGGCTTATCGCTTTACAGGAGAGTCCGCAGGAAGAACTGTTTGCCGCTTATTTTGAACCCGATCCCGGTCTGATTACTCCGATGAGCAGCACCGACCGCTACCAGTTTTACACGGGTATGATTGATTACAAGCGCGAAAATTATGAGGAGGCCATTAGTAAATGGCAGCCGCTGCTGGAAGATAACCTTCAAAGTGATACGCTCAATTACTTTATGGGCGTGGCGCATCTGGCACAGGGTGAACACAACGAAGCGCTGCCGTACTTGCAATCCAGTACACAAATCGATACCAGCGTTTTTATCGACAAGGCCTATTTTTATCTGGGGCTGGCCTATTTGAAGAATGACGATCGGGAGGCTGCTATTCAAGCGCTGAAAAACTCCCGTTACAACCGTGCCGCAGAGCTGTTGGCCGAGATTGAAGACCATGAATAAGAAATCGATTTGGTCTTATTACCAACCTCTTTTAGGCGGATTTTTTATATATATACTTCTATCAGTAACTCCCGCACATGCCCAGCAGATACAAGGTATTCCGCTGCTCGACAGCCTGCTCGCCACAGAAAACTATACCGCCGCAGATGCTGCCCTGCAATCACAAATTAAAATCCTGCACGCCGCCGGCAACACCGATTCACTGGCGCATTATCCGTACTATGTAGGGCGTATTGCGCAGCTTACCAACGGTACAGATCATGCGGTTGAACGTGTGCAGAGCTTTATTAGTTCTATTGAGGCAGACCAAGCTGCCGCACCGGCGTTGCGAAAGGCTCATCTGGAACTGGCTTCATTTTACGCTTCAGCCGGCCGTCTTACCGAGGCTTACCAAACCAATGAAAAGGCCCTGGACTTCACGCATAAAATGGCCGGCAATATTAATGAAGAACGGGGCGTGATTGAAAATAATCTGGGCGTGCTGGCCCGACGCATGGGTAATGTTGTTCTCTCAATAAATCACCACCGCAAAGCACTGAACTATTTTGAACAGGATGATGAAACCGCGAAAGTTAATTACTTCATCAGTTACAACAATATGGGCGCTATGATGTGGTATTCGTCAAAAACCGACAGCGCCCTGTTGTATTACGATAAAGCATTGCAGACGCTAGCTGAAATGGAGCCGAACCCTAAAAATCAGTATTACCGGTCTGCCAATGTGCTTAACAACAAAGCTGCACTCTATAGTATATCCGGCCGCACCACCGAAGCGCTCGCCACCATGCAAGACGCTGTAAAAAAATACAAGCAGTTTATTGACAGCCGGCGAATATCGGATGCCGACCGGAGTGGAGCGCGGCAAGCCCTGTTCCGGTCGATTGAAAATCTCGGCGGGGTATATAAAGAGTTGGGTGATTTCAGCAGAACCCGTGAATTGCTGCTCTATTCCTATACACAAAAGCGAAAGTACATGGACGCGGGAAGTCCCGAATTATTTAAGGCGCAAATACTGCTCGGGGAGATTGAACTGGCTTTGAAGAATTATGATCAGGCTCTTACTTATCTAAATGCCGGTATCAAGCACATCGAACAGTTGCCGGATGATTATCTCTTCTGGTATGGGGATGCCCATTACGGAAAAGCTTTATTGTTTGATGAGCAAAATGAACCGCAAAAGGCAGCTCCTTATTTTAAAAAGGCCGAGATGTTATTCGAAAAAGCCTTCGGCGGAGCCTATGATGCTTTTTATTTAGAGTTTTTAGCAAACGCAGCACTCTTTTATGCTGAAAACGGCAACCAGGAAAAAGCACTCGATATTGCAAATAAAGCGCTTGATTATGTGATGGCAAACGAGGGAAAAAACACCTTACTGGCGTTTAAGCACCGGCTTAACCTGGCGGCTGTTTACTATGCATCAGGGAACTACCGCGAAGCATGGGACCGTAGCCGAAAGAGTTTGGCAATCCTGAATAAGCAACATTTTAAGCGTAATAACCTGTTGGACTCTATTCAGGTTGAGTTCAAAAAACCGGACGCCATGCTGCTGCAAGCCAAAGCGGAATATCAACTCAACAGCAGTAGAGACTCGGTATTTTTACTTGATCTGGTACAGCGGATAGACACGGCACTGGCTATCATTGACAGGCGAAAACTGTTGCTTTCCAGCGACGAGGATGTAAATATACAGATAGCCAATAACCAGGAGTTATTCGGTTTCGCCAAGAAAATTGCCTTGGAACTGTACAAAAAAACAGGCAATTATACATATCTTGGCCGTACCATCGGTTATCACGAATCAAGCCTCTATAATCGCATCCGAAGCCGGCTCGATGCACGAAAAGCAGTACAGTTCGCTGATATCCCCGACAGCGCTCACAACAGGGAAAAGGAAATAAAAGAAAAGATAAACACTACGCTGCAGAACAATGACGTCAACGGCTTTGTACAGGCCGGCGAAGAATGGAGGGACTTTTTAGAAACGCTTCGCTCAGACCATCCCCGTTATTTTGCTTTGCGGTACGGCCCATTCAAACAACAAGTCGATTGGAATGTCCCTGAGAATACTACGGTCATTCGCTACCTCTTTATCGACGGCGATCTGTACGCGTTGCTGTGGGATGGTAGTAAAAAATATTTTTTTGAACTGCCTTACTCCAGTGTAGATGAGCATATAGCGCGCCTGCATGATCGGTCGTATGATGCCACTGCCTCCGGCACATTGCTGTCCGATTTATATACCGTTCTGTGGCAACCGTTGGAAAGTAAAGTTAATACCAACAGGGTAATTATCATCCCCGATGGGGAACTATTCAATCTGAGCTTTGAGACCCTTGTGAGAGAACCGGTCACCTCGTTTGCCGAACTGACTAAAAAGAGTCTCTTGGCCCGTTATGCCATCTCCTACAACTACAGCTTGACACTCTTGGGTCCGGCAACTATGAAGAACTATAAGCATAATTTCATCGCTTTTGCGCCCGGATTTGATGAAGGGTTAAAACAGAAGTATAAACAAGCCGTCCGTGACTCCCTCTTTCTCGATCATTCCTATTTAAACTTGCTTCCCCAGCCGTTCACGGTTGATTTGATACAAAAGCTGAGTCAGTCGTTCCGGGGCCGGGCATTTACCGGAGAACTATCAACCGAAAAGCAGTTTACTACGTCTGCCGCGGGCCATCGCATCATCCATATCGGTACGCATGCCGAAGCAAATAATTTGCGACCTGAACTTTCGGGGTTGTTTTTTGCAAAAGATATGAATCATGAGCACCCTGAAAATGATAATACCCTTTATGCCTATGAGATTTACAATCACAACCTTTCCTCAAATCTGACCATACTTGCGGCTTGCGGTACGGGCAAGCCCCACCATCAACCCGGAGAGGGTATGATATCACTGGCTCACGCCTTTAATTATGCCGGCAGCAAAAGTCTACTTACTGCTCTTTGGAATATCGACGAAAAGGCCAGCTCAGAGATTGTAGATCTGTTTTACCAACATCTGGCAGATGGCATACCCAAAGACATCGCCCTCCAGCAGGCCAAGCTTACCTATCTTTCAACTGCCAACGGCCGTACTGCCGCTCCCGTATACTGGGCCGGCCTTGTGATGCTTGGCGATGCTTCAACTATCTCCATCGAAAGAGTAATCCCTTTTTGGGTTTGGCTTATGAGTGGGATGATTTTGCTGTCCGTTGCGAGTTATTTCTGGATAAAACGACAATCGTTTCGGCTTACCACATAAACCGTAATTAGATTCCTCTTTATCTCCTGAAATGGGCATTGCATCCAAGCCAGCCCACCTGCCAAAATTATACGTTGACCGCTCCCCTCTTTAAATCAAATCCAAAGCTCGTTGCATCCCGGTCAGGATCTGGGTTACTCATTTTGATTTGGTATAATTTTCCACCTATTAGATGCTTTTTAAGTATTTGTGGCAGCAGATGTGCTTAAAGGAGTCGGATAATAGGATTTAGTCTGAAGGGCTTAATATATAGTATCAGTCAGATCTTGCTTATTTAAAATACAATCAAACACATAGGCCACTCGCTGAATCGACATTTTAAAGGCATTTCCCCATTTAATATAAATCCTAGGTTATTAAACCCGATTTGCTGATATTACAATAATTATCTCTTTAAATCATGAGTAGGTTTCATTTCATGCTATTTGTTAACAGGAGTTATGAAATATGAATAACGACAATTATTTAGTTTTGGGAGCGGCTTTTGGTGTTGCGATTGGCGCTGTAATTGGAGTACTGACGGGTAATTCAGCTTTGTGGATTAGCTTGGGAATAGCGTTGGGAGCGGGGATTGGTCTCTCTATGAGTAAAAATCAAGACAAGGAAAGTGACGACGAGAACCAGGAGCTTTAAGCTGTCAACCTGATTAATCATACACGAGGGAATCAGGTCGGGCGGTTTGCTTTTCCGGATTGAATTGCTTCCTCATCTTTTCTCTTGTGCGAGTCGCACGATCCTTGCCGAGGTCGGGCACCGGTATCTCACAGGTCGTTCCTCTACTAAAGTGGACCGTCGGTATCGTCCTGGACGACTCAAGCATGACAGAAATCTGACTCTTTACCTCAGCCGGTTTATCTTTGGTCATCTGCTGTTGAAAGGCCGGCTTGGAAGATGTGTTTTTCGGGTTTGAATCAACCGTAGAAAGGGGAGCGAAGGACTGATATTCAGCCGGCTTAATTGACAGTGCTACAGCAACTATCAAAAGTGCGGAGATAATAACACTATATACTTTCCTGCTATCCACTAAAAACTATCTTCCTTAAATATTTGAAAATCTATTCCAACCAACGATTGACGATACCTTCAAACGTCATGTTAAACCGGGATATTATTCTATTATGCAGTTTAATTTCTCTCCTTTGGATTTTTAAAAATGAATCTTATAGCTGATCGACGGCAGCATGATCACCATCTCATATTTTTCGATCGATCCGGTTTGATAGTTGTAAATATAGCCGAATTGATTGGGCATACCCGAATGTTTCCGTATCCCGGACTCCTCTGTCTGCGGGAGATCTAATTCTTCTCATTACCACTGACAGGGAGTCGGTCCGCTGGCCGGCACTCCTCTAAAATTAAGTAATTTCCTTTCCAGGTAACTGGATGTTAGCCACTTTTCAGGCGGTTGTTCCGGTATTTGGATTGTTTTTTCCCGATTATCCTTTCTATACGAAACATGAATATCTTTATGGAGGTTATTATATAGATACCGGGTTAGTTCAAAGTAGGTGATACGCTCATTACGTTTTATATAGTTTTGAAGATATGGATCATCCGTTTCAAGCAAGGTTACGGTATTGGTTTGAATATCAGACAACCGGGTTAATGCAGGCATAAATAGATGATTAGTATTTTCACCTTCCACTTTAAGGTTGGAAAACATTGAAAAGTTGGTGGATGTTTTTAAGCCTGCATAGGGAGTTATACCGTTGAAAAAGGTAAGCAAAACAAAAAGCAACAAGGGAGACCAGGATAATTTCAAAGCAGGTTTGAATGATTCGGAGCGGATCAACCAATGATTTTGAAAGATAAAATAAGCTAGTGCTGTCAACCCGATCCCCCACAAAATCCAAACACCGTGCATTACAACAAATACATTATTCAAGTTCTCTTTCAAGTGAGTCAACAGCTCGGCCTCGCTGATGGTCCAACTATACATTATGTATCCCGCAACCAGGAGGGTCCCGGTTGAGAAGAGATATAATAACAGCCGCTTCACAGATAAGGAGCTGAATACTTTCGTCAAAATACCATGGATGCGGACCAAGACCTGCCCGGGGAGAAAAAGGATATAGAGAGCATATAACTCAGCCGAAAAGCTTAGAATGTATAAATTGGGATGCAGCGAAAGCAAAAGATGAAAAACCAACCCCGCAAAGACCCCGATATTGCGCGTAACCGGAACGATTAAGAAAACGGGGATCATCAGTTCGAATAGCAACGTCCCTATAATCACCGACCAGTTGATCCACATCCCTTCCGGCAGGAAGGGGAATACAGCCAAAATTTCGGTATATAGATCAACGGAACAGCTTACAGAAGGGTCGAAATAGTCAACATTCAGCTTATGGAGGACCACGAAAAAATAGAGTATTAAGAGCTCCACTCGTAGGTACGGCGCTGTCTTGTCGAACCAATATTTGATCCGTTCTTTGATGCTTTTTGAGGAATCCCAATAGAGCAGCAAGCTGACCAGTATCGTTAAGTGAATGATCAATGCTAACACCAGGTGATTCGCTATGAAGGGCAGTGCATCGATTTTTGCCAGTGCAAAGCAAATGATCACTCCAAAAAACAGATAATGTTTTCGCGGGTAGTATAAAGAAAGCAAACTGCCGACGACCACCAGCAGGTTAACCGCCAGAATAACATGATTACTTGGATTCAGGAAGGCATCCCCCACAGTGGACCAGGCAGGCAGGCTTATCGCCATGTGAAACAGGATGAAGATGATCCACATAAACTTAAAATACCGGAACCTCAAATAGGATATGTCAAGTTTCCTGTCCATTCAGTATGTATAAGAATTGTTCAAATTTAATAGTGCCAGGAGTCTCCTAATGAACTTTTCCATGCAAGCATTAAGCCTACCGAAACCTGCCTGTTATTAAATTTGAGTACCCATTGGGTAAGAGCACGCTCTGCCTGGATTAAAACCTATGGTTTTTAGGCCAGAAAAAGATCCCCCCTTTCCATATAAAATACAATGAGAAAGTCAGAAAGTCTCCCGGAACTGTAATATCTGTAACTTTTAATCGGCTCTGTGTCACACAATTCCCCTATAATATCTATACCTTTATAATGATAAATAAATTCAATGGTACAGCGTAGTTATTTTTCCTTCGGGATCTTCACTTGTACGATCGGGAGTTGCCGGACCCTGAACCGGCCCTTCGATAAAGGCTTACGCATTACCGTTGGCTCAAGATATTCAACTATTTGACATTAAAGAACCATGCGTTGAAATTGGCCTTCAATATTTACTAATCTCCGCCTTGTTCAGAATCTCACGCTGCTTTCCCTTATCAGACCAGATCCCCCCCTTCGGCGTCCGATCCATTCGAATCGGTCTTTTCTATGCCCTATTCAGAACCTGCATGCCATATGTTTAAAGAATATCTCTACAACCTTGATCAACAACCAAAAACAAGCCCCATAACTATGTCTGACAAAATGTTCATAAACGCTTTTAACACTAATTATGAATTCCTGTCAAACCACACATAATTTATCCGAGTAAAATGATATCATGATTCGCAAGGACGGGAATCCACTATTTTTCATCTATATTTGCAATCACCGAGGCAACCTTTTCAGTCTGCCTGTTGTATAAACAATATAGACAGATATGACAAAAGGAGAACAAGGCAGATCTCTATTTAGATTATATTTGCATATTACAGGTTTACTCATCGTCAACAAATAATAAAAACAACTATTCATATGCGTATTCTACAAGTAACGGCATTGCTGGTATTTATGGCCCCTTTCGTGTGCACCGGTCAGACGGAGGACGCCGACACTACAACCAAAACGGCAACCCCGGATCAATCGCAGGAAGATATCCGCACTATTCACATTTACGGCATTAATCAAATGAAATACGTGGTCAAAACCTCGCCCGAAGCCGGGAAAACAGGGGATGAAGTCAAAGCCTCTGACGGGAATAAATATTTACTGCTTGAGAACATTGAAGTTTCGGCGGGACAAAAAATTCGCATCCGGCTTACGACTGTAGGGGAACTGCCGGCCTCTTCGATGTCCCATAACTGGATTTTGTTGAAATCCGGCGTGAAGCCATCTGATTTTGCAAGCTCGGCCATACAAGCCAAAGACCGTGACTATATACCCGAGGGACAAGAAGAGGCTATCCTCGCCCACACGGGTCTGGCCGGAGGCGGTGAAACCGTGGAGGTCACTTTTACGGCTCCCGAGAAAAAAGGAAGCTATGACTACCTCTGCACCTTCCCCGGCCATTTCCAGGGCGGTATGAAGGGAAAGTTGATCGTCAACTAAAGGGAAGTCGGTCGATAGAAACCCAATAAGGTAAAGGTCTCGTAAGATTCTTTTCCGCCACTTGCACCGGCGGATCGGTTGGGATTTTTAATAAGGGATATAACCCATTATCTTCTCGTTTGTAACATATAGGGGTCACAGCCGATCCAATAATAAACGCGGACATCAGGCTCTAAAACACAAATTTATATTTATGGGGACAGATAATCATTATTTGCATTCAATGTTTTGCCGGACCGCCGCACTCCTGGTTGCCCTGCTTCTATCCGGCACGGCCTACGCACAAGAGACCGAAGCACCTGCCTATCAAAAGCTGGAGCAACAGGTAATCAATATTTTTACAAACAGCTGTGCCCGGGCGGGGTGTCACGCCGGTTCTGCCGCACAACAGGGCATGAACCTGACCAAAGAGAAGTTTTTCGGCCACACCGTCAACGCCCCCAGCCGCGAACGTCCCTCGCTCGACCTCGTGGAACCCGGTCGGCCCGACAGCAGCTACCTGTTTATGAAAGTGTCGGGACACAAGGACATCGTCGGCGTGCAGATGCCGCTGACGGGCAAACTCAACGAAGATGAAGTAAGCTCCATCAAACAATGGATCGAGCAGCTGCCTCAATCCAAAAAACTGGCCAGCAGCCGGGAGCGGGAGGTAGTCAAATACGCCCTGCCCTTCAACGGATGGACCACCATCAATACCCCGACCAACAGGATGGTCGACGAGGGATTATGGCTCTTCCAGGTCTCTCATCGTTTCTCGCCCAAAATCACCTCCGGCTACGACCAGCTGTACGGGCTCGACGGCGGAGCCAATATCCTGCTCAGCATGGGCTACGCCCTGAGCGACGAGACGTTGGTCAACCTCGGCCGCAGCCGCATCAACGGGACCGTCACCGGACAGATTAAACACCGGTTTCTACGGCAGACGTTGTCCGAAACAATGCCCGTAAGCCTGGCCGGTCACCTAACGGTAAACTGGGCCTCCACCGCCGCACCCGAAGACCGTTACCAAAGCCGGTTTTTCACCTATACCGGACAAGTTAGCGTGACCCGCGAGTTATGGGATGGACTGGGCGTCACGGTCGTCCCCGGCGTCACCTTCAACCCCAATATGGAGACCGACGGAGAAGACCCGATGATCACCCTGGGACTCGGTGGACGTTATCGCTTCTGGCGGAATATGGCAGTCATCGGCGAATGGAATCCCATCTTAAGCGGCTACACCAGCAATCGCATCCTCGGCAACTTCAACCGCTTCGACAGCTGGGGCACCGGCGTGGAGATCGCCGTGGGCGGACATGTATTTCAGATCTTTTTGACCAACTCCTTCGGCATCACCCCCAACCAATACTTGCAGGGCGGTGACCTCGACATCCGCAACGAGAGCTTGCGGCTCGGATTCAGCATCTACCGAACTTTAAACCTTTAGAAACAAGAAATCACCACTATGCGCAGGACCATTAACCACTTTTTCATAGCCATCGGACTTTTACTCGCGGTCGGTTTCGCCTGTGAACATGCCGAAGCTCCCACCAGCGAGTTCCCAAAAGATTCCGAACCCAGCTTCGATTCCATCCAGGTAGCCGTTTTCAGTCAGAGTTGCGCCGTGTCCGGGTGTCACCAGGGATCGAGTCCCCCCGGAGATTTAAACCTGGAGGAAGGCAGCGCTTATGACAATTTAGTAAGCGTACAGAGCTCCGAAGTGCCCCGCTACCTCCGCGTCGAACCCAACAACGCCGACAGCAGCTACCTCATCATGAAACTGGAAGGCAGCGACCAGATCATCAGTCA
>CAJXOW010000087.1 GCA_913057825.1 uncultured Balneolaceae bacterium | reverse complement strand
GGGGGCCGGTCGGGGGGGGGGGAGGGGTTACTAAGTATATCTTTCACCTAAATCCTGCATCTTCAATATAATAATCGCGTGAATCGCTACTGGTTTACCACAGGTTCAGTTGCATTAACCGCTCAGGCATGGAACTTCGTTATGCCCGGTACTATTACTCGTTTAATACATTCGTTTCAATTAATACAAATCATAGTATTATACGGTGGTTTTGTTTTGCTTTATTCCTTCTTTAAGCAAAACAAAACCACCCATTCAATAAGTTATCGCAACCGAATATTATTAATAATTATTAATCTAAACAAAATATAGATTAATTATTTTTAATGTTTGTGAATAACCAAAATCGGTTGGTGGATAGGCACTTGTGAGGAAACAAAAAGGTGACTGATAAAAAAAATCAAAATTTTCTTTGAAGTTTCACCATTTTGCTGCAAAAAGGTAACGGCACTTGCTATTGCTTTAGCAGTATTAATTATCGTCTGATTATAACAATTGTTTTACGCGGCAATTCTCCCGTATTGCTTTCAGAATTTTTTGACAGATTTACTCAGCTTTACTATCATGATTCCCGGCCCCACAAGAAGTATATACCCACAAACTTATTAATGCATGGATGAACTAAAGGATTATATCAAGTGTATAAAACTTCCATACCATCTATTATCGAGATTTTTTCTTGCGACGGCCACCTAACCTCTGTATAGAGCAATTTATCTGCGCTAATACTATAAAGCCATAGCGCTAGCCCTGTTAACGCTCCAAATTGGCAGCTGGCCGTTTGAGCCTACTCTCTTGTGCATACACTCGTTCGGGAGGAGTGCGAAGATCCCACACCAGGCCGACCCATGAAAGAAATCGGAGCATATAGTGAGAAAGATCGATTTCCCACCAGTAAATTCCCTGTCTTTCGGATGAAGGAAAACGGTGATGGTTGTTGTGCCACCCTTCTCCCAGGGTGATTAATGAAATCAGAAAGCTGTTACGACTGTCATCTTTTGTATCAAAGCGACGTTTACCAAATACGTGTGCCAACGAATTAACCGTAAAGGTTCCGTGGTAAAGCAAAATCGTACTCAGCACGAATCCCCATATTAACATCTGAAATCCCGACGTTCCCAGTTCCGGCACCCACCGGTTAAGCGACCATCCCAGCCCATACATAAAAACAGCCAGCAATATGGGAGGTAGCAGGTGCCACTGGTCCAGCCACCTGAGCTCAGGATATTTACGCATATCCTTGATCAATTTGTTATTCGTGTTCTTATATTGGTCGCTGAGGATCCAACCAACGTGTGACCACCAGAAACCACTCTGCCGGGGAGAATGTATATCCTTTTCAGAATCAGAATATTTATGATGGTGCCGATGATGGGAAGCCCACCAGAGAGGACCTTTTTGCGCAGAGGTGGTCCCAAGCAACGCCAGAATAAACTGAAACCAACGGCTCGTTTTAAAGGTCCGATGCGAAAAATATCGATGATAACCGGCGGTTATCCCGAACATTCGTATGCCGTAGCTAATCAACAAAACTGCCATAGCAAACCAGCTAAACCCGGCCCAAAAAACCAGTATCACTGCTACGTGCAAAATTATAAATGCACTTCCACTCACCCAGTTAATCCGATCAATATCTTTCTTATTCTCTTCCATCGTAACACCTTTTCCCTATTAATAAATACTACCTGGTAGAACCTGTTTAAATTATGGATATTGCTTCAATATTTAAACATTGTCTTTTTTGTGAGTTTTGTATTTAATTTATCTTCGTGTTGTACTTAAGCTATAAAACCTCCACTTTTATTATACACCTTAATTTTTAGAGATTTTTGAAAAAACGGGCGGCGGTTCCGAAGTATTAAGCTTTTCGATAAATAGATGAAAAATCTATTAAAGTTGATAGGCATTTATCATGGACTGCAGGCATCTAAACGACCTTAAAAGAGAAAAACTTTCGAACGAGGAACCGCCGCCTGTTTTTTCAAAGGCTTCTCTTACTAATCGCTTAATACCAGAAGGTAATCGTATATTAATAGTCACTACGAATTCTATTACTGAATCCGAATGGGTTTATTCAGTTTTCGAAATTGGAGACGAAAACAGTATAGTCGAAGAGACTGGCCAAACGAGTGGAACACCGTATTGGAACACCATTTTCCTGTCTATCAACAAATAACGGCTGACTTCAGGAAGCACTGGGAAGAGATTATCCAGGTATTACACCAGGAGAAACGCTTTGAAGGCTGCGGAGGTTTTGAGATCGACGATACGGTTCGGCTAACCATTTTGAGCCAGGCCGCTTTGCTGTTACTGGGTAATCGTAGCGATTACTATTATGACGTTCGCTCCATACTGGTCTATCCCGACATCTATACTGCACCGGTCCAACGTCGTGAACACGATTCTTTCATAGTAACCGAGGGTTTTGAATCACGCCAGGGCGAGGCCTGGTCGTTTGGAAATATCGTACTGGCATGGGATTCCGTTATCCAGCAAACCTCTTCTTTCGGAAACGGCATCAACGTAACGATCCACGAATTTTCACATCATCTCGATCAACTTTATGGTGTTTCGGACCGGATTGATGCTCCTGTCTCTGACCAGGAGTCTGACCCCGAGTGGATACATAAACTACGAAAAAGTTACCTGGACTTTGTGGAGATCGTTGAACGAAGTCACTCTCCCTTTATGGATCCCTACGGGGCTCATAATCCGGCTGAATTTTTTGCCGTGGCCAGCGAGAATTTTATCGAAAAACCACGCGCCCTGAACAAACATGATTCCTCCCTATTTGATGCTCTTAAAACGTTCTATGAGTTCGATCCCCGACCATTACGAACCCAAAATTAATACTCCATATTCTTGAAACTAATTTTAGAGTACGCAAATAATTCAGGCAATTGTTGTAAATTCCTATTCTGACAGTAGTAGCAGATAAAAAACCATGAGAGGTAGTTGAGCATATGCCTGCAAAAACTAAAAAATCGGCCCGAATACTTATAACCGGGGTTACGGGATATGTCGGTGGACGACTTGTCGACCACCTGCTGGATAAAAACTATACCCTGCGTGTGATGTCGCGTGACCTTGGAAGGCTTAAGCAGAGGCCATGGTCGGACTCGGTTGAACAGGTGGAAGCAGATGTTTTTGATCAACCGAGCTTGTCTACTGCACTCAAAGACGTTGATATTGCTTATTACCTGATACACAGTATGGGAGGGCGGTCGAATGATGATTTTGCCAGCCGTGACCTCGAAGCAGCTCGTAATTTCGCACTGGCTGCAAGCAAACAGGGAGTAAGTCGAATCATCTATCTCGGGGGATTGGGTGACTCTTCCTCCCATCTGTCGGCACATCTCAAATCGCGACAGGCTACCGGTAACGCGCTCCGTGAATATGGACCACCAGTAACTGAATTCAGGGCGGCTGTGATTGTTGGTTCGGGTAGTAAATCATTCGAAATGGTTCGCTACCTGACCGAACGCGTTCCGGTTATGATTTGTCCCAGCTGGGTGTACAGCAAAATCCAACCCATAGCCATACGAGATGTTCTTAGCTACCTGGCCGCCGCTCTTGAACAACCCGACAGCCGCGGTGAAATCATTGAAATTGGTGGGGAAGATATTCAAACCTATGCCAGTATGATGACCGAATATGCTCGGATAAGGGGACTCAAAAGATGGCTGCTTTCCGTGCCGGTCCTTACTCCCTGGCTTTCATCTTACTGGGTGCATTGGATTACCCCGATACCCGCTTCACTGGCCCGACCCCTGATCGAAGGTGTGCGCAATGATGTTATCGTACGAGATGAAAAAGCTCACCAACTGTTTGCCGACATTCAACCTATGGATTATGCCAGTGCCGTGGAAAAAGCACTGGATAAATTACAACGGGGAAAAGTGGAAACCAGTTGGACCGATTCACTCACATCAAGCCAGGGAAACCGTCGACCAGTCATTCTCCAAACGAACGAAGGTCTTATCATGGAACAGCGTCGAGTTACCGTTCTTGCATCGCCTGATAAAATTTATCAAACCATAACCCGTATAGGCGGAGCTCACGGGTGGCCCGCCTGGAACTGGACATGGCGCTTAAGGGGATTCATTGATCGCTTATTCGGAGGAGTTGGATATCGCAGGGGGCGTCGGGATCCTGAAAACATCCGGCCCGGCGATGCCCTCGACTTTTGGAGAGTGGAAGAAGTGAATCCCAACCGGACTCTTCGACTTAGAGCCGAAATGAAACTTCCAGGACGGGCTTGGCTGGAGTTTAAAATCGAGCAAGGGGAACGTTCCGGCGAAAATGAACTCCTTCAAACTGCATACTTTGCTCCTAAAGGATTGGGGGGATTGATCTATTGGTATGGTTTATATCCCATCCATCGCATCATATTCTCTTCTATGATTGCAGCCTTGAAAAAGGAAGCCTCGCAGAGCAAAAAAATTTAGGCAGATATATTTTTTATGAAACTTCTCGATGTACCCTCTCGTATAAAAAATAAAACGAAGCCGTATAAGTACTAACCTGCAAATTCAACACCACGGGTGAGCTATGAATTCAAAAGTTATTGTTGTCGCCGTCATTAGTTTTCTTTTGGGAGCCGCATTGGATTCCGCACACATTTTTCCGTTTCACTGGGGTATTCCCTTTATTGGCGACTGGAATCAACTTATTACCATCGGGCTGATTATCGGTCTATTTGTCCTCTATTCAAAAATCAATGAGATTGAAAAGCGAATAAACCGGTTTGATCACCATTCCTACTAATTAGTGCTCTTATCGTCGCGCCTCGGATCATTATGATTTTTAGAAGTTGGGGTCAACTCTCTGGCACCCACTTTCATTTTCGCCTTCCTACCAATATAAACCGGACTTTGCCATATCTCATGTTTTCCCGTTAGCTACGACCCCATTTAAGCCATTTATTACCATAATAATTGAATGTTTTTGAATTAATTGTATGTTTGTACTGTGTGACATAATTATTTTAACTTATTCATCACACAAAACTCTTGCGTTCCCAGTTATTTAAGGAACGGTCCAAGCAAAATCATAGTTTATAAAGTGTTTCAGGGTTGTTTGAGATTATTACAACAACGTAAAGCTCCTAGCATTATCTACCATTTGTCCTATATCATTAAACCAAACTCTAACGGAGGCAACTTTATGCAACAAGGTTACAACAAGCCCCACTTACTAAATTATTTCAGTTGGGGCATAGTACTTACTTTATTATTCGTTATGCCCTGGCATACCCAGGCCCAGGATGAAATCGGCGGACCCTACACGGCCGATTCCAATACGGTGTTGCTCATGCATTTCAATGGTGATCTGAGCAATGCAGCCGATAGTACCGCCGATGGAACTGCACACGGTAGTATCCAATATATCCAAAATTCCGGACTGCGATCTGAGCTCGGTAGTGCAGCTCGCATCGAAAATGGTTCTCCACAGGATTCTTCCTACATAACCATACCGGATACTGCAGCACTCGACCTGGATGGCGCCTGGACCATCGAACTCTGGGTCAATGTATTTACTTTTGGTGAGTCCAATGATGACTGGCGACGACAACCGCGGATCGTCAACAAGCCGGGAGACCCGTGGTATCAGGCCAACTACTGGATCTATCTGCGAGGTGCTCCACGTAATTTCTGGACCGGTTACCGCGAGGACGTCGGCGACGGCTCCTACATGGAGGTCATCACCCCGGAAAACTTGGTCGAGCCCGGTACCTGGTTTCATTTCGCCTTTATCCGGGATACGACCAACAACCTGGTAGTTCAGTTGCTGCATCGTAAAAACAACGACGGATCGATAGAACGCATCTTCTTCGGAACTACTCCTTTCGACCCCGTTACGGAATCACCGCCGACTATAAACGACAATCCGCTTTATATCGGTAATTCACATGCAGCGGGAGGCGGTTTCTTCCTGGACGGATTTATCGACGAGCTTCGCATCAGTACCACTGTCCGAAACTATGACATGCCGCCGGTCATCAAGTCGGTCGAAACGCTCGGCAACCAGACCACCGGAAGCGACTACTCGGTCAGCTCCGATATCTTGACGCTCGGTAACACCAACATCTCATCAGCTACGCTACATTACCGGGTAAACGAAGGCAGCTGGCAGCAATTGTCGATGGCGGAAGATACCGCCGGATATACCGCCTCCATCCCGGCCCAGGGCCAGGGCGATATTGTAGAGTACTACGTCGAAGCTACTGACAATGAGGGACGCAGTTCCCTGAGTCCGGCCAATGCGACCGAGGATACCACCTTTTACCAGTTTGCTATCTGGCAGCCGGAAACCAAGACCCTGCACCTGTCGTTCGAAGAAGGCTCCGGTGCACCGGTTGACTCTTCGCTCTATGGGAATACGGTCGAAGTGCTGAACGGCGAGGCGTCCTACTCGGATGATGCGGCCGCCGGAAATTATTCGATGAGCCTGAGCGACTCCACCTGGCTGAGCATCGATTCCCCGTTCCTGACCAGCGACCGCTCGCGGACCGAGCTCTGGTTTAAAGCCGACTCCATTATCGGCGGACGGCGACTGATTACCTCCTCGGCCTCCCCGTGGTACAACACCAACACCCAGATCTGGTTCACCAGCACCTCGATCAAAGCCGGCGGCTACTTCCCGGAATCTTCGGCCGGATATGTCGAGGCCACCCTGGACTCAGGTGTCTTTGCCAATGAATGGTATCATGCCATCTACCAGGTCATGGAAGATTCGATCATGTTTGAGCTGCGGGATGCAAGCGACGAGCTGATCCAGCGCAAGTTTACCTCCCACGGCGGCACCAACCCGGTGCAGGCTTCTCAACCGCTGGCAATCGGTAACTCGCCGGTCGATGCCCATCGCTATTCGGGACTCGTGGATGAGGTCAAGATGTACAACTATCCGACCGACACGACCTTTACCACCGATATAGCCGATCAACCGGGCGAGCTTCCCCGGCGGGTCGCGTTGGACCAGAACTATCCGAACCCGTTCAACCCGACCACCACCATCAGCTACAAGCTCCCGCAGGCCACGCAGGTAACGCTGTCTGTTTACGACATGCTGGGCCGCAAGGTGCGTACGCTGGTTGACACCCGCAAGTCGGCCGGAGCCCATACAGTACAGTTCGAGGCCAATGGAATGGCCAGCGGCATGTACCTGTATCGGCTGGAAGCGGAAGGCGTCAGCAAAACCCGTAAAATGATGCTGATGAAGTAATCATTTATTCCCCTTTATATATTAGCATTGCCGGTCGGCCGGAAGGCTTGACCGGCAATGCTTTTTTATTTTTATAAGTTGATCTAATTTTAGTACTGTTTCGGGTTTAATTGAAAAATCCCTCCTTCTATCTTGAAGCGTACGCTATAATTTCACTGGGAACTACAAGGGAAGCAATCCTATAAATCCATTTTGTTCAGCATTTCTCCCTCAATATTCTTTTCCGCTTCCTGGCTGGTTATATATTGAGACATCACCTAGTATCAGTATCAAATATTGATTAAACCATCATATGGTTTCGACCACCGTCAACCATAAATGTGGAATCTTAATTATTAAATGTTATGTTAATGCTATATGGTTTATATATATTAAATCTTATTCATTAACTGACAATCTAGTGATCTTTAACATCGACGAACAGTTCAGGGGTTAATTAGGAATTAACAGACGCTTCAGGGTTGAGTGAAACAATTATGAGAACTCTTAAGTGCTCGAATTATCTCCCCAATCCATACCCCTATACTCTTTAAACCAAAACTAAACGGAGGTAACTTTATGCAACAAGGTTACAACAAGCCCCACTTACTAAATTATTTCAGTTGGGGCCTAGTGCTTACTTTATTATTCGTTATGCCTTGGCATACCCAAGCCCAGGATGAAATCGGCGGACCCTACACGGCCGATTCCAATACCGTCTTGCTCATGCACTTTGACGGTGATCTTAGCAATGACTCTGACAGTTCAGCGGATGGTGTCGCACACGGCAGTATTCAGTATATTCAAAACTCCGGACTGCGATCTGAGCTCGGTAGTGCAGCTCGCATCGAAAATGGTTCTCCACAGGATTCTTCCTATATAACGGTGGCCGACACCGCAGGCCTTGACCTGGATGGCGCCTGGACGATTGAGCTATGGGTTAACGTTTTCACCTTTGGTAACTCCAATGATGACTGGCGCTATCAACCGCGCATCGTCAACAAACCGGGAGACCCGTGGTACCAGGCCAACTACTGGATATATCTGCGGGGCGGACCGCGGAACTTCTGGACCGGTTTCCGTGAGGACGTCGGCGACGGCTCCTACATGGAGGTCATCACCCCGGAAAACTTGGTCGAGCCCGGTACCTGGTTTCATTTCGCCTTTATCCGGGATACGACCAACAACCTGGTAGTTCAGTTGCTGCATCGTAAAAACAACGACGGATCGATAGAACGCATCTTCTTCGGAACTACTCCTTTCGACCCCGTTACGGAATCACCGCCGACTATAAACGACAATCCGCTTTATATCGGTAATTCACATGCAGCGGGAGGCGGTTTCTTCCTGGACGGATTTATCGACGAGCTTCGCATCAGTACCACTGTCCGAAACTATGACATGCCGCCGGTCATCAAGTCGGTCGAAACGCTCGGCAACCAGACCACCGGAAGCGACTACTCGGTCAGCTCCGATATCTTGACGCTCGGTAACACCAACATCTCATCAGCTACGCTACATTACCGGGTAAACGAAGGCAGCTGGCAGCAATTGTCGATGGCGGAAGATACCGCCGGATATACCGCCTCCATCCCGGCCCAGGGCCAGGGCGATATTGTAGAGTACTACGTCGAAGCTACTGACAATGAGGGACGCAGTTCCCTGAGTCCGGCCAATGCGACCGAGGATACCACCTTTTACCAGTTTGCTATCTGGCAGCCGGAAACCAAGACCCTGCACCTGTCGTTCGAAGAAGGCTCCGGTGCACCGGTTGACTCTTCGCTCTATGGGAATACGGTCGAAGTGCTGAACGGCGAGGCGTCCTACTCGGATGATGCGGCCGCCGGAAATTATTCGATGAGCCTGAGCGACTCCACCTGGCTGAGCATCGATTCCCCGTTCCTGACCAGCGACCGCTCGCGGACCGAGCTCTGGTTTAAAGCCGACTCCATTATCGGCGGACGGCGACTGATTACCTCCTCGGCCTCCCCGTGGTACAACACCAACACCCAGATCTGGTTCACCAGCACCTCGATCAAAGCCGGCGGCTACTTCCCGGAATCTTCGGCCGGATATGTCGAGGCCACCCTGGACTCAGGTGTCTTTGCCAATGAATGGTATCATGCCATCTACCAGGTCATGGAAGATTCGATCATGTTTGAGCTGCGGGATGCAAGCGACGAGCTGATCCAGCGCAAGTTTACCTCCCACGGCGGCACCAACCCGGTGCAGGCTTCTCAACCGCTGGCAATCGGTAACTCGCCGGTCGATGCCCATCGCTATTCGGGACTCGTGGATGAGGTCAAGATGTACAACTATCCGACCGACACGACCTTTACCACCGATATAGCCGATCAACCGGGCGAGCTTCCCCGGCGGGTCGCGTTGGACCAGAACTATCCGAACCCGTTCAACCCGACCACCACCATCAGCTACAAGCTCCCGCAGGCCACGCAGGTAACGCTGTCTGTTTACGACATGCTGGGCCGCAAGGTGCGTACGCTGGTTGACACCCGCAAGTCGGCCGGAGCCCATACAGTACAGTTCGAGGCCAATGGAATGGCCAGCGGCATGTATCTGTACCGGCTGGAAGCGGAAGGCGTCAGCAAAACCCGTAAAATGATGCTGATGAAGTAAATTTTCGTTTCTTTATTACTAGTTAATAGCGGGAGCTGAAGTTAGCCCTTCAGCTCCTTTTTTATGCATAAAAATTCTCCACCAAATCATACCTTATCTTAACGGCAAGCATTACTCCCGCCTCGCCCTTTCTCCCATGCATTAAACGAGCATGAGTTTAAAACAAACTTTCAGTTATTGTTTTATTTCGTATATTAATATCTGAATATATTTAAAAATATTTATGAAACTTATTGCATAGTTAAAACTCACTCCCAATCGTGGTTTGTCGTTTAATGTATAGAGGTAACAAGATGAAAAATTTATCCCCTGCCTTTCCCCTGAATCAACGGTTTCAACTGCTCTTATCTCTGGTAATCACCGTAGTGCTCTTATTTTTTACTCTTACTCCAATTCAGGCCCAAAATCAAGATGACTTTATCGAAGTCGGCGGCGCTTTACGATATAATATATATCTAACTGATTTTGGTGGCAATTTAACGACCCAGGACCGTCAATTTACATTCGATACGTGGAGGTTGAATGTACGCGGCTCCCAGGATGATATTCTGATCGATTTTGAGTACCGGTTTTATCCCACCTTTTCCACGCATTTTATTCATCACGGGTGGGTAGGATATCAGTTCACAGGCAAAACCAAGTTGGAAGTGGGCGTCACCCGTGTTCCCTTTGGCAATCTCCCATACGCGTCCCACAGCTGGTGGTTTGTCACTCCCTACTATGTGGGGCTGGAGGATGACCATGACATCGGATTCAAACTGACTTATACAACGGAAAAGTGGGACCTGGCTGCTGCCTACTTCATACAAGCGGAACCCAATGGACCTGCGGGACTTGAAGTAAACGGTACTCAGCTGGCAGATAACACGGCCCGCTATTCATACGACATAGTTCCCGTAGCCGGTCAATCCAATGAAGAACGCAACCAGTACAACCTGCGCGCAGCGTATACCTTTGCTCACGGCTCCTTTGGCAAATCTGAAGTAGGACTTTCGGGCCAATTTGGTCATGTGTACAACAGCGTAAGAAATGAACTCGACAACCATCTTGCCGGAGCCCTCCACCTGGATGGGAACTATGGGCGTTTCAACACCCTTTTGCAGGTTGCCTATTACGATCATGAAGTAAAAGACGACCAGGATAATCCCCTCGACCGGGTACCCATGGGAGCGTATGGATTCGGCACGTACCCGGTGGCTGCAGAAGCATTCATGCACACCGTTGCCATCTCCTATGACCAACCGGTTAATTTTGGTCCTATTGATAAAATTACCTTTTATAACGATTATACGTATACGGACAAAAAACTCTCGCGTTTTGTAGATACCGAGCAACATACGATCGGCATGTCGTTCGGTGCCGGCGGATTATATATCTACATGGATATTTCGAGAGGCAAGAATCACCCGTGGCTTACCGACCAGTTCGGAACCGGGCTGGGAGAGGGTGCCTTGCATCCTGAGACAAATACGCCGGACCGCAGCGTGCGCTGGAATACCCGGTACAATATAAATATTGGATATTACTTCTAATCTTTCCTTTTCGCCGGTCCAAAAGGATACGAAACATCTATTATGAGTGCCATCACTGTTAAAAATGTCTACAAGATTTTTGGATCCAATACTGAAGAAGCTTTCAAGCTGATTGACCGGGGCAAAAGCAAAGAACAGATCCTCGATCAAACCGGGAGTACCGTGGCTATCAATAATGCCAGCTTTGAAGTTAATCTCAGGGAGACCTTTGTGATCATGGGTTTGTCGGGGAGTGGTAAATCCACTCTACTTCGTTGTATCAATCGGCTTATCGAACCAAGTCGGGGACAAGTTTGGATCGGGGATCTTAATGTGTTGGACGTCGATAAAGAACAGCTGCTCGAATTGCGTCGTACGAAAATGTCGATGGTTTTTCAGCGTTTCGGTTTGCTCCCGCACCGCTCTGTGCTGAAAAACGTTGAATTTGGACTTGAAATTAGCGGTATGGCCCCGGAGCAACGAGAGGAAAAAGCGATGGACGCCCTGGAGCTGGTCGGACTGAAAGGATATGAACACCAGATGACCGACGAATTAAGTGGAGGTATGCAGCAACGGGTGGGACTTGCCCGGGCCCTGGCAAATGATCCCGAAATTTTATTAATGGACGAAGCATTCAGCGCACTTGATCCCTTGATTCGAGCTGATATGCAGGATGAATTGCTGGCCCTGCAAGCCCGCATGCACAAAACCATTCTCTTTATTACTCACGACCTCGACGAGGCCCTGAAAATAGGAGATCGCATAGCTATTATGAAAGATGGATACGTGGTGCAGGTCGGTACTCCCGAAGAGATACTTACAAGTCCGGCCACCGATTATGTTAAGGCCTTCGTTGAAAATGTGGATCGCACCAAAATTATAACGGCACAGACCATCATGAAAAAAGCCCCCTCCGTCATTCATCCTAAAGACGGCCCCCAGGCAGCAATACGGCGGATGGAAAAAATCGGTATGTCCACCATCTATGTCACGGACGCTGACAAACGATTGAAAGGCATTGTCACTATCGATGAAATGATAGAGTTGAATAACCAGGAGGTCAAAGATCTTGGTTCGAAGATCAATGATGACATCCAGTCCGTATTTCCAGAAACGCCCATACGCAACATCTTCCGCAAGGCGATGACGGCTCCCTATCCAATTGCAGTAACGAATGATTCGAATGAGCTACTCGGTATCGTTGACCGCGCCACCATACTGGCTGAAATACGAGACGTGAAAACATCAGCACCCCGGCATACGGCCGGAGTTGAAGATGAGATACAACAAGAGTTAGAATAATTTTGGATCTACCTAACATTATCGGAGAAAAGCAATGATTGATTTAGATATCGGCCAATTTTTTGAAATTATTATCAATTGGCTCACCGAAAATATGGGACCTGTATTCGATGCCATAACCACCGGGGTTGATGCGGCTCTCACGGCTATCGCCGGGACCTTGCTATTTTTACCGCCCTACGCGATGATACCGATATTTGCACTGTTAGCCTGGTATGTATCTGGACGTGGACTGGCTATTTTTACTCTCATCGGATTTCTACTTATCGACGGTATGGGACTCTGGCCCGAAACCATGGAGACGCTGGCCCTGATCTTCACAGCCGTGATTATTGCGCTCCTTATCGGCATTCCGGTTGGCATCAGTGCCTCCAAAAATGACATGGTAGAAAAAACGGTTCGCCCTATCCTTGATTTCATGCAGACTATGCCCGCATTTGTCTATTTGATTCCTGCGGTCCTTTTCTTTCAACTGGGTCGCGTCCCCGGAGTTATTGCAACGCTGATTTTCGCCATGCCTCCGGCAGTGCGGCTTACCAATCTAGGCATACGACAGGTTCCGAGCGAAATCAAGGAAGCCGCAATT
>CAJXOW010000086.1 GCA_913057825.1 uncultured Balneolaceae bacterium | reverse complement strand
GCGATTTCGGAGTCGGCAGGAAGTAGATAAGTCCTTCATGCTCGCGGGGATCCAGGATGCGCACTTCTTCAATCACTTCACTTTGTGCAATGTGGGCATCGTCGACCCAGTTGCGGCGGTGCTCGCCGGGGATCATTTTTCCTGCACCCTGATCAACCAACTCCTGGGCTCTTTTCCAGTTAACAGCTGCGATAAAGTCCTTGTCGTTTTTAGAAGCGTTGATTTCCAACAATGTGTTGGCTTTTTCACTGTTATAGCTGGTAAAGAACGACCATCCGTGAGACGGACCTTTGCCGGAGTGCGAGAGGTCGTAATGGAAACCGGGCACCAGAATTTGAAAATCGATACTCATCTTGCCGTCATCGGCAACCTTTATAAAGGAAAGAGTTCCTTTAAAGTTTTCCGCATAAGAATCGATCGGCACATCCATATTTTGCATGTTTTCTTCATCCATCGGAATACTGAAGCGGGTCGCCGCCGAAACATACTCCGTATTTTGCGTTACAAACGAAGAAGCGTGGTTACCGGCAGAGTTAGGGATTTCAATAATTTCATCCGTCTGGAAGCTGTTCAGGTCAATGCGGGCAATACGCGGAGTATTGTTCTCATTGATAAAGATCCAGCGTCCGTCGGGTACTCCGTCAGTCTGCGATAGCTCGGGATGGTGAGAATCTCCCCAGGGGACAAATCCGTGTGAAGTTTGCAGCATCTTCTTGGTCTCTTCGGAATAACCATATCCCTGGGTGGGAGACTGCGAAAATACCGGAATCGTATATAGATGGCGGCCGGAAGGCATGCCGTAAATGGACATCTGTCCGCTATAGCCGCCCGAGAAGAAGCCATAATATGCGTCATGCTCTCCGGGTGCTACATACACCTTCGAAGCGGCATCCCCCGTCCCTGACATCTGTTGTTGTGAAGGACAGCCATAGAGTAGTACCACCAGTATTAATAATACGGGCATACCCCATAACCATCTCTTGGAATTATTGGTGAACATTAAGTCCTCCATGTGTTTGGTTGATCAGTTTATATGAGTTATAAGTCATCTAATAGCTAAACAGCTTTAAGGCGTCTATTCCGAGACACTCGATTTTGATTTGTTTTTATTCACATACCGGAAATACTCCAAGATGGCGCGGGCTTCCTCGCGGCTGACGTTCTGATAGGGCATCGGCGTCATATACTCGGCCAACATTTTCTTGGCTTCCGGATGCTTTTTAATCATTTCAGCCGGATTCAGGATCATGTTCATGACATATTCCGGAGAGCGTTGGTCAATCACATCACGTTGTGCGGGACCGACATAGCGTTCATCCAGCTTGTGGCAGGAAGAACAGTTGGTCTTGAACAGCTCTTCGCCCTCGGCTGCCAGTGACGTCTTAATCGGCCCAAGGTCCATCTCTTCCTTCACCGGTCCGATCCCGTGCTCTTTTTCAAATGCCGTCAGGCTCTCGCCTTTCTGGCTCTGTGAAGAAGAGCTTGAACTATTGCCATTTCCGTCTCCGGACTGGGAGCAACCCGCAGCCCAGCCGGTTAAAACGATTATCAATATCCATACCGCTGTGTCCTTCATCTGTTTCTTAATCCTTTGTATTAATATATTAGGTTATAAGACTATATTGTCTTAAATAGATGATAAAAAAATTCATTCTTGCTCATCGTCCTCTTTATCCAAGCCTAAAGCAGTCCGGATGCCACTGTCATCCGAAAGACGCAGATCCTCTTCCCGTGCTTTTCTTGCCATTTCGGTAAGGGTCGTGTTTTCGAGCATATTCCGAATACTGTCTCTCGTTACCGCCCATTTATCATGCAGGGGACATGGTTTCTCTACGCCGCACCCCGGCAAGCCCAATGCACATTCAGTAAAAAGCTCAATCCCGTCAATAGCAACTACAACTTCCATCAGCGTCACATCGCTGCCGTCCTTGGTTAAACGAATGCCGCCATTCGGCCCTCGGAACGATTCCATCAAGTCGGCACTGGACAACTGCTGCAGGATCTTCGTTAAAAAATGAAAAGAGATATCCAGGTCATTGCTGATTTCCCGTATGGGAATGAAATCCCGATCTTTACGCGTTGCCATATACAGGGCAGCCCGTATGCCGTACACACAACTTTTCGATAGGAGCATGATTTATAATTAGTTTTAAGAGTCTGCCGTATTAATATAACTAGCTCTTAAATAAGAAGTCAACCTTTTTCTGAAAAAGTTTCTGCCGCCCCTTGTGGTTGTATCTTTGCCACTTATAACCTACTATTTAATCCTTACAGAACAAAAATATATTGAGGACGATCGTATTAGCCATGTTCACATCATTTTATAATTAAACCCCATTCCATGTCATCATTTGAATTTTTCAAACAGGTTAATGACGCGTTTGACCTGGCGGCATCCTACACCAAATACGAACGAGGACTACTGGACCAGATCAAGGTTTGCAACAACGTCTATCATGTGACGTTCCCCCTTCGGAGAGATGATGGAACCATAGAAGTTATAGAGGGGTGGAGGGTGCAGCACAGTCACCATAAAGAACCAACGAAAGGAGGTATCCGCTACAGTCGGAATGTAAATGAGGACGAGGTCAAAGCGCTGGCCTCTCTGATGACCTATAAATGCGCCATTGTTAATGTCCCGTTTGGCGGAGCGAAGGGAGGAGTCTGTATTCGACGCAGCGATTACTCGCGAAACGAGATTGAACGTATTACGCGCCGATATACCTATGAACTTTTGAGAAAAGAATTTATCGGCCCGGGTTATGACGTGCCGGCTCCGGATTACGGGACGACCGGTCAAGAGATGGCATGGATCCTGGACACGTACCGTCAATTCAATAAAGATATCAACTCCGATGCTTCGGTTACCGGTAAACCCCTTCCCCAGGGCGGCATTCGAGGTCGCACCGAAGCTACCGGCCGAGGGGTCTATTTTGGGGTTCGAGAAGCCTGCAATAACAAGGAGGATATGAAAGAGTTGGGACTGGAGCACGGGCTCGAAGGTAAAACATTTGTCATCCAGGGGCTGGGAAATGTCGGCTATCACGCCGCCAAATATCTGATTGAGGGTGGAGCAAAAATGGTGGGGGTCGCCGAACGCGAGGGTTCTATTTATAGCACGGACGGTATCAACCTGGAGGATTTGATGGAATATCGTAAGCGAAACGGTACCATTCTCGACTATAAAGGGTATGATTCCTATGAGGCCTCCGATAAAGTTTACGAATTGGAGGCTGATATCGCTGTCCCGGCCGCCCTTGAAAACCAGATTAACAAAAACAATATGGAGAAGATCAAGGCCAAGATCATCGCCGAAGCCGCCAACGGTCCTACAACCTCCGAAGCCCATAAAATACTGAAAAAACAAGGGTGCCTGATTATACCCGACACGTATTTGAACGCCGGCGGGGTCGTCGTTTCATATTTTGAGTGGCTTAAAAATTTGTCCCACGTCCGCTTCGGCCGACTCGGTCGTCGTTTTGAGGAAGGAAGCTACCGGCGCATCCTGGAAGTCATCGAGGAATATGCCAATACCCACTTTACCGACGAGGAAAAATACCAGATTGCGCACGGTGCCAGCGAGTCGGACCTGGTTGATTCGGGACTGGAGGAAACGATGATCGACGCTTATAATGATATCAATGAAATTCGCAAGCAATATGATATCGATCTTCGCACCGCCGCATTCGTAAACGCCATTAAAAAAGTGGCTATAATCTATGAACAAATGGGCATTTTCCCGTAAAATGATTTCTTGAACAGCCGGCTGCCGTCTATTCAATCAGCACTTTTTATATCAATGTCGGCTTTTCTCAACTATCAATTGAAACTTCTGCGAAAAATCATTAAATAGGATATCTGTCACCATAAAGAAAGCCCCGCTTTACAGGGGGAAATAAAGCGGGGCCAGGAGGGTAACCATCATATTTGCCTTAAAGCGCAAACTGATGGATCAATATCGTGCATACAGCTAACTGTGCACGCTCAATGGATCTTTCTTCTGATCATCCATTGAGAATAAATAACGCTTTATGATGCCTTAAATTGTATATACAACGATGGCATTTTTCGTTATTTTAATATCGCGATGGTAACGTTCCCCTGCTTTTGTACTTTCAGAGGTCTTTGAAAAACCGGGCGGCGGTTCCTTGCTCGTATACTTTTCTTCGGTTGGATCCATTGAACAGTTAATCGCCCCTGTATTTGATTATCGTTATTACTGCCTGCTACCCAGAAAATTATTATGCTTCGGAACCGCCGCCCGGTTTTTCAAAGACCTCTTTCATATGAATCAAATAATGGGATCAACCGTACTTGAAACGCGCTTCGTCCAATTATAAGATCCGTCGAAGCTAACGGAAAATTTAAATGACTTCCGTACATGACAGCCTTCTATACGCTAATGTTTGTCGTTCCCTTGCTTATCATCGGGCTGGCATTCTACCTCTCAAATCGCATTCGAACCTGACTTTATCATATCCAACTGAATAGCTTCCATGGAAGAAAGCCAGGCAATATCCATAGCAGTCAACGAATATGCGATCGGGGCTTTTATCGGCTACCTGCTGCTGCTTGTAGGTATTGGAATCTACTCCACAAGATTTTCCTCTGCCGGTATCTCCAACTTTTTTATCGGGGGCCGAAAAATGAACCGGTTTGTGGTGGCCCTTTCGGCTGTCGTATCGGGACGAAGTGCATGGTTGCTGCTGGGAGTAACCGGAATGGCATACGCCCAGGGAGCCAATGCCATCTGGGCGGTTATAGGATATACCCTGGTCGAACTGATGCTTTTCCTCTATTATGCCAAGCGGCTTCGGAATTTCAGTGAAGCTTACGACTGTATCACCGTTCCCGATTTCTTTGCCGAACGTTTTAACGATCGCAAAGGGTATTTACGCATTGCCATAGTCATCGTGTTCTTGATCTTCATGGTCAGCTACGTTTCGGCTCAATTCGTGGCCGGCGGCAAAGCATTCGCCTCCAGTTTCGGCATCACCCAAACCAAGGGCTTGCTTATCACGGCAGTCATAATTCTACTTTATACGGTACTGGGCGGATTTTTAGCGGTGAGTCTCACCGATATGTTTCAAGCGATCTTCATGATTTTTGCCCTGGTCGTACTGCCTTTAATCGCTATCGTCGACTTCGGTGGTTTGTCTAACGTCCTTCATTATTTGCAGCAGATGGAAATCGGATTTATAGATCCGTTGGCCCTGTCAATCGGCGGACTTATTGGCTTTATCGGGATTGGCCTCGGTTCTCCCGGAAATCCGCATATCCTCTCACGATATATGTCGATCGACGATGCCAGGCAGCTCCGTTGGTCGGCCGTAATTGGAACCATTTGGAATGTTGTTATGGGGTGGGGGGCCGTTTTCATCGGACTGGTGGGACGCGTGTATTTCCCGGAAACCTCGATGCTGCCGGCCGCCGATACTGAAAATCTTTACCCGGTGCTTGCCCAGCAACACCTTCATCCCATAATATTCGGGATAGTGGTCGCCTCCATATTCGCCGCAATCATGTCGACGGCCGACTCTCAATTGCTGGTTGCCGCATCGGCGGTAGTCCGCGACATCTACGACCGCATCCTGAATCGCGGCCGTGAAATACCTCAGAAAACACTGGTGCTATACAGCCGCATCGTGGTAGTACTCCTGGTTGTTTTTGCCCTGGTATTCGGACTGGCTGCACAGGAATTGGTCTTCTGGCTGGTACTGTTTGCCTGGTCAGGCCTGGGAGCAACAATCGGACCCACATCCATCCTGGCTCTTTATTGGAAAGGCACTACATGGGCCGGAGTTTTCGCCGGAATCGTCAGCGGCGCCGTGGTCACCCTGGTTTGGTATTACGTCCCCATCCTCAAAAACAACTTGTATGAACTGGTACCGGCCTTTATCGTGAGTTTGCTGGCAACCTGGCTGGTAAGCATATACACCCGGAAACCCGACCATGTTGAGGAAGCCTTTACCGCCATGACCCGGGGTTAGAAGTCGTTTGATCCACTAGCTTAGGAACTGTGACCCTTCCGTTCGCGGGCATGGGCAGTAATCTTGTCAATAGCCGCCCGTTCCCTGCCGGCAGCTTTCAGGACAGGCATCCGATATTGACTGTTTTGCCTTTTAGGGTCCTCCCCCCTTTCCAAAGGGGGAGATTTTTCTTTTTGGTTGCTGTTGTTTGGGGGGCGGGGGGATACTCATTCCTTTTCTTTATCGTCTCCTTCCCTCTGCTTTTTTTCCGGCATCGTCTTTTCTTCTGCAGATTCAGAACCACTTTCCAGTGCGGTGGACGAGTTCCCCACCGTTTTATGAGGAACCGGGACTGAAGATCGTACATGTAAATCCCGTTGCGGGAAGGGGATTACAATTCCGTTTTCGCGGAACTTTCGAACGATAGCCCGATTGAGCTCATTGCGGATTCTCGGATGCATATAAACTTGATCGATCCAGGCGCGAACCTCCATATTCCATGACGATTCCCCGAATTCTTTTAAATGCACTTCCGGCTCCGGATTTTTCATCACATTTTCATTTTCTTCGGCTACTTCCTTCAATACTTTCAACACATTCTCCAAATCTGACCCATAGGAAACGCCCACCTCGATATCCACCCGGTAGGTGGGATCCCCGAAAGAGTAATTGACTACCTCTTGGGACACAAAGTTGGAGTTGGGCACTATGATAGAGACATTGTTCAACGTTCGAATCTTGGTTGAGCGAATATTGATCTCGGTTACATCTCCCTCAATATCATTGACAATCACCCGATCTCCCACACTGATGGGTCGTTCAAAGAGGATAATCAATCCCGATATAAAGTTGGAGGTTAAGTTCTGCAGACCGAAGCCGATACCGACCGATAACAAACCAAAGACAACGGCCAGGCTGCTTAAATCTATCCCGATAAATTGAAAAGAGATAAGCACCCCGATGGTAACTACCAAATACTGGGCCACCCGGGAAAATGTATACTTAGTTCCCTGGTCCAGCTCAAAACGATTAAAAACCCGGTTGAACAAAATCCGTCGAATAATATTGCCCAACAGGATAAACAACGCCATGAACAGAATGAATATCAGAATCGAAAGGGGCGTCACTTTCGTCTGTTTCAGGGTGAATAGAACCACATTCAGCTGTTCAGTAATAAAAGTAAAAAACTTTTCCCAGGTCATATCGACGTGTTATTGATCATTCAAAATCAAAATTAATTGGATCCCCGAACCAAACCATCTGTCTATCGATCATTCATCTTAATTAATATAGTAAATAACATCGGTTTTCCCCCATTCACCTGATTATCTCTCAACGCATCAAAATATTTCATAAAACCCTGCGGTTGTGCGGACCGTTAACCGTAATTTTTTTACTTTTTACAATTGAATATACGCCCCCTAACGCCTATTTTCCTCCTTCCGATTTACCGGCGTACATTAGTAGTCAAACAACTGTAATTAATTATTATATGCGTTTAATAATATTTGGACCTCCTGGTGCCGGTAAAGGCACGCAGGCCCAAAAAATTCATGAAACTTACCAGGTTCCTCACCTGTCGACGGGCAACCTGTTTCGCACAGCTATCCAGAACGAAACTGAGCTGGGCAAAAAGGTGAAATCAATGCTTGATGAGGGCGAACTGGTTCCTGATGAACTGGTAGTTGACCTCATCAAAGAGGAAATTTCAAAACCCGAATACAAAGACGGATATATATTAGACGGATTTCCCCGAACGGTCCCCCAGGCCGACTCGTTCGACGACTTCCTGGAGCAGCGCGGTGAGGAACTGGATGCTTTTCTTGAACTACAGGTGCCCGAAGATGAATTGATCAACCGAATTCTGAATCGGGCCGAGGGCCGTTCCGACGACACTCCTGATAAAATCCGTTACCGGCTTGAAGTATATCACGAAAATACAAAAGCCGTAAAACGTCACTACGAACAACAGGACCTGGTGTATTCCGTTGACGGGGTCGGTTCGATTGAAGAAATCTTTGGTCGAATTCGCAACATATTGGACGAGCTCTAACCCAGCGTATCCAATATGCCGCCGGCTATATCCTCAATGCTTTCTGCCTCTGACAGATGTTTCGACGCCGGACCTTTTGCAAACAGCGGAACATCATTGAGCGTATGCATCTTTTGAGAAAGGTTTTCCATATTTCCATGATCGCTGCTCATCACCAGCGATACCTCTGAAGGGAGTGTATCAATAAGTCGTTTAAGGAACGTGCTCAACGTCGTCAGAATACGTCCGGCCCATTTCATATCCTGGGCGTGACCGGCTTTGTCTGTCAAAAAATATTCAAAGAGGATCAAATCTTTCTCTTTCGACATTTCCAGGACCCGGTCCGCCGCCTCACCGGCCGTAATTTCCGGCAGATCGATCTTTAAACGACTTCTCCATATCTGATTCACTATTTCAGCTGTCAATGCTTTTCCCTCTCGTACATCTTCTTCCCGATTCAATGCAACTCCCGCACTTCGAGCCATCAAGGTTGTACAGGTCCACCGGTGGTGCTTTCGAGCTCGTTGGAAAAATACATCTGGATAAGCATTCATGAAATAACAGGAATGTCCCTGTTCTTTTGCCTGGTGAAACAAACTCTGTTCCTTAAGCAGAAATTTAATCTCAGAATGGGGATAGGGTCCGAAATGGCGTCCCAGTATCCGCGCGGCATTCGCTCCCGAAAAGAGGGTGGCCTGTCCGGTACCGCTCTGCGGCAACCCCTCCACTCCCAACCGTGCATCCACTGGTTTAAACAGGTGTCCATCTCGTCGAATCGGTTCCAGATTACCGACAAAAGGCTGGCCTTCTGTCATATATTCAAAGGCCTCGTGAGGATATTCAGTAAAGGGGTTCTCTTCTCCCTTTTCCCCCAATCCAATACCATCCACAAAAATTAAAATCACCGACATAGCACCATCTCTTGTATTAGCGCTCCAGAATAATCGTCACGGGTCCGTCATTCACTAACGACACATCCATATGGGCCCCGAATTTTCCACTCTCTACCTGCACGTTGCCCTGCTTGAGCTGTTGGATCATTTTTTTATACAAATCCCTTGCATGACCGGGACCCGCTGCTTCAATAAAGCTGGGTCTGTTTCCCTTTTCCGCATCTCCGTACAGCGTAAATTGAGGAATGACCAGGATAGCTCCTCCTACATCCTCTACCGATCGATTCATTTTTTGTTGCTCATCCTCGAAGATTCGAAGATTTAAAATTTTTCTGCACATCCAATCCAGTTTCTCCTCGGTGTCTTCCTCATGAATACCCACCAGCAACATCAATCCTTTTTCAATGGATCCGATCGCAGCTCCATCTACCTTGACATTTGATTCACTCACGCGCTGAACAACGACTTTCATAGAGAATTAATTTGTTGAAAATTTTGTGGAAAACCAGCCTAAAACATGTGAAACTCATCAGAAACGGTAAATGTAAAATTTTTTATTCACCATAATTAACACGCAATTCAGGGTTTCCACATTTTTTAATAAATCATCCCAGGCTGGAAAATGGAAACCATCCATCCCATGTCACATATGTATATGTGTGGAAAATTTGTTCTTGATTCCTTTAAAACACTTCCAGCTGCGAAATAAGTTCTCCACAATATTACTAACATTTTTCCCAGCAGTTCAAATCGTTGTGGATACCCGGGATATTCCACATTTCCACAGGAACTATATACTACGTACTATATTTAAATCTTATAGATATAATACAAACCCCCTGTGGATAAATAGTAAATAAAAATCACAAAAGGCATTCAGATTGTACGAACTATCTTGTATAATGATTAAAGCACTGAAATAGGAAAAATTGACAGCATGACAAATCATAAATATGAGCAAGGATCCATCTGATAAAAAACAATTCACTTACAAGGAGGCCGGAGTAGATATTGAAGCGGGTGAACAACTGGTTGATTCGATTAAATCGATGGTAAAGGACACCCATAATGACTCGGTGCTGGCGGATATTGGAGGTTTTGGAGGTTTATTCAAGCCGAACCTGGAAAATATCAACCGGCCGGTATTGGTCAGCAGTGTCGACGGAGTGGGAACCAAATTGATTGCAGCCTTTAAAACTGAACGGTATGACACTGTCGGACAGGATCTGGTTAATCATTGCGTCAACGATATTGCAGTTAGTGGGGCAGAGCCGTTGTTCTTTCTGGATTACTTTTCGACCGGAAAACTCCATCAAAAAGTGGGATATGATGTGGTGAAAGGATTTTCCAAAGCCTGTAAGGAGAATGGAGTCGCATTGGTCGGCGGTGAAACCGCGGAAATGCCGGATATCTACCAGGAGGGAGAATTCGATCTGGCCGGCGCTATTGTAGGAATGGTAGATCAGGATAAGATCCTGGACGGGTCCGGCGTAAGAGAGGGGGATCTGCTGATAGGAGTTCCGAGCAACGGGCTTCACACCAATGGATATACACTGGCCCGGAAAGTATTGTTCAGTAATTACGAGGTTGATACGTTCGTTGATGAATTTGATCGTACAGTGGGTGAAGAGATGCTGCGTATTCACCGGTCTTATCTTCCCCTGATTCGCAATACGAGAGAAATGGAAGGAGTTCGTGGTTTTTCCCATATTACAGGGGGTGGTATTTTAGGTAATACCAGGCGAATCATCAATGAAGATCAGTCGCTTGAAATTAACTGGAACGTCTGGGACCGTCCCGCCGTGTTTAAAGTTATTCAGCGGGAGGGAAATGTTCCTGAAGAGGATATGCGGGCTACCTTCAACCTCGGTATTGGATTGGTGGTCGCGGTGGATCCTGAGCAAAAAGAGAAAGTACTGAAAGAGATAAAAGCGTTTGATGAAGAAGCACTGACGATCGGTAAAATCAAGTGAAGAAGGTATAAAACCGCCAGATAAACATGTCCACAAAAGAAGTACATCTGCTACGAATAGCGCACGGCCGAAGTGGTGACAAAGGCAATCTAAGCAATGTGGGGATTATTGCTCGCCATGAGGATATTTATCCCTTCTTGAAAGAACACCTGACGGCTGATCGGGTGAAGCAGCATATGAAAAACATCTGCAAAGGGAAGGTGGAACGCTATGAAATGGATAACATCGGGGCTTTGAATTTTGTTCTGCATGATAGCCTGGGAGGCGGAGGAACGGTCTCCCTGAAACTGGATGCCCAGGGGAAAACCCATGCCCAGGCGCTGCTGCGAATGAAACTGGAAGTGCCGGAAACTCTCATCCGAAAAGCCGACGAGGAGAATCCGGCAAAGATATAGTTTTTAATTGGTCACTTCTGGAAAAGCCGGGCCGGGGGCTGTGCTGAGTACTTAAAATTTTTCGAACCATACCACCTTATAGAGCTATGAAATTGAAATTGCATAGCAACTAACAAAGAAAAAGCAAAGCCGTGAGAAAAAATTTTTCATCGAAGGCACAGCCCCCGGCCCGGCTTTTCCAGAAGGTTAAAATTGTATCGGTATGTCGACCCGTGTTTGATCCCACATCAGCGATAGAGTGGTTTTATTGTCAGCCGGTTTGCTGAAATTGATCGTAAAGACTTCCACGGTTTTTTCTGTGGATTGAGTTGGGACTTCAACCCGCAGATAATCCTTGCTTTTGTTGTATTTAAAGGCACCCCATTGTCCAAGATCCTTATTGAGGATAACCGTCCATTTCTTTTGCTGGGGAATCGTAAAAAGGGCGTACGTTCCGGCTTCTACCTGTTTTCCGGCAAATTGAATGGGTTCAGTGATGGTAATTTCCGTAGCTTCGTTGGCCCCGGTTCTCCAGACTTTATCAAATGGAACTAATTCCCCGAAGATAGTCCGACCCTCTTTCTGGGGACGGCTGTAGGTGATTTTGATATAGGTGTCATTATGATTCACCTTGGCAATTGAAAGGGGACTTGTCCGGCGTTCCAGTCCGCTTTCCTCTTTCATCTGAGCAAACAGGGAGCCTGCCATAAAAAGCAGCACTAAAGTCAATCCTGCCGTCATGGTTCCTAAACTTCGTTTGATAGCTGTCATAGGTATTGAGATTTAAGGTTTATGAATAGTGTAAATTTGAAAAGCGGAAAATCGGTAGATGTATTGGTCAACCAACCCGGTTTTTAATATACTCTCTTTACATCATAACGGAATCTGGCTTAAAAAGTTCCTATCAGCACATCAAATTGATCTCGCGTGGGTTCTACTGTTAGGGCCACCCCCAGGTCAATGGTTAGATTGGAAAGTCTAAAAGTAAATCGAACACCTCCTCCGTAGCGTGTTCGGGTATCCGAAGGAAATTGGGATTCCATTCGGCTGACGGTGTTACTGAATCCCACCAGGTAAATACGGCTGAGATAAAGGGGAACCAGGAATCCCCCGTCGTCGGGATAAAACAGCGGGATGGTGTAGCGAGTATTGAATTCGAAGGCCCGGGGCGTGTCGGAAAATAACGAGGTTCTAAATCCCTCCATACCCAGGATACTCGATGAAAAGGGTCCGCTGCGAGACTGAAAAATCCATTCGCTGCCCAGACGAAGCGATTGGTTCAACTTTCGTAGTGGAGCGAGATATAGATAGGCACCGGTTCGAAACCCTCGCCGCAACGAAGAAGCATTCCAGCGGTGAAGATCGTATTTCAATTCGGAGAAGAGCTGAATACCGCTGTTGGGTTGAATATCTCGAATATTTTGCTGCAGGCGATAATAGAAAGTGGAACTGAGCCGGGAGGTGAGATAGCTGGAAAATGACCCCAGCGGATCTCGCCGGCTGTCGAAGGCCCGGTAACGGTTAACGGAGAGGCCGGGATTTATATGGATTCCACTCTGCCGAACATTACGTTCAAAAGTAAAGGTTAATGGAATTTCCGCTTTGTATTGGCGCCATTCGATAAACGATAGAGAATCGCTGGAAGGAACCAACAGTGGCTGTCGGGTGTGTTGCACGTCAAGGCCCGGGAAAAACCCGACATGCCGGTAGTGCAGGTCGTACCAGAAGCGATCATATCCATGGGTTAACTGCATCCGGTATTTTTGATTTTGCAGCAGGGAGGCCGAATAGAGTTCCATTCCCACTTCGTCTGTTTCACTGTCATAGGAGGGAACGACCGTACGAGGCTTAATCCAGTCGAGGCCGGTTTGATAGGACCGCGAATGCCATTGACGGGAAGCCCGGAGCAGGGAATCGCCGACGAAGGGCCGACGTAGTTTTTGGGACAGTGCGGGATCTGTTTGCCATTGATTACGGGGGATCATCCGATCAAGAAAATCATTTTGAGCCAGGATCGCCGGACGCTTTTGATTCTGATCCTGTAGAATATAGGCTATTTGCTGTCCGCTGGGGCTGTAGGAGGCTTCAAAGGCATTGGTCTGATGGTCCGTAATTTGGCGGACTTGATTGGATCGGATCGCGTACTCGTATACCTGGAGCCGACCGGAATGGTCGCTCGAGAATAATAGATACTGTCCGTCGGGGTGCCACGAAGGATCAAATACAGAACCGTCCCGAAAAGCTATCTGCGGTGGATTTGCAAGTGTTTGATTGATAGCATCTTCAGGGGTTATCCAGAGTCCCTGTATCCCCCGGCGATTGGCAATAATGGCCAGGGTTTCCGGGTGCGTGGGGTGAGGCTGTACGGCCACGATTTTTGTGGAGTCAACCCGCAGGGTTCTTATGGGGTTTTCGACGGATTCTTTTCGGGAATGAAGTTGCAGCACGGTGCTGGATTTATGACTGGTGATCGACCAGAGGGATTGGTTGTCCCCATAGGCCGGTGCAAAACCGTCAGCTACATCGTGGGACCGTGCACGGGGATCAGAAAGAGAA
>CAJXOW010000085.1 GCA_913057825.1 uncultured Balneolaceae bacterium | reverse complement strand
AGACACCTGGAAACCCGGCAATTGAGCGAACTCCCATGGATCGATCTTCGGAGCGGGTTTTGAGGCAAGAGCCGTATCTACCGGGTTAGTACCCGGAACCCTGGCCTCCCTGATCTGAGTGGTATCCACCAGTTGCAAGGTGTCGGGTGATGATTGGCCCCAAACCACTCCGCTGCCCAGCAAGCAATATGTCAACCAAATAGCCAGCGCCAGTTTCAGCCGCATGAATGAAAGTTTTTAGTGATATTGAAGTTGAAGCGCATAAGGTGTACTCTCAATCCCTTGAATTCGCCGCCGTACCAGATCCATAGCCACCGCTACACTCTTTTGCTTATTAATCAACCGATCTTTGGTAAAATTCGCTTTAACTGCAAAATGCTCGTTTACCGACCAGTAACCAATCCACACCATACCCACCGGTTTATCTGCCGAACCGCCCGTCGGACCCGCAATACCGGTCGTTGAAACCCCGATATCGGCATCACTACGTGCGGCAGCGGCCCGGCACATCTGCAGGGCTACCTCTTTGCTAACAGCTCCATGCTCAACCAGCATCCCATCGGTAACGTCCAGGTGTCGTTTTTTCATTTCATTGGAATATGCGATGATCCCCCCTTCTACGTAGGCACTGCTTCCCGGCACATCGGTCAACGTATTCAATAACAATCCCCCGGTACAACTTTCCGCAACCGCTATGCGTTTTCCGCTGTCCGACAGCAATTCGCCGAGTACCCCTTCCAGGGAATGCTCCCTGCCTTCATGGAAGATGTGGCCTGAAGCCTGTTCTCGTATGTATGAAAGCACGGGTTCGGCTTTATTGCGGGCTTTTTGCAAGGATTCACCGTAAGCATTTACCCGGATCGAAACTCCGCCGGGATGGGGCAGAAAAGCAATCTTGATTTGATCGGATTCGTATCCTGGCAAATCCGGGAGAACCTCGTCGCTCAACGTACTTTCTCCGACCCCGGCGGTTTGCAGGTAGTAAATAGCCACCGGTCTGCGGTCCATCCAGCTTTTGAGACGTTCTATCTTGGGCTGCACCCGCTCTTTCATCAGGTATTTCATCTCGTGAGGCACGCCCGGCAGCACCGCCAGTCCGACTCCTTCCACTTCAAACCACATCCCGGGAGCCGTCCCCGTTTCATTAAATAATACCTCGCAGTTGCTAAGGACATCCGCCTGGCGGTAATTGGATTCCGTCATTTTCCGATTCTTCTGATCAAAATACTTTTTAATGTGAGCAAGCGTGGGCTCATGGCGGGTCAGCGGTATTTGAAACAGGTTTTGCAGTGCTTCTTTGGTTCGATCGTCGTTCGTTGGACCCAATCCGCCCGTCAGTATCACCAGATCCTCCTCATTAAGTGCTGCTCGCAGAGCCTGCTCGATTTCGCCAAGGTGGTCGGCCGTATTCAGAATCCGGCGAACTTCCACATTGTGATTGGACAGATACTGACCCAGCCACTGGCTGTTGGTATCCAGACGTTCGCCGCTCAACAATTCATCACCGACGGTGATAATACTTGCTTTCATAATTTGATCAGCTTGAAGTAAAACATTGCTAATTATAAAAAATATTTACAAAATTGGAGACTGTAAGTTTGCATTAAGCACCGTTGAAAACCCGGAAGGTGCTTTATACCAGGGATCATTTCAAGAATAACATATTAAGTTCAACGATAGAAGATTTAAATCGGATTCACAATTATGTATTTTTAGGCCGTGCACAAATTACCCAACATACTGAGCACCTTACGTATTATCCTGACTCCTATATTTCTCATCATGTACATTCAGGATGAGGTTGTTTGGAGAGCGCTCAGTGTTGGTGTATTTGCAGTTGCCGTTGTCACCGACTTTTTCGACGGCTATATAGCCCGCCAATACGGAGCTCATACAGCCTATGGTGTTTTTCTGGACCCGCTGGCCGACAAGTTATTGACCTTTGCCGGATTTATCTGTCTTCCTTTTATTGATGTCGAGCAATTTCCATGGTGGGGGGTTTATATAATCGTTATTCGAGATATCATTATCACGACGCTGCGTGTATACGCTCACCGTCACAATATCATCATTCACACCCGATATTCGGCCAAAGTAAAAACGATGGGCCAGATGTTCTTTTTATATGCGACCCTATTAGTTGGAGTTTTTATTGAAACCGACGTAACTCTTAGCTATTATTGCAGGCAGTTACTGGAATCCGGATTTTTAGGCTGGATGATGTACGCCGTTATTGCTTTAACCGTTATAACAGGTGTCGAGTACTTATATGTTAACCGAGAAATTTTTATTAAAGATAAAACATGGGTAGACTGAAACCGTTAATAGGAAGTGTTTTCAATATTGGATTTTTGCCGAATGCGCCGGGTACCTGGGGAAGTTTATTTGCTCTTATTCCCATCTATTTTATCGGGGTTTTTCTCCCCCCCTATGCGATGCTTTTATTCGCGATACTTTGCACCGTATTAACCCTCTGGGTAGCCGAGGATTGCGAAAAGACATGGGGAGGCGATCCATCTCCCCTGGTAATGGATGAATTTGCCGGTCAGAGCATGGCGTTTGTCTGGATACCTTTTCAAACGAATTTCAGTTACAATATCGTCCTTATCATGATCGGGTTTTTCTTTTTTCGGTTTTTCGATATTAAAAAGCCTCTGGGGGTTGACCGGCTACAGAATATTTCCGGTGGTCTGGGGATCGTAGTTGACGACCTGCTAGCAGGTTTATATGCGTTTATCTGCTTGAAAATTATTGTTATCTTAATTCAATACACCGGATTAACCTTTTAGTGGTTAAAATCGGTTGGGATAACTGCTTAACTTCTTGAATAAGGCAAATACGTTGCCCGTCGATGGGATCACGCAATTAAACTAAGACAAAATATTTTTGCTGAATGTATACTATTCACGATTCGGAGTACTCCAAAAAACTTGCAAAACAGCTATTAGAAATCAATGCGGTTCTACTTCGACCCAATGAGCCCTTTAAATGGTCATCGGGTTGGAACTCCCCTATCTATTGCGACAATCGCAAAACGCTCAGATTTCCGGAGATACGTTCTGAAATAGCCGATAAACTGGTTGAATGTATTCAAGAACATTACCCGGACGTAGAAGTCATTACCGGTACGGCCACTGCCGGAATTCCGCATGCTACCCTCATAGCTGACCGCATCGAGAAACCGCTTGCCTATGTACGAGCTCGCCACAAATCATATGGGCTGGGCAAACAGATTGAAGGGGGCGTTGACAAGGGGCAGACCTCCCTGGTGATTGAGGATTTGATATCCACGGGAAGCTCGGCGCTGACAGTGGTTGATACGCTGAAATTTATTGGAGCAAAAATTCCCGCAGTAATGACTATTTTCACCTATGGCTTTGATACTTCCAATGAACGATTCGAGGAAGCCGAAACCGAAGTATATGCTTTGACCGATTTCGCCACCTTAACCAATGTGGCTCAGAAAGAGGGATATATTGAACAGGAGGACATTGAACTGCTGAACCAATGGAGGGCTCAACCCGAAACATGGCCGAATTGAATTCCGGCAACTCATCAGATTCATCACGCACTTCCCGGTTACTGTGGAATGCCAGTCATCTTCTGACGCTGGGGCTCGTTAATCGTTTTTATCGAAATTATCAGAGATACAGGGAAACGACCTGGAACTGTGCTGACCGCGAAGAACTGATAGCGATTTGCTACGACCTGGAACACAAGATCTATGCCTATGAAGGCTTGCAGGTTACGGCGGTCCAAAGCGAAGATGATGCATCCAAAAAGCAAGTATCCACCTTCGTACTTCGCCAGCAAATTTATGAATTATTTGAACACCTACATCATCAATTGTTATATCGTGATCCGGACGCCATAGAATCGATCATCCCCTTAATCGATGAACAGTTGTCACTCTGGCAATATGGCGAGGATCCCATCCCTCTTACCGATCACAACCTGATTACAACCACCCGGACCCTTTCTCATATTGAAATCCTTATTCAGGATTTGCTGGAGTAACAAAGGGTGCCCGCGGCAGGCCGGGCGGCGGTTCCTTGCTCGTATACTTTTCTCGTTCGGTAAGGGCAACAAATGTGATTTAACGGATATCTACCTACCGTTTCATAATAGCTTTTATACCGAAAATTATTATGCTTCGGAACCGCCGCCCGGTCTGCCGGTGACTTCTTATGATTCCGGCAATACTCTTCTGATGATCTTGGGAGATTGATTTCTTATATTGTTAAACTCTTTTCAGCATTTTATTGCCAAACCAAATCAAGTTAACATTGAAACCACGCAACTTCTACATAGAGACGTACGGCTGTCAGATGAACGTATCGGATTCCGAAATTGTGAATTCGATTCTCATGGAAAACGGTATGGAACCGGTCGACGAACCTGGCGAGGCTGACGTCATATTTGTGAATACCTGCTCAATCCGGGAAAATGCAGAGTCGAAGGTCTGGAACCGATTGCATCAATTTAAATCCATGCAGGAGGAAATGGGAGAAAATATCACCGTTGGAGTGCTCGGATGCATGGCCGAGCGGATTCGGGACAAAATGCTGGAGAAAAAACAATTGGTTGACCTGGTAGTCGGTCCCGATGCATATCGCGATCTACCTAAACTGTTACAAAAAGTCGACAGCGGACAAAAAGCGGTAAATGTGCAATTATCGCTCGAAGAGACGTATGCCGACATTAAACCGGTTCGAACAAGCACAAACGGCGTTAGCGCCTTCGTAACGATTATGCGCGGCTGCGACAATATGTGCTCGTTTTGCGTGGTTCCTTTTACGAGGGGACGCGAGCGAAGCCGCCCGGTCGAAAGTATTCTCGATGAACTGAAACAACTTCGCGACCAGGGGTACAAAGAAGTCACCCTTCTCGGACAGAATGTCAATTCCTACTACGATGAAGAGAGCGATACTTCCTTTGCCGAATTGATGTACAAAGCAAGTCAGGTGGATCCGGAGATACGTTTCCGCTTTTCCTCTCCCCATCCAAAGGATTTTCCCGAAGAGTTGCTGCATATCATCAACGAGCAGCCAAATCTGTGCAATTATATCCACATCCCCGCACAGTCCGGCAATACGGACGTACTCGAGCGCATGCGCCGACCGTATACCCGGGAAGAATACCTGGCCCTGACCGAAAAAATGCGGGATATCATTCCCGGGGTTTCCCTATCGACCGATATTATCGCCGGTTTCTGTGATGAAACGGAGGAAGAGCACCGGGACACCATGAGTCTCATGCGAAAGGTGCAATACGACCAGGCCTTTATGTTTGCCTATTCGGAAAGAGGCCGCACCCTTGCCCAGCGAAAATATGAAGACAATGTCCCGGAAGACGTCAAAAAACGCCGTCTCAATGAGATAATCGAGCAACAAATGAACATCCAGGAGCAACTAAACAAGCAAGAGGTCGGCCGTCGACATCTGATGCTGGTTGAGGGCCCCAGCAAGAAATCAGATCAGCAGCTTTGCGGACGTACCGACACCAACAAGATGGTTATTCTGGATCGCAATGATTTTGAAGCCGGCGATTACCTGGAGGTGGAAATTCGTGATTATACGGCAGCCACACTGTTTGCCGACGTTATCGAAAAGAGCAGTATTCAAGAATTCAACACCACTCGTGAAAAGGTGGTCGTGTAATAAAAGCTGGAAGCTCGAGGCGGGAGATCGAAATTTGGTGAGTTGCCGTCAAATTCCCGTACCACACGTGTTTCAGCGAAAACTTTTAACTTAACTCGCTTCTCCATCGCATTATAGCGCGCAAAACAATACAACCTGCGCCAATTGTTTTAACCTCTTTCCGGTTCAAAAATTTTTTCGCTGAAACACGTGTGCTACGGGAATGCAGCAATATACTTTAAAAAATTCTCCCGCTCCGGGCCTCGAGCTTCCAGCTTCCGGCTTTCCGACAATAACTGGCACAGGTCAAAATTATTTAATTAACGTCATTGAGCGTGATTTGACATCGGTACCTGCCTTTATTTCATACATGTACACACCGCTGCTTAATTGATCTGCTGTATATGGAATCGTATGATATCCCGGTTGCATAACACCCGGATTCAGTTGTTGAATCAACCTTCCACGGGTATCATAAACTCGAATCTCAACTTCTTTTGCCTCCGGTATAGCAAATTGGAAGTGGGTGGTCGGATTGAATGGGTTGGGATAATTGGGATAGATGCGGAAGCTTTTCGGGGTCTCTCCTTCTCCGGGTATTCCCGTATCTGAATCTGATTCGATACGGTAGATGTTTCCATCAAACGAACACATATAAACTTCCTGATTCCGATCCGTACCGAACGCAGTAATACGCGGGGCGTTAAAAAGCATTGTAGAGCCGGTAACTTCTTGTCCGTCGTATTCCAGGGCCCAGACCTTGTTATCGCTGAAATCTGCTGCAAGATATTTGCCAACTAAATCGCTGATTTGGCTCCCGCGGTAAACCACGCCTCCGGTAATGGATCCCCCGACTTGATGTGAATACTCCCAGACCGGCAATGTTAAGCCGGACTGATCGCACCCGGAAGAGGGTTCATAACAATGGGTTCCTTCCATCACATCCCAGCCGTAATTCTTGCCTTTTTCGATGATATTAACCTCCTCGTACGAACTTTGTCCCACATCCGCTAACCACAGACGCCCGTTCTCCGGGTCAAAGCTAAATCTCCACGGATTTCGCAGTCCATATGCATAAATTTCATCCTTGCAACCCGCAGGCCCGCAGTCTGCACCTACAAAAGGATTATCCGTCGGAATACCATAGTTGCGGGCTGCAGTACTTGTGTCGATATCAATACGTACCAGTGAACCCAGAATAGTCGAACGATCCTGTCCGTTTTCAAGCGGATCTCCCCCGCTTCCTCCGTCACCAAAACCAATATATAAATATCCGTCGGGTCCAAAGCTCAATTTTCCACCATTGTGATTGGCATAGGGTTGGTCGACTTCCATAATCACCTCTTCCGACTGTTTCAGCGCTTCCCGGTGATTATCGGGATTCACCTTGAAGCGCGATATCACTGTACGACGTGGATTGTCACTGACGTAATTCACATATACATAATTGCTGTCGGGAAACTGTGGATGAAAAGCCAGTCCGAGCAGTCCCTGTTCCCCTCCGTAAACCACCTGGTCCCGAATATCCAGAAAAGTGTCCATCGATTGCACCGTTGAATCGTTTTTAAACACACGAATGCGTCCGTTCTGCTCCACGATGTAAACATCGTTTCCCTGCACAGGCGGCACCTGGTAGTCTACCGGCTGATTAAAAGATAAGTTTGGATATGCGATCTTGTAGGTGGCCTGTCCGTGGAGCATAACAGGCGCAAACACCACGACTAAAAGCGCTATGGTGAGTTTGATCCCAGCATTCATTGATTTCATAAGTTTACCTTTTTCTTGATTAAAAATCTCCCCTTGCTAATATAACTCGGAGCACATTTGTGAAAATGGACAAAAATCTGAAGTTCATTCAACTTCTGTACTAAAATATATTAAATTTAGCAATAGAAAACGATGACAGTAGTTAATAGATATCATTTGACCCCGGGAGGGGAGTTATTTCAGAACCGAAAAATAATCGGTAAACAAGTTCAGTTTTTTTATTTTAGAGCTCTGGAAGATCAGACGACGGTATTGAATTAAGGACGTTATATTCCCGGAAGAAGGCTAAACAAGTTCATAGAAATATTTAATCAATTTTAGATTACCAAACACAGCGCATGGATCGAGCAGCTTTTAAAGAACGATTTAACCTGGTTGGTGAATCAGATGCATTAAATCATGTAGTTGACAAAGTTTTACAGGTTGCACCGACCGATATCACGATTCTGCTGGAAGGTGAGAGCGGAGTTGGAAAAGATATAACGGCCCGGGCCGTTCATCAATTGAGTCCCCGTAAACATGAAGACCTTGTAATCGTAAATTGCGGTGCCATACCCGAGGGCATCATTGAAAGTGAGCTATTTGGTCATGAAAAGGGTGCCTTCACCGGAGCTCACGAAGCCCGACAGGGATATTTTGAAAAAGCGGATGGCGGAACTATCTTCCTGGATGAAATCGGTGATACCCCCAAAAATATCCAGGTAAAGTTGCTGCGAGTACTCGAGAACGGTGAATACTTCCGCGTCGGTTCCAGCAAACTTCGTCACACTGATGTGCGAGTAGTTGCTGCCAGTAACCGGAATCTATACGAACAAGTACAGGAAGGAGAATTTCGAGAGGATCTTTATTATCGCCTGGACACGGTCAAAATTCGCATCCCGCCTCTTCGAGAACGCAGCGAGGATGTGATACCGATTTTCCGAACGTTCGTTTCGGAATATGCGTCAAAATATGATTCCGTGTTTAAAGGATTATCGGAAGAAGCTGAAAAACTGCTTATCTCGTATAGATGGCCCGGTAATATACGTGAATTGAGGAATATAGCCGAGCAATTGGTCGTGCTGGAACAATCCCAATACGTCGACAGCGACACTTTGCGGAAGTATCTTAAAGGCCGGCAGCACGAAGGACGAGCAGACAATTTGCCCATCCTCTCCGAAGAAGAGCGATCAGATGAAAGAGAAAATTTCAAGAAAGCCGACCGAGAACTTATTTACCGGGTCTTATTGGAAGTGCAAAACGATATAGGCGATTTGAAAAAGATGTTGGGCAGCTTTCTCTACAATGCCTTTTCCAGCTCCAATATTCGCAAAGCCCTGCCAGAACACATTCACTCGGAAGTGGAAATGGCCAATGCATCGGACTATATGCCTGATGAAGAAGGCGATGAAACCAACCTGACCTCCAATTATCATGAGGGGGAACAACAAACGGAACAGAATGAACTGTATGATTTTTTGGACCAGGAGGAAATCCCCTCTATCGAGAATATGGAGCAGTTTTTAATTCAGAAAGCCCTGCAGCGCTTTGAAGGGAACCGACGCAAGGCCTCCGAGGCCCTCGGCATCAGTGAACGAACCTTGTATCGTAAACTGGATCAGTATGGAATCGAATAATTCGCGAGTTCTGCTGATTATATTTCTGCTTTTCATTCTTTCCGCGGGGGGATGTTTTCGATACAGCATGACCGGCACATCGATACCTTCGGACGTATCTTCCATTTATATTCCTTTCTTCCCGGATCAATCCAATAGCGGCCTTGGAAATCTCAGTGACCAGCTCAACGAAGCGATTGTCGACCGGTTTGTAAACAGTACCCGCCTGCAACTTGCCAACAGCCGGGGAAATGCCGATGCCGTGCTTGACGGGTCGATAACCCGCTACGACAACCGTCCGTTTACCATCGGCGGAGACGAGGAAACCACCGAGAATCGAGTCAGTATCACGGTTCAGGCCTCTTTTTCATATACGAATAATGACAAGCCGGAATGGGAAAACAAACGTTTTCAAAACCATGCCAATTACGATCCCAGTGCGAATCCCATTGAAGGTGAAAACAATGCAGCACAGTCTGCACTGCGAAAAATTGCGGATAATATGTTTAATGAAGCAGTAGGACAGTGGTAAATGTTTTTAAAAAGGATTTAACATTAATGATGTGGAATGCTGAAGTTAAAGGGTCCTAAGCGCACCTGATTTATTAAAGAGGAAAAGTAATACGGTTGTCATTGTATTTTCCGCTGTTGCAAATTACATTTGAGATTGCCGGTGACGGACGTCAAGTAATTTTTACACCTTAAATCGTGTCTTTTGTCAGAAACAAAGTGAACCCCAGAAACCATGCTATCTTTTCCATTCGAAATACCCCCCTCGCTGTATAGTTATCTTGAGAAGTTCGAAGATGATCCGAAGGGGATCACTAAAAAATTAGAGGATCATCTGGACCGACGCGGTCAAGATCCGATCGGAGAGTTTTTGCTGGCGTGGTTTTATTTGCACCAAGACAAAAAAGAAGCGGCCTTGGTCCATGGAATCAAAGCCAAGGCATATGCTCCCGGCAGTCCATTGATGGAACATCTTCCCTATTTTATTCGTCACCCGGAAACATTTAATGCCTGGCAACCCACTTCGCAATCATCTGACCACCAGGTTACCGAATCGGTATTTGCCCATCCACGCTATCCCAACAGTCTTGATGATCTGGACGAGTTAATCGAACAAATCAGCCAGGTAAATCCCAAAAAATTAAGAAAACGACAACAGAAGGAATTCGAGGAACCCGAAGAGCATAGTCACGGGGTTGAAGCTGATGAAGTGGACGACATAATTTCAGAAACGCTGGCCGATATCTATGAAAAACAGAACCGGTTTGAACGTGCTATCCATGTCTATCAACAGCTGATGCAGATCTATCCAGATCATGAAGAGGTATATAGAAATGCTATAGACCGGTTGCAAAAAAGAATTGATGAAGAGAAAGGAAATGAAGATGACTAAAGTCACCCAAAGAAGCATAGGTTTGGGCATCGGTGCAGCAGCCTGATATTCTTCTGGACGTTTGTTTTAGTCCTCCCCCTTTCCCCCTCCAAAGGGGGACACTTTCTTTTCTTGCAGGGTCAAGCGCCTTCTTTTGCTTTCACGATCTTGTTATTCACTTTTTCGTGTCCAATGGTGGTCGCCGAACCGTGACCCGGGAGAACCTGTGTTTGATCCGGAAGTACATACAACTTTTCCCGGATGGAACCTTTTAGCGTTTCAAGGTCTCCCTTGTACAAATCAGTCCTTCCGATGCTTTCCTTGAACAGGCTATCGCCGGCGATAACGAGTTCATATTCGGGCGAATAAAGTGAAACGTGCTCAGGGGAATGTCCCGGGGTGAAGAGAATATCAAACGTAAAGGGACCGATTTCCCATTGTTCCTGTACAGGAAGGGGTTCCGGCATGAAGTCAAAATTATTGATCTGCAAACCGAACATAAGAGCCTGCGAAGAGACATTATTCCATAGATAAAGATCCGTATGATTTAGAAATACCGGCACATCATAATCATCCTTCACTCTTTGAACACCCAGAATATGATCGACATGGGCGTGAGTTAACACAATGCCATGAAGTTTGGCACTCAAATCATCAAGCACTTTTTGGCAGACTGAGTATTCCGAGTCTTTATAAAAACCGGGATCTACCAAAAGGGCAGATCCATTTTCAACAATAATATAAGTGTTTTCGTTAAATGGGTTTACCGTAAATGACTTTACTCTCATAAAAGTGTTTACCTAAACAACCTGTTTACTTAGCATTTGGAGATCTCGTCAAACGATATAATCAGTATAGGCATGGCAAATTTTGAGGGATCGGGAGAAGTTGCTTGCCGTCACAACGTAGAATCCCAAAGAGGGAAGCAATAAAAAAGGATGCAGTCAAATCTGCATCCTTTTTAAAATGAGGGAATTATGTCAGGAGTCACTTTTCCTCCTCGGATTCTGGCTCCTGCTGGCTCTCAGCCTCCTGACTTTCATTGTCATCTTCACTTTGCCCCTGTTTACTCGCTTGTTTACCATAGCGCTGATGGAATCGATCAATCTGACCCGCTTTCTGGGTATATTGTTTCTTATTGGTATAAAACGGGTGATTTCGTGAGTCGACCTCACTGCGATAAACTCCACCCTCGGGGTTCAAAGTACTGCGTGTCTCAAATGTGGTACCGTCACTCAGTTCGACGGTAATTTCATTGTATTCTGGATGTATTCCTTCTTTCATGCGATCTGCAAGGGAATCTTATAGTTCAAATTTACTCGATTTCCGAAGGGTTAAGATAAGGTTTTAAGCAAGTGATTGCAAAAGCTTTATTCATCATCTTCCATATCTCCATAGTCGTCCATATCGTCGATAGACCCCAGCATACTCCCAACCATATCTTTATACGATCTCTTCTGATCGAGATCTTCCTTGCCCAGCATGGAGTTCTGGTGCAGCGCTTCAAGAACCAATTCCATCAGAATAAAGATTTCAGCCTCATCATCAGCATCAACCTGGTTCTCTACAAGGTCTTTAAGCCCTTTCACCAGATCGAGTGCTTTCCGATAATCCGCCTCTTTCAGTTGGTCATCTATGTCGATTGTATTCCCGTTTGCAAACCATGACATGATATCTCCATAAACTTGATCCTCTTCACTGCTTTTACGTTTGGGAGCGGTAAAGTGGCGCTTGAATATCGTATCTACCGCCTTTCCAATTACGTAATAAGCCACATTTTGGGCTCCCTCCTGTTCCCCTTCGTAAACCAACTCCAGTTTACCGGTCAAAGCGGGGACCATATGATACAAGTCGGAAACCCGAACCGTAGCTGACGATTCACCGTTTGAAATTGCTCTGCGCTCGGACGACGAAATCACCTCTTCCATAGCTGAAATGGTCACCCGAGTAGATACTCCGCTTTTTTGGTCGATATACTCGGAGTCCCGGGCTTCAAAAGCTACCTGTTCAATAATCTCCCGCATAATTCCCGGGATGCGAACCTGGACCTCTCCTTCCCTTTCGATCCAGGCTTCCTGGTCGGTTATCTCCATACCGGTTGACAACTCCCGGGGATAGTGAGTGATTATTTGTGAATCGATGCGATCTTTCAACGGTGTAATGATATTACCTCGGTTGGTGTAATCTTCCGGATTGGCAGAAAAAGCCATCGAGACGTCCAGGGGAATACGAACATTAAACCCTCTTATCTGAATATCACGTTCCTGCATTATATTAAGCAGGGCTACCTGGATACGGGGCTGAAGATCGGGCAGCTCATTAATGACGAATAACCCACGATTAACCCGGGGTATCAAACCAAAGTTGATAACATTTTCATCTCCCAGGGTGAGTCGTTTGCTGGCGGCTTTGATAGGATCAATATCCCCAATCAAGTCGGCCACCGTCGTATCCGGCGTAGCCAGTTTTTCCCCATAACGCTGGGAACGGTGAATCCACTCGATCGGGGTATCATCACCTTTTTCCTCTATAAGGTCGCGTGCGTATTTGGATAGCGGATTAAAGGGATCGTCGTTTATTTCAGATTCTGCTACAATAGGAAGGTATTCATCCAGGAAACTCACCATCATGCGCAGGATCTTGGTTTTCGCCTGCCCTCGCAGTCCGAGAAGTACAAGGTCATGACGTGCCAGTAGCGCATGCTGAATTTGAGGAATCACTGAATAATCATAACCCAGCACCCCGGGAAACAACGTATCCCCGTTTTTCATTTTATCTATCAGGTTTCGGCGAATTTCCTCTTTGACAGGGATAGACTCCCATCCGCTTTCTTTAAGTTCGCCTAGCGTTTGTACTTTTTTGTGCAAAGCTGTCATATTATAAAGTCTGACCGGAATTAAATATTCTCATTTATTATAACTCTTCCGCGGGAGTTTTCATTGCTTCCGTCAACGCCCGGGCTTTAATCAATGACTCCTCCCATTCTTTTTCCGGGTCCGAATCACTGGTAATAGCACCGCCAACCGAATAATACAGGTGATCGTTTTTAAGCAGCGCCGAACGAATTACGACGTTAAAATCAAAATCCCCGGATGGAGTCATATATCCTATCGTTCCTGAATATACGCCTCGTTTATAATTTTCCAACTCCTCGATCGATTTCATCGCGCTTATTTTCGGTGCTCCCGTCATGGATCCCATAGGAAAACAGGCGCGCAGAATGTCTACCGGCGAAATTTTTCCAACCCGGGCTTCGATCGTGGATACCATCTGATGCACCGTCCCGAAGGTCTGTATTTCAAATAAGTGGGGTACCTGAACGCTCCCGGTTACCGCCACGCGGTTGAAGTCATTCCGGACCAGATCCACGATCATCAGGTTTTCCGCCTTTTCCTTATCAGATTCTTCCAACTCTTTTTTCAATTGCTCATCCTCCTCAACAGTGGCTCCTCGTCCCCTGGTGCCTTTAATCGGCTGGGAAAAGATGCGATCCCCGTCTCTGGCCAAAAACCGTTCCGGGGAGGCACAAGCTATCGAAAGATCATCCAGCTGAAGGAAAGCGCCAAAGGGCACGGGCCCGGCTTCCTTCATGCGATTATAGAGCACTACGGGATCGCCGGCAAAATCCATATTCAATTGATGGGACAGGTTAATTTCATAAAAATCCCCTTCCTTAATACGGCGTTGGGCTTCCCGGATCGTATCCAGGTA
>CAJXOW010000084.1 GCA_913057825.1 uncultured Balneolaceae bacterium | reverse complement strand
GTTTGATGCGATTCCTCCGGTTCGTGACAGCCCGAAGGTAGCCCGTTTGGCCAAACGTTCCAGATTTCGAGAGGTAAGGGGGGCATCGGTTGCCACGATAATCATGCAGGACCCTCCCGGTTGCTGCTCGTAGGTGCCGTCCATGTAATGTTGACCGAGCTCTTCTCCAACCGGTACTCCGTCAATTTGAAGTACGCCGCCAAAGTTGGTCTGAGCCAGAACACCCACTTTATATCCACCATGTTCGGAGGGCACACTCCGCGAAGCTGTGCCTATTCCTCCCTTAAAACCGAAAGCTTCCGTTCCGGTCCCGGCTCCCACGGCTCCCTGCCTGACGATTCCGGAATCCGCCCGATATATCGATTGCAGTACATGACTTTCATCGATATGACGCCCCCTGATCTTATTAAGTCCCCCGTCATTGGTTTCGCCGACAACTGCATTAACTGATTGGACGTCATCATTACCCGGTTGTTCCAGCGTATAGGTAATAAGGGCATCAGCTGCTGTAGGCACACTCAGCGTATTGGTCAGGATAATCGGGGTCTCAAGCTGACCGAGCTCCTTGATCTGGGTGGTACCGGTCATCTTTCCAAAACCGTTACTAACATAGACAGCGGCGGGAACTTTTTCCTGGTATATGTTGCCGGTATGAGGGAGAATAGCAGTTACTCCGGTGTGAACCGAATCCCCCTCGTGCAAGGTTACATGTCCAACTTGAACATTGCCAATATCTGTAATTGCGTTTAACCGGCCGGTGTCCATGATGCCTATTTGTATACCATATCCCCGAGGTTTTTTGTTTTGCGCATGGCTAATATCGACACTAAATATGCTAAACAACAGTGCAGTCAAGAGAGCATTCAGGAATAGATTTTTCATAGGAAAAATGACGTAGGAAATTGGATTTCGATAAACCTTAACGCTTGTTGTGAATAAGAGGCACCCTATTTGATTATAGTAATGTCACGATTCGAGATTATCAAAAGCGTTTTGGACAGCTTTGAAAATACAGGGTCGGGAGAGCTCCCTGGATGGTAGACGCTTCCCGTTAATGAAAATGGCAGGAACCGTTTCTATATCAAAGGCCTGTGCTTTTTCTTTTTCCATGTAAATTCTTGAATGGATAAGATCATTGGTCCTTTGAGAGTCCAGCTTGGACGTATCGATTCCTGTTTCGTGGAGTGCGATTTGGATTTGCATGACAGTCAATTGACCTGTCGAGCTATCAATTTTTTCCGTTTCCGATAATACTTTTGTGAATTGAGAGAATTGTCCGCTGGAGGTTAACTCGTATATAGCTTCAACATAGGGGACTGAAGATTTTGACAGGGCTATGGGCTTGAATGCAATTTCCAATTGCTCATCCCACTTTTCCAGCACATCGTTTGCAGCTGCCAGAAGGGGAATGGTAGATTTATGGGCGGGATCAAAATATACGGTTATTGAAATCCTGGAATTGGGGGAACCGAGAATCGGATCGTAGAAACTGATCAGACTCTCATCCGATGTTTCCGACGTGGAAGTAAGCTCTCCGCAGCTGGCTGTTTCGACGGGAAAAGAAAGGGAACGGGCCGAGTACAGAACCAGGGAATCCGGAATAAGCGCGGTTTGAAAAGATTCCTCGGCAGGGACAGCATCGGGGGTTTGATAATGGGCCAGGAGCAAATCTACCAATCCGATTAGAATTACGACACAGACAATAAAGCTTCTCCAATAAATTTCGGATTCAAATTGCTTTTTGCCTGTGGAATTTGGATTTCCTTCAGGTACAAAATATCGCACCATTTCCAATATAAACATCAAGGCAACCAGTACAGCTGATACCAGGCACAGCAAGCAATATTCACCTAAAACAGCATACTGATAGTAAACCAAATAACCTGCGTAAATAAAGGCCAGGAGCAGCCCGGAAGTAATGAGACGGTTGACAAGTGGGCGTAGTTTTTTGTGATTATAAAGGCGTGCGATGAGCAAGAGGGTTATAAGAAGGTAAAAGATTATGCCCAGATACGTATTGCTTATCCCCAATATGGTTCCGGCTTCACTCGAAACTACCTGCTTGCAGTTAAAGGATTGTTCAATCGCACTATCTATAAAGCCCAGGCACCCTTTGTTAAATCCAAACTGCTTCTGGACGTATAAATGAATGGTATCAAGCACCCCGACAAGCGACAGGCCGAACATGAAGCGGTTTATATTACGTAAAATGGGTGATCGCCAATCTTTTGAATAACCGTCCATACGCCCAATATATCTATTTTTTATCTAATTTCCGCTGTGAGGCCCAGGATACCACCCAGATAAGCACCCAGGTTCCACCTGTATACCACCACTTGAAGTAGACCAGGAAAGCTACATTTAGTCCGTAAAGCAAGTGAGAAATCCATTTTGGGGCGTCTGACTTGACTTTCTTCAGCATCCGCAGATGTTGGTCGCCAAAGTAAACAATAATCTTGGCTACCAACATTAATACAGAGTAACCCAGCACCACGCCGGTTAGAACTTCATGTTCCCAAAAAACGGCAATGATGATAGTTGAGGTGACAATGATGTCCGTGATGATGTCTTTTATCCAACCCATGGAGCCTGATTTCTGATTTCGTAATACTTTGGTGAAAGTCGAACCTGCCTAGTCTCTCGTAAGTTTTTTGTATTGAATACGGTGGGGATGGTCCTCGTCTCCCAGCCGTTTTTTACGATCTTCCTCATATTCGCGAAAGTTACCCTTGAACCATTTGACCTGGCTGTCTCCTTCAAATGCCAGCATATGAGTGGCAATGCGATCGAGAAACCAGCGATCGTGGGATATAACCATGGCGCAGCCCGCGAAATTGAGGAGTCCGTCTTCAAGAGCCCGAAGGGTATTGACGTCAAGGTCATTACTGGGCTCGTCAAGCAGAAGCAGATTGGCTCCCTCTTTCAACGTTTTGGCGAGGTGGACTCGATTGGCTTCTCCTCCTGATATGTGGGATATTTTCTTTTGTTGATCAGCACCGCTGAAATTAAAACGGGCTACATAGGCGCGGGAATTGATCTCCCGGTTGCCGAGTTTGACCGTATCTTTACCACCGGTGATCTCCTCCCAGATCGTTTTATCTTCGTTTAACGGACGACTTTGATCGGCGTAGCCAATTTTTACGGTTTCTCCAATGTTCAGAGTGCCGGAATCGGGCGATTCTTCACCGGTGATCATACGGAATAACGTGGTTTTCCCGGCGCCGTTTGGGCCGATAACCCCGACAATTCCCCCTCGCGGAAGATCAAATTCGAGGTTTTCCATCAGCAGTTTGTCTTCATAACCTTTGGATACGTTTTCGGCTCGTACTACCTGGTCGCCCAGCCGGGGCCCGTGGGGTATGAAAATTTCCAGGTCCTCTTCATTGCTGTCTTCTTCGTATAATTGCTCATATGATCCCAATCGATCATCTCCGGCCGAGGTCTGACGATTGATCCATTCCAGCTCGCGTTCCAGGGTTTTTCGTCGGATAGAATTCTTGTCGGCATCCTGGAGAAGCTGCTTTTTCTGGTCCAGCCAGGAAGCATAATTTCCTTTGAAGGGTACGCCTTCTCCACCTTCCAGTTCAAGTATCCACTTGGCAACATTGTTCAGAAAATACCGATCGTGGGTGGCCGCTATGACGGTACCCTCATACTGATCCAGGTGATGCTCCAGCCACTCAACCGTTTCAGCATCCAAGTGGTTGGTCGGCTCGTCGAGCAGCAATACATCCGGTTCTTTAAGCAGTAAGCGGCATAGCGCCACACGGCGCCGCTCACCGCCGGAAATGATCGATATGGAGGTGTCGGGCGGAGGACAACGCAGAGCTTCCATCGCCATATCCAATTTGCTGTCCAGGTCCCATGCATTTTCCTGTTCAATTTTCTCTTGCAATTCCGACTGCCGCTCAATTAGCGCATCAAAATCAGCATCGGGTTCGGCAAACTTATTGCTGATTTCCTCATATTCCTTCAACAGATCTACGGTCTCTTGTACGCCTTCCTCGACGACTTCTTTTACCGTTTTATCCGGATCAAGCTCCGGTTCCTGCGGAAGGTAGCCAAACTCGATGCCTTTCTGTGAAGAGATTTTTCCCTGGTAATCTTCATCCTCACCGGCAATTATCCGCAAAAGCGTACTCTTGCCGGAGCCGTTTAACCCAACTACTCCAATCTTGGCACCATAAAAGAAGGAAAGGTTGATGTCTTTTAAAACCTGGTTGTCGGGTTTATAAATCTTGCCGACCCGATTCATCGAAAATATAACTTTCTGTTCTGACAATGCTGTAGAATTTTAATTCAAGTTTGATCATCTGAAAGTAAGAAGTATAAGTATTTGTACGACGAGCGTAAATAAAATTTTTTTCCTGTAAAAACCCGGTCGGCGGTTCCGAAGCATAATAATTTTCTGGGGTTCAAGCTTTTATAAATCCAACCCAATACAGGGCAATCAATTAAAACATGCCCTTAAACGAAGAAAAGTATACGAGCAAGGAACCACCGACCGGGTTTTTACAGGAACAGGACAATTAAATGCCCAGTATGGATCGGTCATCTTCGGGAATCTGAATGGAGGAGCGGTATTTACGCAAAAAGCGGATTATATCAGCAATGTCGTTGATCTTTAAGGCCATCTTTTCGGGCGCAATGTCTATAAGGGGTTGGAAATTGTTTTCGTCATCGGATCGATACACGGCCAGGTAGTCGGTAGCAAAGTCATATAACGCTTCATTCGAAGAGGGCGGGGTGCGATGCTGAAAGGTAACGATATGTATACGATCAAGGGAGAGCGAGTATTTATTAACCGGGGCATCCCCGTAAAAAATGGTTACGTTTAGCACCGGCTCGTCGATATGCAGAATGACGGTGTAAATCGGTTGTATGATCTTGTAGATCCCCCAGATACCGGTTGTAAAAAGAAATGAAATCAGGATGATGAGTCCATATTCTTCAAACAAGGATGCGCTGTTTTGAAGCGGATCGAATAAAACTACACCGGTGGCAAGGCTAACAACGGTGACCAGAACCCACACGAACCGGTAATGGTTCTCTTCGACCGTCATCTTTTGTCGAGGTGCATCGGACATTAAAACATCTCCTTAAACCGTATGTCCCTCAAATTCCCGCATCATGTCCAAACCATCCATAAAATGAGTAAAGAAGAAAATCATGGCCGCGATATACAGTACAAAGAGCACGAGCGTGATTATAATTAGTATTTTGCCGATAAAGAAAAATTTCTGCTGATATCGAAAGGCTTTTTCCAGTGAGAAATCGTCGCGCTGCTCCTGGTAGGTGACAAACCAGCGGGCCCCGTCTCGCAGCCGAATACCAGCAATAATCATCGGGATGCCAAAGATGGCCCCAAAAAAGGATAGACAGTAGAGTACCCCTCCTACAATGGTGAATATGCTTACGAATTTCATGTCCCGCACCATCTTTTCGGTCGTCTCTCGCAGCATGCGCTGTGTATATTCATCTTCCGTCGAAGAGGTTGCATCTGTTGATGCAGGTTCGTTTTCGGAATTTTCTTCGTTTGGTTCTATCTCCATAAACTATATTGTTTTTAACGCGATGAGTCAGATACCCTCTTGTAATGTAAATGACTGACCCTTAAACTCCAATAAATCGAATTCCACAATTTTAAAATTGAATGAGTAAACCAATGGCTGAAAAAAAAGCGACTAATATAACCTGGCATGAAGGATCTGTCCGCAAGCAAGACCGTGAGAAATTATTAGGCCAAAAAGGGGTTATCCTGTGGTTCACGGGGCTGTCGGGATCCGGTAAATCGACCTTGGCCCATCACGTCGAAAAACAACTGGCTCAACGCGGTAATTTGACGTATGTATTGGATGGGGATAATATTCGACACGGGTTGAATAAAAACCTGGGGTTTACTCCGGAAGATCGCGAAGAAAATATTCGACGCATTGGTGAGGTGGCAAAACTGTTTTCAGAGTCAGGGGTGATTACGATGGCAGCTTTTATATCCCCCTATAAAAGGGATCGTGACCGTATAAGAAATTTGGTGGACGAGGGAGAGTTTATAGAAATTTATGTCAAAGTTCCCCTGGAAGTGGCAGAGGAGAGAGATCCCAAAGGCCTGTACGAAAAGGCAAGATCCGGGGAGATCGACAATTTTACCGGCATTGATGCTCCCTATGAAGAACCTGAAAACCCGGAAATTATGATCGATACCGGGTCGACTGACCTGGAGGAAAGTGTGGAGACGGTTGTGACGTACCTGGAAAAGGAAAAGATTATTTGAATTCAAGTGCTATACCGGCTACCCAGTGCCTTCCGGGTGCGGGTTCGTAGTACCTGTTGCTGTTAGCGTTGACGGTAACGGAGCTGTTATACCGGACGTTGGCCAGGTTATCGACTTCAATGAATGGGGTTAGCGAGAGTTCCTTGCCCATCGAAATGCCACGATGACTAACCCTGGTATTTAAAATGAGGTAATCGTCGTTATAGAAGGTATTTATGCTGTTAACCGGATAGGAATCAACCCATTGTGCGTCCAGGTGAAATATGAAATCTCCGGGGAACCATCCGAGGGTTGCCGTTGCACGGTGATCGGGTATGCCGGGAATGGCTTTGTTGTCTACTTCAGTTCCGTCGGATGTTCTCGCGTTAATAAAACGGGCATAGATATAATTGTAGGAGATACTGGTTTGCAGGTTGGAATGGGGGCTATACTTCAACATAAACTCGAGACCGCTGTGCCGTGTTTTTCCCTCGTTGCGGTAGTAAACACGATCGCTGTTAGGTGTTTGAAAGGGAAGTAAAATGTCACGGATCCACATTTGATACCCGGTCAACTCGTAATTAAGGTGGGTTCCGGTTAACTTTCCCTTGAAACCGGTTTCAAGGCTTACCGTATGTTCGGGTTCGATCGAGGGATTGAATCCGCCGCCACCTCCCGGACGGTTAACCAGTTCGGTCGTGGTTGGTGCTTCAAAGGCTGTGCTGGCATTGGTAAACCAGCGGTGATCACCCATTTCATAAGAAAGCCCCACCGAAGGACTCCATGTATGGAAAGTGCGGCTTCCCGATTGATCTCCATCAACTATCAATCGATCGTCGGCCTTGAACTTCAGCCGGTCGTAGCGGAGGCCGGTGCTAATATCCAGGTTTTCCGCCAGGTTGTATTGCAAAAGGCCAAATGCAGATAAGTTTGTAACCGTTTCCCGTTGATCCAGTATCAAAGTGTCCGGGATTTGGCTTTCTATCATATCCCGGTTAATCCGGTCATCGCGCTGGTATTTACCCTCAATGCCGGCTTTCCAGCTTAATCGTTCACGATCCTGCTCAATCATTACCCGGGTTCCTCCCATGAGACGGTCAAGATTGATGTAGGCAAAGGGAAGCGGACTTACCAGGTCCCGATATATCCCGTAACCGGTAATCGTTAAGGTACCAAACGGAAGTTGTCGATAGTAGGAAGCCCCTACCTGTCCCTGATTGGCTTTTTCACGGGCATTGTTACTGGCAAAATAACCATACGCGTCTCGCGGCTGTTCTGCTGCATGCTGTTTATCAAGGGTACTCGGATTTTCGGCCTTTGGCATCGATGCGTAAGCTCCAAAAATTTGCAGCGAACTCTGCTCATCGATATGCAGCCGGCTGGTCAGTCCGATGCGCCCGATCCGGGCTTCACTGTGATCTCTGAAACCGTCCTGCTGAAAATATGAGCCGAACAGATGCATTTGGTTTTTGTTCCACTGCTGCGCTATTTCGAGCTCTGTCTTGCGCAGGCCGTATGATCCGGCCATACCCCTGACGCGCAGTGCCGGAGCGTTAGCATAGGAGGGACGTGTGGAAAGGTATACGACGCCACCACTGCTGTTTCCCCAGAAAGTGGAAGCAGGACCTCTGAGAATATCCATATCGCGTACAAAAGCAGGATCCAGCAGATTGGTGACGGTTTGTCCGTCAGCGGTAGTCAGTGGAATCCCATCCAGTATAACCTGGATTCCGCGTATCCCAAAAGCCGAGCGCCAGCCGATTCCTCGAATTAACATGCGTTGGCCCAAAGCATAATTATGTCGGTTGCTAACCCATACCCCGGGTAGATCGTAGGTTAGCTTATCCAGGGTTAAAGCCGACGCACTGTTGATCTCATCGATCGAGCGATTTTTCTGGGTCAGTGCGCGGGGGACTTTTTCGAATGAAATTGAGGAATGGGTCGCTTTAACCTCAATGAGCTCGAGGGTATAGCTAAGGGTATCCGCGGTCGAATCCGCCTGTCCCATTAACGGACTAGAGAGCAAAAAGAATGTTATAATGAACGCTGTCGCATGCTTTAAATAATTGATCATCAAAGAATTAAAATATTTATATAAAGTTTAATATAGGTGTGTAACCGTATATCGACTATGTTGAGTCAGAGATCAATAAATATTTGAGGAAGATTTTTATTCAAAGGTTTCTTCAGATGATTTCTCATATTTTACAAATAGTGAATATTTATTGAAACTTGGCAATAGCTTCGACGTACAATAAACTGTTGTAGAATTGAGAAAATATCTGAATTTTGAAGACTAATGTGAAGGGGTAGTAAATATATTTGTTTTAGTATAAAATTACAGGATTTCAGATCAACAAGAACATAATTGCTATTACTATAATTCATGAGTTGGCTTAAAAAACATTATCGGCTAATCAGCCCTCATTTTGAATGGATTGCCTGGGTAATGGGCATTACCTTGATGGCCGCGATGAATCCGGAAATTCAACAGACCAGTTTTTGTTTATTTGAATGGATTGGAGTGAGCTGGTGTCCGGGACATGGCCTGGGGCATTCCATCGCATACCTGTTTCGGGGAGAGTGGGCTCTTGCTTTTCAGGCACATCCCCTCGGTCCGCCGGCCGTACCCCTATTACTCTATCGCGCTGTCAAAAGTGGATACATTGCTTTTAATAAATATCAACTAAATTAAAAATCATGAGTCAAGTCCTTGATTTGTTACCGGAACTCGAAGGAGATGAAGCTGCTTATATCAACAAACATTTGTCGTCGATGGACGAGGAACGGGCCAAGCGTTTTGCACAGGCTTATCGTGCACGCCGCATCGATCCGCAAACTATTCTCCTGACCACCATTTTGGGATTCTTTATCGTAGCAGGCGTACAGCGTTTTATGCTCAGACAGATCGGTATGGGACTGCTGTACCTGTTTACCGGTGGACTTTGCCTGGTCGGCACTATTGTGGATCTCGTAAATCACCGTTCTCTTGCCTTTGAATATAATCGGGAAGTTGCAAGAGAGCTCATTCAGTTTATATAATTTACCTTATCCTCTGTAAATAAAACCCTATCCACAGATTTGATCTCGGATAATGCGATTTAAGAATTTTTTTACTGAAAGACCGGTTTGGTATTGGACTTCTGTTCTTTTGGTGTCAGTGATAGCTTTCATTGCCGTATTTACCTCTCGATGGACTCGGCTACACAGGGATGCAGTCCTTACTATAACAAAAGTCGAACCTTTTTATCTCTCGAAATCCACCGATTTAGAGGGATTGGCGACAAAATTAGATTCACTCGGATGGGTGGATAAGAAAAAAGAATTTCGCTGGGCGGGGCGATTGCTTGGATGGAATCACTTCCGAAGGGGTCGATATGAATTGCCCGCGGATATCAACTATGATAATTTATTTGACAAACTGGGCAAGGGATTGCAGGATCCTTTAAATTTGACTGTTTTACCCGGTACAGACCTGGAAAGTTTTCAGCGACGACTGGCTCAGCGTTTCGCGTTCGACAGTACCGCCGTCCGGCAAGTTTTTGCAGATTCAAGTTTTCTACAAGAAAAATCATTATCACGCCAGCACCTTTTTGGCCGCATGCTCCCGGACACCTATCAATTTTATTGGACGGAATCCCCGAAGGTTGTAATCAGTAAAATACTTGAACATTTTCAAGACGAAGTCGCCGGCCAATACGGGAATCGAATTCATGAAATTCGATTCGATCTGGGGGATATGGTGACACTGGCTTCAATTATCGAATGGGAGGCCCGTCGTGAGGATGAGAAGAAAACGATCAGCGGGCTCTATTGGAACCGGTTAAATCGGGGTATGCGGCTGCAGGCAGATCCGACTGTTCTTTTTGCATTGGGCGAGCGGCGGCGGCTCTATTATAAGGATTATGAGATTGATCACCCTTATAATACCTATATCCACAAGGGATTGCCGCCAGGACCTATTACCAATCCGGGCCTGGGATCCATAGAAGCGGCTCTGTATCCGGCTGACCATGATTTTCTTTATATGGTCGCAACGCCCGAAGGAACCCACCTGTTTTCCGAAACTTATGAGCAACACAAGCAAAAAAGCCGCGATTGGCGTGAGTGGCTGCAAAAACAATACCGCATTAAAGAAAGAAGGGAAGCTGCGGAACAACAACGGCAAAATAAACAATCCACCCGGTAGCCCGGAATACAGGGAAACATTCAATTGATTGGGTCGGATGGGGGCCGAGTTGCCGAGAAGTTAATAGGTGATCTTACCGTTACCATTCCGAAAATCTTGAGAATTTACTCTGACTACGGCCGGATACAGACATCCAATAGGGGAGAAGTTTTCGCTTTGGGGGCCAATGGATGTTCCATCCTTACGGTTTATTCTTGATTTTATAGATATCGATTTCCTGGTTGATCTGATGACCGCGAAAATGGATCGGTCCCGTCAGTCCATTGTGTTGAGGCATATCTCTTAAACTTTTCTTCAACAAAGAGGGATTTCCTATCCGGTCCAACGCTTTTAAGAGCAGCTGCGCCGAATCGTATCCTATATAGGAAAATTTGGTAGGAGAAGACCCGAAACGATTTTCATAGGCTTGATCAAATTGCCGGTATTGACTGGTGTCGGCAGTTAAAGGATCGGCTTCAGGATAGTACATATCAAAGTTGCGTATACGCTTTTGTTGCATTTCGAAGGCTCCCCACTCTGCAGATCCCAATATTACGGCATTTGAATTGGCGGCCTCAAGATCAGTCATCAGAAGATCAATCAAGGTTTGTGCGGCCTGACCTGTAAAGGGGGCATAAATTGCATCGACTTGCTGTATATTGAGAGAGTCCCGTAATTCCTGGTCCGCCGTAAAATATTTGGTGTAATTGCTGAGATCGTAAGCCTTGGAGGCGAAATCTTCAACAAAGAAATAGGAGATTTTTGCGCCCAGCCGTTCGGCCTGATCACGAAAAGCAAAGGCAGATTCGTATCCCAGGGCGTTTTTCTGGGCGATTACAGCCATGGTGTCGAGGCCAAGGTTTTTAACCGCGTAACGGGCCATTTTGCGGCCGCGGATGGAAAACGTGGGATTCACCTGGAATACATAGGGATTATGCAAATTTAACGTATCGGAGTTGGCCAACGGGGTGACCAGGGGAATGCCGTATTGCTCGGCCAGTTTAGCCATGGAATGGGCTGATTCAGAGAATAACGGGCCAATTACAGCGTCCAGCGGATGGGACCAGACCATACGGTTGAATACCGCATCGGCCTTTTTGATCTGATGGGTGGTATTTCGATGACGAATAAATACCTTGCGTTCGGCATGACGCTGGTTAAATTCTTCAGCTGCAAACAATATTCCGTTATAGAGGCCTCGTGTGACCTTAAATTCGGCGGTTTCCGGCTTAAATAAAGGCAGAGCAACCCCGATATCGTAGCTAATGCCTTTGGGAACTTCAAGGTCTTGTGATGGAGAAGGATATTTGAAGGCATAGTCTGCCGAATCTTTCAATGCCGATTCCAATCGGCTGGTTTGTAAAGGTGCCTTGGAAGAGTCGGGAAGATAGGCAGTAAATTGGTTGTATAAAGATTGAAGCGTCGCAAAATCAACTTGCCCTACCAGGGATTCCATGATATCCAGGCGTATCCGGGGTTCAGAGATGGACAGAAACACATCTTTTCGCTGATCCAGTGTCAAATAGGAAAGGGTTGACTGGTAAAATGAGGAGGCAGACTGCCGGAGGGAGTTACTGGTTCGATCATCCTGTCTTATCTTATTCAGGATCTGTAAAACTTGATCATACTGATTCAACTGAAATGCCACCAGGGCAGCGGTATATCGTGCTTCCAAATTGATGGAAGGCAAACTGTCGGAGGGCACCTTCGCCAGGTAGGATTGCGCTTGCAGGTAGTCCCCTGCAGCAAAAAAGCTTTTGCCTGCAAATAATAGTGATTCAGGGGATTTAAGTTTTGCAAAGACCTGACCGGCTTCTTGATACTTTGCGTTTTTGTAAAGCTGTAATCCCTGGTCAAACGTACTGTCAACAGAAACCGAATCCTGAGCATCGGAAAACTTCACACTGCACAGTATTAAAACAAAAGTGAGTACGAAAGTAAGGAGGAGACGATAATGGGAATTCATTTGTTGTCGGGGGTATGTGCTCATAGTAATCTCTCCTGGTACGGGTTGAATGCAATGTTAGCTATTCCCACTCAATCGTCGAGGGGGGTTTGGAACTAACGTCATAAACTACACGATTAATACCACGCACCTCGTTAATAATTCGATTGGATACTTTGGATAAAAACGGATGGGGCAGATGGGCCCAGTCCGCAGTCATACCATCTACACTGGTCACGGCCCGAAGTCCAACGGTATATTCGTAGGTCCGCTCGTCTCCCATAACCCCGACGGTTTGAATGGGCAACAGTACAGCAAACGCCTGCCACACTTCGTCGTACAGATTCTGCTCCCTAAGTTCGTTTATAAATATATGATCGGCCTCACGCAGCATATCCAATTTTTCTCGATCGACATCCGAAATAATGCGTATGCCCAATCCGGGACCGGGAAACGGGTGGCGTTTTAGAAAGTGTTGCGGAATGCCGAGAGCAACACCGACCCGTCTGACTTCATCTTTGAAAAGTTCTCGAACGGGCTCGATCAGATCCAGGTTCATTTCCTCGGGCAACCCGCCCACATTGTGATGTGACTTAATCGTGGCGGAAGGTCCTTTAAACGAGATGCTTTCTATTACGTCGGGATAAAGTGTTCCCTGTGCCAGAAACTTTACTTCCTTGTCATGCTCTATCGCCTCGTCAAATACGTCGATGAAGGTGTTGCCTACAATCTTTCGTTTTTTTTCGGGATCAAAAACCCCTTCCAGGCGCTCCAGGAATAAATCGGAGGCATCAATGCCTTTCACAGGCAAATGCAAATCACGCTTGTAAAGATGAAGCACATCCTCAAATTCATTTTTTCGAAGCAACCCGTTATCGACGAAAATGCACTGAAGTTGGTCACCAATCGCTTTATGCATAAGCGTGGCAACGACCGTGGAATCAACTCCCCCTGAAAGGGCGGCTAATACCTTCCGGTCGCCTACTGTTTCCCGGATCCCTTCCAGGGTCTCTTCGATAAACGATTCGGCGGTCCAGTCGCAATGCAACCCGCAAATTTCCAGGATGAAGTTTTCCATTATCTTTTTGCCGTAGACGGTGTGAATCACTTCGGGATGAAATTGCACGCCGAATATGGGTTTATCGCTGTGGCGAACGGCGGCCGTTTCGGCGTTAACGGTATGACCTATTACTTCAAAAGAGGAGGGAAGATCGATAATCTGGTCGCTGTGCGACATCCAGACAACCGTCTCTGCGGGGATATCTTTCAGCAGATCGCTGTCATCATCGATTATCAGTTCGGCCCTGCCGAACTCCCGTTTGTCTGCTTCTTCTACAGAGCCGGGATGTTCTCGATGTGCCAGGAGCTGCAACCCGTAACAAATACCCAGTATGGGAACGTCCCATTCGAATATTTTTTCATTTAATTCCGGGGCATCTTCTTCGTTCACACTGCGGGGACCGCCGGAGAGAATAATGCCGTCTGGCGGCTGTTTGTCCATGGGCCCCAGGTCTTTATTAAAGGGGTGGATTTCGCAGTATACATTTTGCTCCCGAAGCCTGCGCGCTATTAACTGCGTGTACTGAGAACCATAATCAAGGATCAGGATCCACTCGTGGTGTCGAGTTTTCATAAAACCTTATCTAAAAAGATGTTATTTATCCCCGGTTCATTCGTGCCGGGAAAGTGAGGAACACTGCTCAGGCAATGATTTCTTTATACTCATCGACCGAAAGCAAGTCTTCCAGTTCCGACTCGTCCGACATCTTAATTTTGATCATCCATCCGCCTCCATACGGATCACTATTGACAACTTCCGGTTCTTCTTCCAGTGATTCATTTATTTCACTGATTTCACCGCTCAAAGGTGCATAGAGCTCTGATACCGTTTTAACGGCCTCCACCGTTCCAATGACATCATCCTTTTCTACTTCAAATCCTTCTTCCTCCAGCTCAACGAAAACGATATCGCCCAACTCACCCTGGGCAAAATCAGTAATGCCTATGGTTGCAGTTCCGTCGCCATTGTCTTGTACCCACTCGTGTTCGCGCGTGTATTTCAGATCTTCAGGAGTTTCCATGGTGTTTTATTGTTCGTTTTGCGTAATATATTGAAATGAATTTTCCAGATATTTCGTGTTATGTGTCCCTTCTATAAATCGTTCATCCTCCATCAATTGCAAGTGATAAGGGATAATGGTCTTGACC
>CAJXOW010000083.1 GCA_913057825.1 uncultured Balneolaceae bacterium | reverse complement strand
TCATGTGCGGTTTCCTTGTTGTCGCCGGTCAGCAGTTCGATATGGTTTATGCCGAGTGACCGGATCTTATGGAGGGCTTCACCAACTTCACCCCGTTCACGGTCCTTCGCGGCTAACAGGCCCAGCAAGGTGCCGCTGCGTTGAACGGTTATGACGGTTTGCCCCTCCTCTTTGATGGCAGCTATCCGTTGTTTGGTGGAGTCATCAGCTGAAATAAGTCGTTCGTTGCCGACGATTACCGTTTTTCCGTCCACTTCGGCTTGAACCCCGTTGCCGGTTAACTCTTCAAAGTGTTCAGGCTTATGCAAGCTAAGGGATCGTTGGCGAGCGGCTTCGGTCACCGCTTTTCCCAGCGGGTGTTCAGAATATTGTTCAACGCTGGCAGCCGCAGTGATCAGCTCTTCTTTTGAACAGCCGTTCAGTGGGATGATGTCGGAAATTTCGGGTTGACCAAAGGTCAGCGTGCCGGTCTTGTCGATCAACAGCACGTCGGCTTTGGCCAGCGTCTCGATATATTTCCCGCCTTTAATTAAAATCCCGCGTTTGGCGTTGGATCCGACGGTAGCCAGCAACGCCACGGGCGTTGCCAGGGCAAAAGCGCAAGCGCAGGCTACCACCATAACAGCCACCGTAGACATGATATTACCGCTCACAAGATAGGTTAGTAGCGCAATACCGGCTACCACGGGGAGGTAATAGCCTGAAAACCGGTCGGCAAAGCGTTGGACATCCCCCTTGTGGGCTTCAGCTTCTTCGACCATGCTGATAATTTTGCCGAAGGTGGAATCTCGACCTACCGCATCAGCTCGAATCAGCAATCGTCCGCCCCCGGCAATCGTGGAAGCATAAACGCTAGAGTCTTCAGAAACCTCTACCGGCATGGATTCACCGGTTATGGAGGATTGGTCCACCGTGGCCCGCCCTTCCAGCACGGTACCATCCACGGGAATTTTTCCGCCGGGTCGAACGATCACATGATCTCCCTCCTTTACTTGATCGATCGACACTTCCTGTTCTTCGCCGTCACGTATCACGGTAGCCGTTTGTGGTGCCAGCTCCGACAGCTCGCGCACCGAATCGCGTGCTTTGTCGGTCGTATAACTTTCAATATAGTCGCCGGTGCGCATGAAGAACACTACAATCGCCGCCGTTACCCACTCACCGGCCACCAGCGCCGTCAAGGCTCCCAGGGCCATCAGGGCGTGAGGGGTCACGATACCCTTGCCCGCTGCCACCACCACCTGTTTAAAGACGGGATAACTGATAGCACCCACGAACAATGCACCCACCCAGAAAGGTATCCAGTCGGTCAAGGTTTGAAAAAGTCCGAGCCATTCGCCGGCCACTACGATCAGCAGAATGCCCCCGAATACCAGTCCAAAGAGACGGAAGGATTTTTGGGCGAGGTCTTCCGTCATCCGTTCATTGGCGTTAGAGGTCTGATCCTCTTCCGGAATCCAGTATCCTACCTGCTCTACCGCCTTTTTGAATTCAGTGGGATCCGGTTGTCGATCTCGCACGGTGATGCGCGCTTTTTCCGCGGAAAGCAGCACATCGGCCGATTCCACTCCCTCGATTTTCTCCAGGGCCTGCTTCACATTCCGGGCGCAGCCGGCGCAATCCATGCCTTTAACCGTTATTTCAGTGTGATTCGATTTCATGGGTTATTCCTCTATTGGGGTGGCGTCATCTGCGGACTCGTAGCGCGTACATTCGAAAACGCCTCTGGCCGCTTCCGAAAGCAGTTTCTCGGACAAATTAAGTATCTGATCTATTCGCTCATCACGCAGCTGATAGTTTACATAACGTCCGTCCCGTTCACTTATGACTAGGTCGCAATCAGCCAGGCATCGCAAATGATTGGAGACGTTGGGTTGGGAAAGTCCCGTTATTTCAACCAGCTCCCCGACACTTTTTTTGCCCTCCCGCAGCGCTTCGATAATCATGAGCCGCGACGGATCTGAAAATCCGCGAAAAAGTTTGGCTTTAATATGGATCGATTGTTCAATGTTGGTAACAGGTGCCATAGGTTTAGCTATTTACATATTATTATGTAATGATATATTATATAAATTAAATGCGCCTTGCAATTAAAATTGGGGTTAAAATTAAACGAGGAAAGTTGAAGAAAGCAGTTTGAGGGATGTTATATTGGTGTAACTAATAAAATTTCAAGACCAAAAATGGGGAACTTATGCCAGAATTTATGATCACTTACCTGGGAGGCGACCAGCCCGACACCTCGGAGGATGGGAAAAAACATTTTGCGAAATATAAAAAATGGTTGGACTCTTTAGAGGACAAGGCTGTCAGTCCTGCAAATCCTCTTAAAAACACCCGGACGGTTCATGCAGACGGCAAAGTAACCAACGGCGGATCGACGTCGATGTCGGGTTATACTATCATCGAAGCGAAGTCGATGGATGAGGCCCTGTCAATTGCAAAGTCTTGTCCTTTTTTGGACATTAATGGATGGCTGGAAGTATCGGAGTTGGTTGAAATGTCAGGATAAATTTAAATAGCAGGTAAGATATCGCACAGGATATTAACTAAATTCCATTCAGATGAAATCCGCTACTATCCAGCTGAAGAGGGAGACCGATTTATTCGGGGTGGCGAGGGGCTTGAAAGTGTTTATAGACGGTAACTGCGAAGGTAAGATCAAAGCGAATGAGACTAGTGAGTTTCCAGTTTCTGCCGGCCGTCATAGGATATATGTCAAAATGGATTGGTGTACGAGTGAACCCTTCTGGGTTGATCTCAAACAGGAGGAGAAAATTTTGTTTAAAGTCCGGATTCCGGCTATGGAAAGTGAGTGGGGCCCTTTTAAGATGCTTTATGACCTGGTGGCAAATGCCTCTTGTTTTTTTGAGCTAAAAAGGTTCTATTGATTTCAGTTGGAAAATCTAAATCAGTTCCATCCCAAATCCCGGATCCGGTGAAGGCGTCAGAATGCCCTCCTCCAGTTCATATTTGCCAAAGTCCACATCCCCGGAGGTGCAGGTAACCCCCTCGATCGTCGGCATATTGCCCAGTCCGCCGCACAGGTGAGCAGTATAGTAAGTTTTCAACTGACTGCCCCAGCAGTGTGGAGAAGCTGAAATGCCCATCTCGACCAGCTGCGGCATGAGCTGCCGCCAGCGACTGAAACTCAGGCCGATGATATCGGTCAGGTGAACATCCAGCAACCGTTGCCGGTAAAGTGAGCGCAGCAGATCCTGGTCGGGCTGGTACTCTCCATCGGCCAGGAACGTTTCAATCCCGTGATCCAGCATCCATTTACGCAGTTCGAGGTAATTTTCCCGGTTTTCATTGAACGGCTCTTCAAACCAGAAGAGTTTAATATCCCCGATACCTTCCAGGTAGGCAATGGTGTCTTCGACCGAATACCCGTTGTTGGCGTCGACCAGGATGTCGATCTCCGGAAAATGTTCATCGATCATTTTGGTAACCTCGATGTCGCGCTGGAGTCCCTCATCGTGGTCCATCCATTTGCTGCCGCGGCCGATTTTCACCTTGAGCTGGCGGTATCCATGGTCGATATCATACTGGCACTCCTCCAGGATTTTATCCATGCCGGCCGACAGGCTTTCAGCTCCCAGTTCGTCAAAGTAGATCATCCCGCTGTAGCAGTTTGTGGTAAATGGTTCGTTGCGCCCCAGCATCTCATAGACTGGAATGTCGAGGATGATGCCCGACAAATCGTGCAGGGCTATATCGAATGGAAGGGCCTTGTCGTCGATGATGCCTTGTCCCGGATCGAATACATCGGTGATTTTCTTGCCTTTGACATATTCGGTGGAATTCTTCAGGTAGTCGCCGCCACCACGGGCAATGCCCCACCCGGAGGCTCCTTTGTCGGTTTTGAGGATGCTGACGTTGATCGTTGGACCTCGTCCATGGATCCCTTTGTATGAATTTTTTCCCACCAGCCGGGGGTACTGCAATTTTACGTCTCTGAATTCGATTGATTCAATCGTATGATCCTGAAGCTGGTGATGATCGCTTCCATTGTGGTTTTCCTGATGGGATTCAGTTAATAAGCCGCCAGCCAGTGTCCCCCCTGTCAAGGCCGACAAATACTGCAGGAAATTGCGTCTTTCCATGGTAACCGTGGTTTATGAGCGATAAACATAAAAGGATATGACTTTAAACGATAAGAAGGAAATCCCTTAAAAACAATAACGGTCACTTTCATTTTAGATCGAAAGTGACCGTTCTATTCCCGGATAAATGGCGACCAAACTCAATTAGCTTGCCGACGGCTCCATGTCGACGGTAAGTTTTTGATAGATATGGGCATAGGCGCCAAAATATACCGGTAGTATAATCAGGTTGACCAATATGCTCAATATGGCACCAATCGTATCTCCCATCATGCCACCGATGAAAGTTACGGCCGTGACAATCACCCCCAGCATAATCGCCAAGACCAGGATGCCGAAGAATATCGTCCACTTTTTCCCGTAGGTGAGTCGATTGCTGGTTTTTATGGCTTTTAAGGGGGACATATCACGGTCTATGAACAAATATATTGCCAGACACCAGGCAATGGACAGTACCATCCCGGGAATGACAAGAAATAGATATCCCAACAATGAACCTATCGTGATAAAAGCCAGCAGGAGGAAAAAATCGCCAAAATTTTCCCGGTACTTTCTTTGAAAGATGCCGGTAGGTGAAAGTTTTTCCCCTTTTGCCATTGCCGGGATTATGGCAATAATAGCTATCGTAGTTCCCACATTGAGATACGGGATCCAGATAGTAAGGATATAGAGAATAAGAGCTCCCAGAATTGGTCCGAAGTATCGGAAGCCCAGTTTGAAGCTGTTGGTTATAATACCGCCGAAAGTTAGTTCATTCATAGGTTTTCCCCCCATGGGTTTGGTGATGTTGATATTTACCTTTATATCAGGTTACCCCTTTAGAAAGATGATAGACTCCTGAAAGCTACAAAAATAAATGGATAAAAGTAGGAGAAATATATTTTATAAGTGATTATTTTGATATATTTGCAAGATAGAATATGATAACTATTGGTCAAGGTTTCCTATAAAGTGATACATTATGCAGACAATATTAGGTTCCGGTGGAGCTATCGGGGTTCAGTTGGCCGGGGCGTTGAGAACATATACGGATGAAGTTCGACTGGTTAGCCGCAATCCAAAAACGGTAAAAGGGGACGAGGAGTTGATGTCCGCCGACCTTACCGACGCCGAAGCGGTCGAGGAAAGTGTAAAGGGATCGGAGGTAGCCTATTTGACGGTGGGACTTTCTTATGATCACAAAGTCTGGAAAACGACCTGGCCGTTGATCATGAATAATGTGATCGAGGCGTGCAGTAAACAGGGAGTTAAACTGGTCTTTTTTGATAATAACTACATGTATGATGCTTCGGCCATGCCGCGCATGACGGAGGAGTCGCCGATCCATCCCGAGGGTAAAAAAGGATTGGTGCGGGCACGTATCGCCCGGCGACTGATGACGGCCAGTGAGCAGGGTCAGTTGCAAGCCTTAATTGCACGGGCGGCTGACTTTTATGGTCCCTCGACCCAAAATGCTTCAATACTGACCGAGTTGGTGTTTAATCCATTGTCGAAGGGTAAAAAAGCGAGCTGGATGATAAACGATGAAACCCGTCACGCTTTTACCTTTACCCCCGATGCCGGTTGGGCTACTGCCCTGTTGGGAAATTCCGAAGAAGCCTACGGTCAAATCTGGCATCTGCCTACGGCCGATGATCCGCCTACCGGCCGGGAGTGGATTGAGCTGATAGCCGATGAACTGAATGTGGCCCCCCGCTACCGCGTGTATTCCTCCCTTATGTTAACGGTCGGCGGCTGGTTTAACAAGCAGGTGCGTGAGCTTAAGGAACTGGATTATCAACACGATCGGGATTACATATTCCACAGCGACAAGTTCGAAGACACCTTCGACCTTCATCCTACTCCTTACCTGGAAGGCGTGAGGCAAACCGTTATTGAGGACTATTCCGGGGATTAGGGCCGGCGGATTTTTTGGCCCGCCTTTCAAATATGTCGGTCGTCATTTCGTTCCATTCCTGTGAAGCGAATCTCAACCGCTGTTATATATTCTCCATTGAAAATCAATAAATAAAATTGGCTGTTCTTGACAGATCTTTTTTTTAGATTGCAAGGGTCTTCAACCGATAGATGTTTTTTTGAAATTATTCAGTATACCCTTATTCAAAAATATAGTTTAGTATGTATTCTAAATCAGAGAGATTAATTTATCCGGTAATAAGTATTTTTTTAGCAGTGTTCGTTCTTTGTTCGGTTTCAAAATCCAGGGCCCAGGTGTCTCCCTCGACCGACGTCGTATTTGCCGACTCCTTTGCGACGAATACACTGGATCAGTATGATGCCCAGGGAGGCGTGACCTGGAATGAAGCGGAGCAGAATCTTACGCTTCCCGGGGGATCTTCCTTGTATTCCGATACCACATTTGGAAATGAGGTCGTGTTATCCGGGGAGGTCTATATCCCGGCGTCCAACCAAAATCAGTACGGGTCGGTGGCACTGGCTCTTCGGGACGAGGACCAGACCAATTTGTACTGGGCTACACTGGCGTATGGCTCCAGTTTATCCCAGGAGGATCACATGTCGATTATGTTGAACGATTCCTGGGGGGAGCTGGCGCCCATTACGCTTGAGCATGGAAGCTGGTATAAGGTCAAGTTGAGAACCACCTATAGTGAGGACGGTCAGTACGTGCAGATGAAAGCGTGGAAGGATGGAAACAGTGAGCCCTCCAACTGGCAGGTGAGTCGCTCGCTGCCGTTGGGTTTCTCGGCCGGCGGCGTTGGATTTCGTCACTACGGTAACGGGACCAAAGCGGATAACCTGGTCGTCCATTCCAGCCGACAGGTCCAGCTGCCCTGGAAAGATCCCCTTCCCAAACCGATCGTTGCTGATCACCCGGAATGGGTGGATCTGTACTGGGAGGCGTGGAAGATCGCCTCGGGTAAAGTACAGCAAGGAACCGACGCCAACGGGTTTGTCGATCTCTACCTGGATGAGGGTTTCAACGACCATATTTTTCAGTGGGATACGTGTTTTATGATGTTTTTTGCCAGCTACGCCAATGGATTTGTCCCCTCGATCGTATCACTCGATAATTTTTACTTGAGTCAACATCCAGACGGGGCAATCGATCGTGAAATCCTGGAATCGGACGGTTCCGATTTTCATGATAAAAGCGATCCTGCTTATACGAATCCGCCGCTGTTTGCCTGGGCGGAATGGGATTATTACATGACGACGGGCGACAGCAGCCGGTTTGACCGGGTGTTGCCGGTGCTGGATGATTATTACGAGTGGACCCGCAATAATCGGCGCAGCGACAACGGAATGTACTGGTACAGCAACCTGGGCAGCGGAATGGATAACGCTCCCCGGCCGGAAAATGAGATAGCCGGCTGGATCGATTATACCTCGCAGCAAGCGATGGAAGCACATTATATGGTCAGGATGGCGGAGGTTATCGGACGTACGGAACTGGAGGATAAGTACCGACAGCGTTACGAACATCTGAAGAATCTGGTGAATCAGTATGCCTGGAATGCGGAAGACGGTTATTTCTGGGATGTGGGAGATGGAAATCAGCAAATAAAAACCAAAACAGCCGCCAGTTTTTGGCCGATGATAGCCGGGCTGACTGATTCCACGCAGAACGCAAAGCTCGTCGCTCATCTGAAAGATCCGGATCAGTTTTATCGTCCCCATCTTTTTCCCACGCTTTCGGCCGATCACACGGTCTATGCAGCCGACGGTGACTACTGGCGTGGCGGCGTGTGGGCGCCGACGAATATGATGTACATCAAGGGTCTGCAGAAAACCGGTTACGAGGCGTTTGCCACCGAAGCGGCCCGCAATCATCTGAGTATGATGACCAAGGTGTATAACGAGGTTGAACCGCACAGTATCTGGGAAAACTATGCGCCAGAATCGGCCGATCGTGGAAGTCCATCTCGGGCGGGATTTGTCGGCTGGAGCGGAAACGGTCCGATTACCCTGTTAATTGAAAATATCCTCGGATTTCGTCCCAATGCCCCGGGAGATACCCTCATTTGGCGGCCTACTTTAACCGGCCGACACGGGATTGAAGATTTGAGTTGGGGAGATCATAAAACCGATATCACTGTTCAGGGCCGGACCACCCGTCAAGATACCATGGTTGTGAGCTTGAGTGTGAAATCAGCGTTTACCCTGTCTGTTAAACAGAACGGCAATTTCCGTCATTATCATTTGCAGAGCGGGGAGCATCAAATCAAAATACCCGGTCAGCAAGCAACCGGACTGAAGCAACACCCCGATCGGCCGACCGGCTTCGGTCTGGGGGCCAATTATCCCAATCCATTTAATCCCACTACCACGATACCTTATAAATTGGAAAAAGCGGCCACCGTCAGTTTATCAATCTACGATACCGGGGGACGCAAAATCACTACGCTTGTACACCAAAAAAGACAGGGGCCGGGCAAGCACCGGGTTACTTTCCGGGCAGAAAATATTAGCAGCGGGGTCTATTATTATCGACTGTCAGCCGGCGAAAATAGTTGGCAGCGGTCGATGTTACTGGTGAAATAGGGAATCACAAATCAAACGTTGTAGTTGTCGGTTTGATTCTTTCGGTCAGTTGACGCTGCCCGTGTTTTTTTACGGTAGAACGGTAAAAGCAGAAAAGACTCCCAGCCCGGATTTCATTTCGCAGCGTTAACAAACCGTACAAAGGATTATGATCAGTTATTTATGTTAACTCCCGGGTACTAAAGGACGCGATGATCCCATAAATATTATTTGTGAGCACCGGGGGGGAGTCAATACCCACTTTAGGGAAATGCGGGCCGGGATCTTTGATAATACGCTTGGTTCTATAAGCTCGTAATTGTTATATTTAAGGATTGACAGGAGTACGAGGGTTTTTAGTTAACTGCTATTCGACTGCATATGGTCGGAAGGTACCAGCAATCAGTTACGCCCGGTCGCTACCTGGAAAACTAGTAAAATGTGTCACTCATATAATGCGTTAACATTAGATACAAGAGATTGTGTTTGTTTTCGTTATTATTATGAGAAGATGGAAACATTTTTGAATTAAATAATACAGGATCATCCGATGCCTAAATGTGAAATTTACCAAGACATCAAAGGTGGTTGGCGATGGAGACGAGTAGATAAGAACGATAACATCGAATACCATTCCGAGCAGAGCTTTGAAACGTACGAAGAGTGCAAGAAACACGGTAAGGATAACGGCTGTACCAGCTACAAGTTTGGTCACCGATTTATTCAGGAAGACGAAGATTAATCTGTTTTCCCCGGATCAGCGTTAACGCTGATCCGGTTTTTTCCTATTAATAACTCATCAAGAGGGAACCGTTTTTAGCGGATCTACCTCTTTTTTCTGTTTGATTAATGTGTGTTGCATGCCTATGTCTGTGTGAGACTATCCTTCCCCTTAGCCTATAAAAGTCCAGACTGGTGGTGTATTGAATATATTTTTGCTGATTTTCCTCGTATAGCTCCTCCCCCTTACCCCCTCCGAAGTGGCATTCTTTTTCACCTCTGTCGCTAAAAAATCCCCCGTCGGAGGGGTAAGGGGGAGGACCATATACCAGGAATAAATAGTGTAAAGGATGTCCCCGAACACCATAGTTTATTATTGCCACGACATATTTTTAGATAAGGCTAAATTTTGTTTTATTATACTATAACATTATGATTTAATAAACGAAAATTCCTATGGCAGAACGATCTTCACGAAGGACTTTTCTAAAATCGGGTTTGGCTGCCGGATTTGGAACGCTGGCAAGCGGCTTGTGGTCGTTGTTGGGTGGAAGCACTGCAACCGAAGACAAAAACCCCCAACCGTTGAATGTTTCGCCCGACTCCAGTGCCGTCGGACGGGAAACCATGGATATGATAACCATGGGAGAGGTGAACCATCAGAAAAACGGGTTTGACCCGCACGCTATGCTGACCGACTGGGACCGCGGCAAAGTCTCTACCCTGCCCAATGGACAGACCCTGCGTGAGTATGAAATTGTAGCAATTGATAAACCCATCGAAGTCGCACCGGGAATTAATTTCAGTGCCTGGACTTTCGACGGACGCATACCGGGACCGACGATTCGGTGCACCGAGGGAGATCGGGTGCGTATTAAGTTTATCAATGCCGGCTCGCATCCGCATACCATTCATTTTCATGGGATACATGATGCGTCGATGGACGGGGTGCCCGGGGCCGGTGACGGACAGATTCCGCCGGGCGAGTCCACGGTCTATGAATTTGATGCTGAACCTTTCGGGTGTCACCTGTATCACTGTCACTCAACCCCTCTCAAGCGACATATTCACAAAGGTTTGTATGGGGCTTTTATCGTGGATCCGGATCCTACCCGTCATCCCGAGTATGCCGATGCAGCAAGCTCCAGGCTATTGGGCAGCCGGGAAAACGAACGTTGGCAGGAGTTGATGATGGTGATGAACGGGTTCGACACCAATTTTGACGGAGACAACGAGATTTATGCCGCCAACTCTATTGCTTTCGCCTATACCAATAAACCCATTAAAATCGATCACAACCGACCGGTACGGGTGTACTTGATTAACGCTACCGAATTTGATCCCATAAACTCCTTTCATCTGCATGCAAACTTTTTTGATTTCTATGATCACGGTACCACGTTCACGCCCGATCGTACCACGATAGACACTGTAATGATGTGTCAGGCGCAGCGAGGGATTCTCGAGTTTTCGTTCAAAGATTTTGAACTGGGTAAATATATGTTCCATGCTCATCAATCGGAGTTCGCCGAGCTGGGCTGGATGAGCTTTTTTGAAGTAACCGATGGAGAAACCATTGCCTGATATGAGTAACGAGTCCAATCAACATTCTACACCGGAAAATCGAAAAACCCTGAAAAAAATCGGGTGGATAGCGGGACCGCTTGTTATTCTGATCGGTCTCATTGCCTTGTTTTTGACGACGAACCCTTTGAAACCACTCGGGGTCAATGCTCCGCCGATCGAAAAATTAACCGTGGAGCGCACGATTATAAATGATAGTGGCATTCGACTGTTGGTACGTGCCAACGGATCTCGTCCGGTTGATATCGCCCAGGTACAGGTGGACGAGGCGTACTGGCGCTATGAACAGAAACCCGGGGGACCGATTCCCCGTCTCTCCGCGGCATGGGTGCACATTCCATACCCCTGGGTATCCGGTGAGCCCCATACCGTGCGGCTTATAACCGATACCGGATTAACGTTTGACCACCCGATCGATGTGGCAGTTGCGACACCCACCTGGTCGATGCAGCGCATGCTGAATTATGCCCTGCTGGGTATCTATATCGGTGTTATACCGGTGGCGCTGGGACTCATGTTTTATCCCGGTCTCAATCTGATGTCGCAGAAAACGATGAATTTTTTAATGGCGTTGACGATGGGATTATTGATATTCCTGTTTGTGGATACCTTGCTGGAAGGACTGGAAATAGCTCACCAGGCAGCAGGGGTCTTCGAAGCCCGGGTGATGGTATGGCTGATTATGCTGGGGGCTTTTTTGCTGATTTTCTTTGTGGGCCGCAGGCACGGAAATGCTCCTGAGGGATCATCGCTCTCCTATTATCTTTCGATTGGTATCGGTTGGCACAACCTGGGGGAAGGATTGGCCGTCGGAGCCGCTTATGCCAGCGGTGAAGCGGCGCTGGGTTCGTTTTTAGTGGTCGGATTCACGCTGCATAACATTACCGAGGGAATCGGCATCGCCGTACCGGTAGTCAACCGTAAAGTACCCCTTCGCCGGTTTATCGGATTTGCCATGATAGCCGGCGCCCCGGCGATATTGGGAGTCTGGATCGGCGGCTTCTCCTATTCGCCTCACTGGTCGGCCGCCCTTTTCGCAATCGGTGCAGGCGCTATCCTGCAGGTGATCATTGAAGTCGGGACCTACCTGATTCGTCAGTCGAAGGCCCGTAGTTACGGGCTCTCAGCCGTTAATTTAACGGGGTTGGCCAGCGGTATCCTGATTATGTACAGCACCGCCCTGTTGGTTAATGTATAAGAATGACGGTTAGCTTCTGCTGAGAGTTTGCCGGACTTGCAGAATATTTTTGTCTCCCGTGTTTTATTAAAATGTTTTACGTATCATTGAGAGTATGATGACCCGAAACTTCCCTGGGTAAGGGGAGTATGGCTTTCCGACCAAGTAGGTTCTTGAAAAGGAAATGGGATCAGAACCGCGGGGAGGGGATATCAGTAACCAAAACTTTATTAAAGGACTATGTCATATAAACGACCCACAAAATAGCGTTGTCGGAAAGGTGTCGGGTTTATTAATTATATTAATTCACAATTGGTTATTGATAGATTGCTATTACTTATGTATTAGTCACTGTACTTAAATCAAGTTTGGAAAGATGGGGCAAATCGGCATATATTGTAAGTAGTTGATCGAAAAAAGAGATGAGCCTTCCTTGAATAACTCCTGAGAATATAATTTAAACCCTTCCATTTGCAGGTCTTTCAGGCATTTACTCTATATAATGCTGAATCCCGATTTTAGCCAGTTTCTAATACTTTATGGGGCGTTGGCACTTCTTTTGAATGGGGAGCTTGCTCACCATATTTCATTTTGCGCCATTTTCGTTGACTGAATTTAACGAAGCGAAATAGCTCGGGGACCGGATCTTTCAGGCTGAAATGAAGTTCCGTATGCATAAACCGGAAGTTATCCAATTTTTTCGGGCGTCTATAGGTCCTCCTGAAAAATTGAAGAAGGGCGTCGTAGTTTAACATGAAGGTTATTTCACGGGAGGTGGATGGGGCGATGGGGACTTGTAGTGCTTGCAAGAGGTGTAGGTAGGGGAAATTAATACCGGCACAAACCGATCCCAGCATGGTGGTCCAGTACCGTGCATTAAAATCGACCAGGTACCAGGTATTTCTGTTGCGATCATACCGGAAGTCGAGATGGGCGATACCCGACCACCGCAATTTTTGTATCAACTTTTCAACAAAAACACGGAAATCGGGTTGGTTGAAAAGCCGTATTGTTGAAGCAAAACGCAAATTGCGCGGCACGAGAGGTTCCTGTATGGTAATAGCCTCGATTTTCCCATCCAGGGCCAGGATGCTGCAGTCCATATCACTACCTTCTAGGTATTCCTGAACAATATATCGGGAAAGTCTATCCCCGAGAAATTCCCTGACTTGATTAAGATGTTGTGCACTGGTCAGCCGGGATACCTCTTGACCGACGGCCCCCGACCGGTTTTTTAAAAGCAAGGGATAACGAACGTCCGCGTTTTGCAGTTTTTCGACGAGTAGTGGATCATCAAGGTGCCAGCTTTGGGGCACGGGAAAATCGTGGGTACTTAGCCACTCGTGAAGTAATCGTTTGTCGCGCATGGTTTGAACCAATTCCGCTTTCGGCAGAGCGGGTAGTTTAAAGTGGGAAGACAATGCAGCTTGGTGCTGACTGACCCACATGACCGCTTCTTCGGTGATCGGAATGATGACCTGCGCGTGACACTTTTCCCCAAACTTAAGGACCGCTTCGGGCGCCACTTTATCAAAGGTGTTCGGTGACTGAAAATAGTGTGTCAGGTGCCGCGAATATTTACTTATATGTTGCTGTTCATTGTCAACTGCAAATTCATGAATATCTGTGATTCCCGCTTTACTAAGCGCGCGAACTACGGATAATGACAAATCAGAACCGTCCCCCAGTAACAAAACGGAGCGGGTTGAAATTGATACTTTATTATTCATGATGAATGTTGATTAATCTATTTTTAGCTTGTTCATAAAGATTCTGTCCTGTTCAAATTTATTCGGGGGACATGGATCCGGTATGAGCCGAAGCTTTGAACTGATTAAAACTTTACTATGTTAATCCGGGCTAACACTTCCTCCTTAACACAAGATAAACATTTATTAAATAATTAGTTATATATTTAATTTATTTAACAATTGAATGCTACAGACTCCTAGGGTCTGAAGGAAATTCGGGGTAGGTTTGTGCCTACTCCCGGGAATAAAGGGTGCTCATGGGGTGAAAATGCACTGCATGGTTCGGTTGGCCATACCTTTTGAGATATGGTTGTGAACTCTGTACCTTGTCTTTTGACAGGAGGAGGGTGAACGAATAAAAAATGGGGATTTATGAAACTTATCGTTAAGTACTTTTGGCCCGGCACGGCGCTAAATAGCAAAATTAATCCGCTAGCGGTTTGCCTCTTTGGTATAGGTTTGTGGGGACTGACCGGAAAGGCGTTTGATAGCTGGCAACGGGTAGAAGTTCCGACGAAAGACGGCCTCCATGATATCGAATGGGTAACTCAACAGATCGGCTATGCCTATACGTATGGTACGGGCCAGGTTCTCAAGACGGAAAATGGAGGTAATTCGTGGAAGATCGTGAATCAGTTGGATTCGGTGTATTATGAACAAATTCAGTTCTTCGACAAAAATAACGGCTGGATTTGCGGGAACAAGAATACGTTGCTAAAAACGTCCGATGGCGGGAAGAACTGGATTCGTCAAACGGTGGGTATCGATACGGCGGGAATGGCATTTTA
>CAJXOW010000082.1 GCA_913057825.1 uncultured Balneolaceae bacterium | reverse complement strand
CCTGTACAATGCCGACGGAACCGTCATGCGCATGGATCGAGACCGTGCGGGGGTCCGGTTTAATAAAGTGTACGAATTTGCGTACCCCGTCGAAAATACCGCTTCCGGCCGGCGTCGTCCACAGGCCACAGAAGCCTTTATTCAAAGTATCAACAGCGGGACATTGGTTATCAATTACTCCGGGCACGGAAACGAGCAGACCCTGAGTGGTGAACGTCTCTTTCACAGCAGCATGATTTCACGACTTCAAAACCGAAACAAACCCACCATTTTTGTCACCGCCACCTGCTCATTCGGACGGTACGACGACGTCGAAGCGCGCTGTGGAGCTGAAAAACTTCTGCTCTGGGAACAAGGCGGTGCAATTGCCGCGTTTACCACCACCCGGGTGGTGTATACCAGTGGGAATCCCAATCAGCCCAATAACTTCAGCCTGAACATTAAGCTTTCCCGAGAAATGATAGATCCGGACGAGGAAGGACTCCCTGCCCGCCTGGGGGATATTTACCGAAAGACCAAAAACTCCCGGGTCGGAGCAGCTTTCAACAGCCGAAAATTTATTCTGCTCGGCGATCCCGCCATGCGCATCGGTCTGCCCCAGCGTGAGGCGGCCCTCACACAGATTAACAAAGTCGATATCGCCAATCAGGATACCACGGTTCGACTGCAGGCGCTCGATAAAGTGGAAATGTCCGGTACGCTGAGAAATGACTAGGGACAACCACTCACCGGATACAATGGTGAAGTCAATGTGACGGTTTACGACAGTAAACGATACGTACAGCTTCCCGACGAGCCCTGGATGCCCAACTGTTATCTCAGAAACGATCCCTACTACGAAGGGTGTCAGTACGAAGTTCAAAACGATATTTTATTCAACGGGCGAGCCAGCGTTAATAACGGCGAGTTTGACAGCAAATTCATCGTGCCCAAAGACATAAACGTGGCCGAGGGCGAGGGACGCGTCGTGCTGTATGCTCAGTCCGGCGAACATGATGCCGGCGGCGCCACAACGAAATTGCGATTCAACGGGGTCAATCCAAATGCCGCCAATGACAATAAAGGACCCTCCATGGATGTTTATCTTAATAGCGACAAGTTTGTCAATGGCAACCTGGTCGGAAGTACGCCCCGTCTCGTGGTAGAGATGGAGGACGAATCCGGTATCAATACCACCGGAACCGGTGTAGGGCATGAAATAATTGCCAAAGTTAACACCCAGCCGCAGCGCACGATCGTTTTAAATGAGTTCTACACCAGTAAGCTGGACGATTTTACCCAGGGACGCGTGGAATACCCGATGCAGGAATTGCCCGAGGGAGAGTACAGCTTGACGGTACAGGCCTGGGATGTGTACAATAATCCTTCTCAGAAGGAGATTACGTTCCAGGTTCAGGACAGTGATGAACTGGTGATTGACAACCTTTATAATTATCCGAATCCAATGAACAACTTCACCCGCTTTGTTTTCGAGCATAACCAGGCGGGAAACATGTTGGATGTCAATGTTCGGATTTACACGCTCAGCGGCCAACCCGTTGCAGAGTTGGAACGACAATTTGTATCGAACGACTCCTACGGCGTGGTACGGTGGGATGGTCGGGGATCCGATCACGACCGGTTGGCTAACGGAACGTATATTTATCGCGTTCACATAAAAGCCAATACGCCGAACGGAGTCAAAACCAAAGAGAAAATGGAAAAATTGGTGATTATTCAATAATTCATCGAGCCGATGAATTATTGAGCTCCACGCTCCATGCTCCACGGGTATACGAGCAGGTTTTCATGTTGTGTATATGCAAAATGTTGTGTATATGCAAAATATAGTAATCAACTGTAATAAACGTGGAGCGTGGAGCGAAAGTTGAAAGCATTCAGCTTTCAACTTTCGCCTATAAAATCTTATATTAATCTTTCTTTAATCAAGGCGCATAGCAAAATGACTAAACGAGCACTTTTATTACTGGCAGTTTTCTTATTCGGAATGGCGGGAATGCAAACGACCCGGGCACAGGTAGGTATTACTGCGGTGCCCTTCCTGCAGATTGAACCCGACTCCCGGGGAGCAGGTATGGGAAATACCGGGGTCGCCATTGCCGACAACGCGGCCGCCATGTTCTGGAATCCGGCGGGCTTTGCCTTTCAGTCCGGCAACCAGGTCAGCATTACCCACTCCAAATGGCTCCCGAACTTCGACACCGACCTGTTCTACGACTACCTGGTCGGTAAATATACGGTGGAAGGCATCGGAACTTTCGGTGGACATCTGACCTATCTCAACCTCGGCGAACAACAGCGAACGGATGAAGCCGGCAACGATCTCGGTACTTTTACCAGCTATGAACTGGCCGGTGGTTTTTCCTACGGCTTCAGAGCAAACGAAAACCTCGGATTAGGCGCCGGACTCCGTTTTATCTATAGCAAGCTTGTCCCAAGCGGCACTATAGTCGGTGGACAGGAAGCGCAGGCGGGAACCAGCATTGCCGTTGATTTGTCCGGTCTTTATCAAACGGATGAATTTTACATCGCCAACCGGGCCGCTCGTTTCCGGTTTGGGGCTAATCTATCCAACCTCGGACCCGGCATTCAATATTCCGACCAGGCACAAAAAGACCCGCTTCCGACTTTACTGCGATTCGGCTGGTCCTATTCCATGGATCTGGATGAAGAAGGATATAATCGCATTACGATAGCTACCGACATTTCCAAAATTATGGCTCGATCCGATACGACCGGCAACTCCGACGGCCCCCTGGAAGCCCTCGTAAGTTCATGGGATAGTTATGAACGATTTAACGGGCAGAAAATGGTGGAGCTCTCACTGATTGAACAGTTCATGATTGGGGCCGGTATGGAATACTGGTACAACGACTTGTTTGCGGTCCGCGGCGGCTTTTACCGTGAAGATCCGAAAAACGGTGATCGTCAATATATTACCCTCGGAGCCGGACTGCGATACAACATGTTCGGGGTCGATTTCAGCTATATTTACACGCTTGAGGAGGACCACCCGCTGGCCAACACGATCCGCTTTAGTGTTCTGCTTAATATCTGACAAAATTTAACATTATTTAGAAAACCGGGTTTTTGATGCGCCTTTTTGCTCTGAACAGTAAGAGCATGAGCCTCGGGTTCATGCTTTTACTTTTTTTTCTATCCACCGCCACAGCCCAACAGGTAAACATTCAGCGTTCCCATGCAATCAATAAGCACTCTACGCTGAAAAATGCCGTGCAGGTTCACTCCTCGAACGATTCCCTGCATATTGTTGCGGTTCGCGTAGCCTTTCAGCCGGATACCAACGACTTAACCACCGGCGACGGCACCTACCGTCCGGGAAACCTGGCCTATCTCGACACCAGCACCGTAACGATCGATCCCCTGCCCCACGATCAATCCTACTTCGAGGCTCACTTGAAATTTGCAGAAAACTACTACGAAAAAGTCTCGAACGGCGAGGTCAACATCGATTACCGGATCCTGCCCGACATTTACCGGCTCGATCACAAGATGGAATATTATTCTCCCACGGGAGAGTCGTTTACCAATGAACCATTGGCGCATTTTGTTCGGGATGTCTGGCAAAAAGTCAAACAGCAAGGCGGATTTGACGCCAACGGGCTGGACCCCGAACACACGGCTTTTGCCATTTTCCATGCGGGCGTAGGACGTGATATCAAACTTACCGGGACCAGCCTCAACATCACCCCCCAGGATATCCCTTCGATTTTCATGGGAGAGGATCAACTCCGAAAACACCTCCCGGATTTTACCGGTCAGGGCTTCTCCATCAATAACGGCTCTTTTTACGTCAACAATTCGATGATCCTTCCGCGAACGCTCTCGCGTCCCGGTACCACGCTCGGCGCAGATTATGTCCTGCAGCTTTCCATTAACGGGCTGCTGACCGCATCCATCGGAAGCTACCTGGGCTTGCCCGATCTTTTCAACACCAAAACCGGCAACGCGGGCATCGGACGTTTTGGCTTGATGGACGGCGCCAGTTTCTTTTCCTACAGCGGACTCTTCCCGCCGGAGCCTTCGGCCTGGGAAAAAAGCTATCTCGGGTGGCAGGACCCCGTCGAAATCGAACTGAATCCGCAGCGCCATATAGAACTGCCGACCGTTTCGCGTCATCGACCCCGAAGCATCGCACGTTATTCGATTTCATCCGATGAATACTTTCTGGTCGAAACCCGCCACCGCGACCCCGAACAAGACGGGGCTACGCTGACAATCCGCACCCGGGACGGGCAGACGGTACAGCAGCATTTTACCAACCAGGACGAGGTTTTCACTTACCAGCAGGAGGGTTTTGATACCCTCTTTACCCCGGGCGTGGTCACCGATGTCGACAATTTTGATTTCAGCCTGCCCGGCGGGCTCGATCGCGGTCCCGATGAAGACAAAGGCACCGACGACGACCGGCTGCTTAACGGGGGAATCCTGATCTGGCATATCGACGAAGCCGTAATTGAGGCGAACCTCGCCACTCAGAGTGTCAACCAGAATCCCGATCGGCGGGGCGTAGACCTTGAGGAAGCCGACGGAGCGCAGGATATCGGAAGTACGATTGGAACCGGGCTTGGCGGCGCCGATTCCCGCGGCGGACCTTTTGACTTCTGGTGGTCCGGCAACAACGCGTCGGTCATCACCCGTTCCGACACCATTTCGCTCTACCAAAACCGCTTCGGACCCGACACCCGTCCCAGCAGCCACAGCAACAGCGGCGCACCGGGCTTTTTTGCCTTTACCGACTTTTCCGACAACCAGCCGGTAGCTCGTTTTAAAGCCATCCCCTCCTCCCCGGCCAACATCGAAAAGCTGGATTTGCCGGTCAATAAACTGGAAGGGTCGTTTATGCCGCCTGACGATTCCTATTATGAAGGATACCCGTGGGATATAACGCTCTTCACCCATCGACAGGACTCATTTCTCGTCATTCCCTCCAACGAACGGGTTACCACCGTCGATCTAAACCCCGGTCGATCTCAAGCCGTATCTGCATTTCCCATGCAGCATCCACAGCAACCGTATGTGGATAACCAATTAGTCATTGCTCAGTATCCAACCCAACCTGAACAGGTGAATTCCAACGAAACTCGGGCCACTGATCCTGTTGTAGAGGCCTGGAGTCGTTCTGCAGATCAATGGCAGCAAAACTGGGAGACGAGCATTACGAATCACCTGGGTTTTCTCAGCTCGCGCAATGGCGACACGCTGCATACCGATCTGGGGCGAACATTTATCGACCTTTCCTCCGGCAACAGCCAAACCTCAAGCGGAAAATCATTCCAGGAATCCGCTCGACAGGGAGATAATACTGCTCACGTTACCAGGGATGCATTGACCTATCATGCCGGAAGCGACCGCAACACGCTCGGCCTGGGCTCCGGTCAGAATTCCTGGCGCCTTTACACCGGCATTTTCCCCTTAACTTCCAATCAAACCGGCTTTTATGTCCTCCGCAACAATGAATTCTATTTCGTAGATCCTTCGGACTCAGAGCCGTCCCTGCAGACCATCGCTAACGCAGGTGAAAGCCGCCAGTCTAGAATGGAGTGGCCGGCGATGGTTGATATTACGCGGGACGGTCGGACCGATATTCTCTACATAGATCGCCAGCAAAACGTACTTACCGGGAAAAACCAGAATGGGGCGACGCTCGATCACTTTCCGATCCAGGCACCCGACGGGACCGATTTTATGGGTACGCCGCTGGTAGCCGACATTGACGGGAACAGTATTTATGAGCTGCTGGTCGTCGGACAAGACAGCCTCTCGATGAAGATTTATGGATATTCGAATGAAGGCGACAAGCTGTCGTCCTTTCCCCTTTACGTGGGCAGCATTTCGCAATCCGGGGGCAAGGGGCGTTTCCCGCATCCCGTGCTTATAGGGAAGAAATTGTTTGCGGTGGGGCACCGGGGCGATCTTAAGGGGTGGAGGTTCCCCGATATGACGGATGCGCTGTGGCGATCGCGTTATAACCGGGCGAAGCGCAACAAAGTCAGCGGCAACCTCGATGCCACCTCGGAACCCGACCGAAGTCCCCATATCCTGAAGTATTCGGAAACCTATAACTGGCCGAATCCCTCGGACGAGCAAACTCATATCCGCTACCAGCTGCAGGCGTCCGGTACGGTACAAATCAAGATTGTCGACATGAGCGGCTCCACTATTTTTGATCGGACCTACCAGGCCCGCGGCGGGGTACCGGAAGAGAAGCAGATTACCACCTCCGCTTGGGGAAGCGGCGTGTATTATGCACTGGTCAAAGCCACGGTGAACGGCACGACCGAGAAAAAATTAATCAAAATTGCTGTAGTTCATTGATGCCGAAAATCTCAAAATTACATATCCCCTCTTTATCACACGGGCTTACGGGATACTTATCCCTGGTCTTGCTTCTGTTGATCAGCGGCTTGATGCTAACTCCAGGCGATGCTGTCGGACAGGTAAGTCCGGGACTCTACAATTATCCCCATAACCATCTCGACTGGTATACCATCGAGAGCGAGCATTACATGATTCATTTTCAGACGGGCAACAGCCGTACTGCAAAGGTCGTGTCCCGCGCCGCGGAGGAAGTGTACCCCCATCTGACTGAGCTGTATGACCACGAACCGGACGGAAAAATCAGTATCGTTCTGCGGGATCGCGAAGATTATGCCAACGGCGCTGCTTATTTCTTTGATAACAAAATCGACATCTGGGTTCCTCCTCTTCAGACGCACCTGCGCGGGACGCACGACTGGATACGCAATGTAATTTCCCACGAGTTGACCCATATTATCCAGCTCCAGGCCGCCATGAAACGCAAGCGGTCGGTCCCCGCCATCTACTTTCAGTGGCTTTCCTACGAGGATGTACGCCGCCCGGACGTGCTTTACGGTTATCCGAAAGGTATTATCTCGCATCCGTTTGCCTCGATCAGCATCCCGGCCTGGTTTGCGGAGGGAACAGCCCAGTACCAGCGTGAATACCTGCATTTTGATACGTGGGATTCGCATCGCGACATGATTCTTCGGACCAGTCTGCTCGACAGTACCGCTTTGGGATACACCGAAATGGCTCACTTCAGCTCCAAAACCAGCCTCGAACGGGAAATGGTCTATAACCACGGCTTTGCCTTCACCAACTGGCTGGCCGATCGCTATGGGGAAGAGGTGTTGGCAAAACTCAGCACGCAGTCGGCCGAAACCGGTGAACATAATTTCAACAAGGTCATTGAAGCCGTGATCGGCAAAAGCGGTCAGCAGATCTACGATACCTTCACCCGTGAGCAGACCGAATTCTATGAAAAGGCCGTCGCGAGTATCGATCCCACATCCTCCAACCCGGTCGAATCGCACGGATTCTACAATTTTTATCCCATATTCCGCCCCGGCAGCGACACCGTGGCCTACCTCTCGAATCGCGGACGCGATAACTCGAGGGTATCCCTCTATCTTAAATCTTTATCGGACACCGCCGGCAGCTCCACCAGTAAAGTCGCAGACATCATACAGTTGGATCGAACGTCGGCAGCTCAGCATCGCACTCTGCGGCACGGCAGCACCGGCAAGCCGCGCATCCAGTTCATCAGTACCGCTTTCTCTTTTGCCCCCGACGGCGACAGTCTGGTCTTCACGACCGCCCGTGCCAACAAGTACGGCGAGGAGTACCGCGACCTGTACATATATACCCTTAAAAACGGCAAGAAGCGTAAAATAACTCAAGACCAGCGCGTGCAAGACCCGGCCTGGAGCCCATCCGGCGATCAAATTGCCGCCATACGGCTGCGCGACGGAACCCAGAACCTGGCGCTTTACGATTTTGAAACCGACTCGATGCGGGCGCTCACCGATTTTGACGGCGGACAACAAGTCACCCGCCCGAACTGGTCGCCCGATGGTCGCTCAATCTATTTCTCCTACTCCGACACCTCGCGGCGATCTATCAAGAAATACAACTTCAGATCGGATGAAGTCTCCACCGTCTTACAACGCAGCGGCGTAGATTACCGCGACGCCTTCGTCGGTCCCGACGGCAAGTTTCTTTACTACACGGCCAATCCCGACGGAATCTTCAACATTTACCGCAAACGAATAGGCAGCCGAAAAGAACGTCAGCTAACCAGCGAAATCGGCGGGGCCTTCATGCCCGCGGTCGATCCGCAAGGACGGCTCATCTACGCATCCTTCACCTCCGACGGCTACAAGATCGTCCGCAGCGACCTCGACACGCTTCTTGCCCGCGAAGAATCGAGCTACGGGCGATATCAACGTCCACGGTTCAAGGACGACCGGAAAGCCACGGTCGTAAAAGAAGACCGGACCGGACTGGAGCAGCAACTCGAGGTCTACAACGATTATCGCATCGATTCGTTCCAGGGCAAACCCTATGCGGTGGCCGACACCGGCCGTTACGGATTTTCGATCGACACCCGCGGCGGCGACGATCAGCGCAGTTTTTATGCCTATGAAGATCAATTCACCGACTTCACCTTCTATCCGGTCATTCGATTCGATAATTATTCCAAACTGAATGGAAGCAACGGCAAACTTCTGACCGGAGGGGACCTGGGGAGCCTGGGCGAAAATCTCTATCGCGACTTTAAAGCCGGTTTCTACTTTGGTTCGCGGGAAATAACCGAGCGGCTCAGCATTTTCGGGGGTGCCTTGTTTGGCCTCGGATCCCAAAAAGCCGAAGGGCTCAACGATTTCTTTTCCCCCGGCCGGCTGGTTGATCTCGATCGCGACCTGTTCTTTATGGTCGAATACGAAGGGTTGCCCTTCATTGAGCGATCCTGGTCGCCGACGATATCGGTCGAACTCTATAACCTGCAGCGCAATGTACGCGACGGCATATCAATTGTAGAATTTCCCTGCACCTCTTGTGCCACTCCCGATACCACTTATACGGACGTTGCCTACAGCATCTGGGAAGCCGACGTGTTTCTGCGCAGCAAGCTCGGGCGATACAGCATGCTGGAACTGGGCATTAAATACGCTCCCTACCGGGTCACCACCGAAGGATTTTACTCGCGCGAGATCGAGCAGAACATCCCCGGTACAACTTCCCAATACTATAAAAGCACCACCCTCTCACTGGCCTACAATTTTGAATGGATGCAATACCATCGCCACAGCGATATTGCTCCGATCGGGCTCAAAGGCTTTGCCCAGTATTCCTACGAACCCGCCAAGCTGCTGGAGGATTACGAGGTTGAAGAAGGGACGCTTTCCCCGATATACGATGATATTAAAAATCACACCTTCGAACTGAAAACGCGCTATGGATTCCCGCTCTGGGGCGAATCGACCGGCCAGATATACTCCCGGTTCTTTACCTATATGAACAGCCCCGACGACCACTTTTATCTCGACTACATCGGCGGTTATACCGGCATGCGCAGCTATCCCTACTTTGCCCTCGGCGGAAACACGACCGCTTTTGCGCAACTGTCCTACCACTTCCCAATCATAACGGAAATCAATCAGCAATTCGGTCGTTATACCTTTGATAAAGTTTTCACTCGTCTCTATGCAGAAGCTGGAAACGGCTGGCGAGGTCCGCTGGGTATCGGATCCAATATAAAAACGGGCGTCGGCGCCGAAATGCGCTTTGCCTTTAACAGTCATTACCTGTTCCCGCTCAAACTGTTTATCAGCAGCAGCTACGGTTTCAATGATTTCAGCGTTAAACTGCCCGAGCAATTCATTACCTCGAGCGGACAAAAACGGGTGCAATACGGTCATGACCTCATCTTTCACTTCGGATTAACCTTCGACTTTGAAGTCTTATGGTGATACGCATTTTATCTTTCATATTGATTTTAGGATGTGCAGCGGTCGATCCGTCGATTGGATTCAGCCAAACGCCGCATACGGAGCATGAGCTATATCCGTCGGAAGAGGTAAAGAAACAGGAGGCAAGCCCGGTGGACGCGGCGTACCGACAAAAACTCTCAACCAGCCCGGTTTTTCTGGCCAACCATACCAATGATCCCCATACATCCCCCGATCAGTCCGCCAGTCAAATCAGCCTGGAAGACTTTCGCTATGTCCCCCCATCCGATACCGCCCTCGGATCTTCCGGCGAAAGCGGTATTTTGCATGCCATTCGGACCCAAACCGGGTTTGCATTTTTGAGTTCGGCGGCCGTCCCCGGATCCGGTCAGCTGGTCAACCGTAAATACCTGCGCGGCGCCCTCTATTTGGCGGTCGAAGCCGTCGCCGTTTACCTGCATATCAGCGAGCAAAATGCTGCGGAAAACCAGGAAGTCCGCTACAAGGAATTTGCCAATTCCAACTGGAGTGTTATCAACTATGCCAAGTGGCTGGTGGATTATCATGATGAACACGGTATTACCAGCGATGCCCTTGATCAGTTGAGAAATGAAGTAAGCGGTGTCGATGTAGTGTATGGTAAAAATGCCTGGGATGAAGTACCCATATCCACCTTGCGGCGCGTAGAACGACAAACCCCCTTTGTGTACACCAACGGAACGGTCGGCAACGATTTCTCCCACACGATGCCCGACTACGGTTCCCAGCAATATTATGAACTGATCAGCAAGTACTTTCAATACGGTCCCGGCTGGAACGACTTCGACAGCGATCTGTACCGGCTTCACTGGGATGGTACCGATATGCCCGACAACTGGCGTGAGGGAGCCCGCCTGGCCGATCGGTTCAACGAAAGCTACCGGCTGTCCGGCCACATGTTCAAACTCCTCGTTGCCAATCACGTCATTTCCGCCTTCGACTCCTTTTTCACCGTCAAACTCAAACAACATAAGCTAAACGCCAACGCCACGTTATTAAGAGGCGGCGGGGCAGTGGCGAGCGTGCGTTACGGGTTTTGAGTCCTCGCTGGTGCTCGGGATTATAATTTATGATTAATGATTTATGATTTTCGTGCTTGTTTAATCGAATAAGCCATATGTTTAATAATATATAATAGAATTCTTGTTACTCATATTTTATATGGGATAGGCAAATAGACCAATCATTAATCAAATCAGTAGCTAACAAAGTGAAATGAGAATATTGAAAAAAATAGCCATAGCCGGAGTGGGGTTAGCCATTGCCGCAGCCGGGACGCTGCTGTTGCTCAATGAGGTGATTATGCCGTATTATACCAATTTTCATGAAGGGGTGACGGTGCCGGATGTAACCAAAATATCGCTGGAGGATGCCAAGAACCGGTTGACCAAGTACGGGCTGCGCTATGAAGTGGCCGACCGGCGGACTCATTCGGCTTATCCGGCAGATTATGTCATCGACCAAACTCCCGGGTCCCAGTCGCTCGTCAAACCCAACCGTAAAGTGTACCTTACCGTTAATACCGTACAACGTCCCATGGTGGTAGTACCGGAATTGACGGACTTGTCACTCCGTAACGCGAAAATTCAGCTGAGAAACTACGGGCTTGAACTGGGGACCATCAGTTATGAAACTGCACGGTTTAAAAATAGCATACTGCGTCAGTCGATCGAGGCCGGGCGACAAGTACCCAAAGGGACCATCGTCGACCTGGCCGTGAGTGACGGGCTGGGAGGTGAACGAATTAAAGTGCCCGAACTTGTGGGCTTGCGACTTAGTGAAGCACAAAATAAATTGATGGAAGCGGGCCTTCGAGTCGGGGAGATAACATTTCAACCAAGTAAAAAAGCGGTCCCCAACACGGTTATCGGTTATCAACCCTCTAATAGAGATACGCTGACGCAGGGGGAACAGGTTCAGTTAATTGTGTCGGAACGATACGAAGTGGAAGAAGCGAGCGAATCCGGTGCCGTATTTTCCGACTCTACCGGAACCGCTGCTGATTCACTCAACAATCAAAAGCCTTAATGAAACCATCGACCATGGCGCTACCACAACCACCTATTCTGGCTCCTTCTTTGCTGGCCGCTGACTACGGACGGGTGAACGAGCAGGTTGAAACCTGCCTATCAGCGGGAATCAACTGGCTGCATTATGACGTGATGGATGGTCACTTTGTCCCGAATATCAGCTATGGACCCAAATTTGTCGAAAGTGCATCTTCCGATAACGACGCTTTTACGGATGTTCACCTGATGATCGAAAATCCGGATCATTATATCGATCATTTTGTAGAAGCCGGCGCCGATTTGATTACGGTTCACTATGAAGCCACCCGGCATCTGCACCGTTCGATGCAAAACATTAAAAAACACGGTATTCGCGCCGGTGTAGCCATCAATCCGGCTACCTCTTTGCAGGTAATACGTCCCATTTTAGCCGAATTGGACCTGGTTTTGATCATGAGCGTCAATCCCGGTTTTGGCGGACAGTCATTCATACCGGCGACCTATCAACGCTTAACCGACATGGCTACCATTCGAGAAGAGGAAAATCACGAATTCCTGATAGAAGTAGACGGAGGCATCAACCCCGGAAACATCGACAAAGCGGTCCGCAGCGGAGCCGACGTACTGGTCGCCGGCAGTTCCGTGTTCAAAGCCGACGACATTCCCCAGCGCATTCACGAACTCCGGGAAAACGCCAAAAAAGGGAAAGAGATGATAGTTTAAATGGTTCTCCCGGAGAACCATTTAAACAGCTCGAGGCTGGAGGCTCGAAGTATATTCGAGAGGGTGAACAAGTTGGGTATATAAATTACAAATCAATATCTTCAAACACGTTGAAAGTTCCCTGACAGCGGTAGGTGCAGGGCTTTCAGCTTTGAACTTTCAGCTTTCAGCTAACATTACAACAACATTTTTACGGCTTCGTTAAATAAATTCAGTTTGCTAATACCGCAAAATTTCATAAATATAATTATACACAACACCAAGACGAGCTCGAATACACCTCGAGCCTCGAGCTTGCGTCAATAAGCAGAATACTTGAAAACCATTAACCAACTGTAATAACGCTAAACCCCAACAAAACCACTTCCACCCATTAACAACATCGAGCAAAAGAAGAGCCAATTTGATGAGATATCCATCCAGATAGAAGGCATCGAGCCGGTCATCATTTTGGGTTTTCATGATCAGCATCTGCGCAAGCTTGATAATGCGTATCCCAAATCCCAACTTACAGCGCGCGGGAACCGGTTGAAGGTTCTGGGGCCTGAAGAAGACCGTGAAGAACTCAAGGATATCGTCAAGGAACTGGTGGATATTGCATCCCGCAACGGGAAACTTTCCGATCAGGATATTGATACGGTCCTGGCCCTGAAACAGGAACATCGGGAAGTGGAACAACCCACGCACGTACTGGAACAGGATGAAAGCGGGTCGAAACAGAAATCCGAAAACCATATCCTGTACACCTACAGCGGAGACTCAGTCACCGCTAAAACCCCCGGACAACAACGGCTGGTCGATCGGGTAAAACAGGATGATATGGTTTTTGCCATCGGACCGGCCGGTACCGGTAAAACCTACACTTCCGTCGCGCTGGCCGTCAAGGCCCTTAAAGAACGTAAAGTCAAGAAAATAGTACTGGCACGACCCGCAGTCGAGGCGGGCGAACAGCTCGGTTTCCTGCCCGGCGACTTAAAGGAAAAAGTGGATCCGTATCTTCGCCCCCTCTATGATGCCCTGGAGGAGATGATTGACTACGAGCGACTTGAACTGAACATGGCCAAGAATATCATCGAAATCGCCCCCCTGGCCTACATGCGCGGTCGTACCCTTAACAACGCTTTTGTCATCCTTGACGAGGCACAGAACGCCACGAATGCCCAGATGAAGATGTTTCTGACCCGTATCGGATTCAACAGCCAGGCGATTATTACGGGAGATGTCACCCAGACCGACCTCCCGAAACGAAAAAACTCAGGCCTGGTTTGTATCCAGGACATCCTGAAAGGAATCAACGGTATCTCGTTTGTATACCTGGACCAAAAGGACGTGGTCCGCCACAAACTGGTCCGTGATATCATTCAAGCCTACGAAGAATACGAAGAAAAAGAATAATCCATCCCGAGTTTACATGACTATGGTCACCCCTCTGTACGAAGGGACTTTCTCCGTCGGTAAAGACGAAAATTTTATCCCGATTGGTCGCGATGACGAGCCGGAGAAGGGCGCCCTTAAAATTGCGATTAACCCTTTTCTGATTAAAACCCCGGATCGCGTCTACTTGATTGACGCCGGATTGGGCCCGTTCGGGCATGATACGAGCTGCTCCACCATTCGCGACAATCTCGAAGAGCACGATTTGACGGAATACGATGTGACCGACATCTTCCTGAGTCACCTTCATTATGACCACATGGGCGGGTTGGCCGAACAATGTGACGGTTTCTGGGAGTTGACCTTTCCAGACGCCACATTGTGGACCTCCAAACCGGACTGGGAAAAGAATATGTCTCTCGACACCTTCTACGACGACAAAAAAACGGAATTCCTGCACTTTCTCGATGCTAAAGCCGATTTAGCCTATTATGAAGAGGTGGATGGATCTCCCTACCCGGATATTCAAACCCGCAGAATCGACGGACACACCGAATATCACCGTGCTATTTATTTTGAGCGGGGCCCTCATAAGTACCTGATGGCGGGTGACGTAATCGGCGCCGTGTCCTCGGTCAACCGCAAATATGCCGCCAAATACGACCATAACCCCGAACAAAGCATGAAAATGCGAAAAGAACTGGCCCGCGAAGCCTATGAACAGGAATACACCATCATGGGCTACCACGACCCCCACCATCCGCTCGCCCGGCTCACCGATTATTCCAAAAGGAAAGGGTATACCATTGAGAGTGCATAGCACTCTCAATGGTAGCTCGAGGCTCGAAGCTGATAATATAGAAAAAAGAGGACCCCACGGTTATATTAATAGTCTCCACACTATTTAACCAAAAAACCGAGGAGGTC
>CAJXOW010000081.1 GCA_913057825.1 uncultured Balneolaceae bacterium | reverse complement strand
TGTCCAACTGTCAAGGACGGACATCGTGGAAAAAGTACGTACTTGACACTTTTTTCTATAAGTGGAGGCTCGAGGCTGGAGGTATCTCTGTAGTGGGGTGGGTTGCGGGCAGATACGGAAGAGGCTGTTTTTGAAGTTGCAGTCGGTTCACATCCGGCGTTTTTTAAGGGAGAATGTTACTTGACCAGGATCATTTTGTTTGTTTTTTGGATAGGGCCGGCTTGAAGTTGGTAGATGTAGACGCCGCTGGCGAGGTGGGTGGCGTCGAAGTGGATGGCGTGCCAGCCGGCTTTTTGGGGTTGGTTGACGGGGGTTGCCACGCGGTTTCCTTTGATGTTGTAGATGGATAGCTGCACGTGCGCTTTTTTCGGCAGGCCGTATCGTATGGTCGTGGTCGGGTTGAAGGGGTTGGGGAAGTTCTGCTTAAGCTTGATTGTTTCGGGGAGAGAGCCGCTGTTTTTGAAGGGGCGTACTGTTAACTCTTGGATCGATCCGTTGTTGAATTGGATGGATTCGCCGGAGGTCCCCACTTTCCGGTTATTGCCGCTCCGGGCCATAAATTGTCGGCCGGGATGCCGGGGATCCGTTATGCGAAGCTCGAGGGGAGGGGTGATGCCCTGCAGCTGCAGGTGCGCTTCGGCCTGTTCCGTGAGTCGCCGGTTATCCTCCAGGCGAATATCAAAGGCGTTATTCGGGGGGATGGGCGGAAGGTTGAAAGATTGCAGGGATCGTCCGTCCTCAAGTTGTCCGTCGAAGTAGAGGGTCCGCCGCCGATCGGACGCATCCGACAGGTTCAGTTTGACGAATCCTTCGGGCGGCGAACGGTCGATCGATTTCTGCTTGCTGGCGGTCGATTCCAGGGTGATGGTCCCGCCGGCGTTGGCCTGGACCCAATATCCGTGTCCCGGTGCCAGGGTATCTTCGGAGCGATAGATGCCGTTAAATGAATACAGGGTGTTATCGATCAGAATATCGTCGGGATCGTCAATTTCGCCCCAGGAAACGCTGTCGACGGGGCCGGCAATCAGATTCCAGCCGTTGTTCAGATTCCGCTGAATGGAGCGTACCGGTGTGCCCGTCATGGTTTGGGTGCCCGCTGAGCCAAACTGGAGCCAGTAGCCGATCCCGATCTTAAGGCTATCCCTGCTTTCATAGGTATCCGCGAAACCGAACAGCGTTCCATCGTTTGCATCGGGAAATAATTGTTGATAATGAGCATTCTCCACTTTGACGGGTCGACCCACCAGGTTCCATCCGGCCCGGTAGTCAAGGGATACATCCGGCCGGGTGGTAAATGAATAGACGGCCGACCAGTTCGAGACAACGCCCTCTCGCGCCCCCCGAACTCTCCAGAAATACTGCGTATAGCCGTCCAGCAATCCTTCGAAGCTATGGGTCGTGTCGGCAATCCCGCCGGTATCGGCCACCAGTGAGGAAAAATCGCTGACGGTGGAAACCTGCAATTGATAGTGTACGGCGTCGTCGGAGGTGCTCCATTTGAAAGTGGGGGAGAGACCGATTCCCGAGGCAGTATCGTCCGGCGTCAACAAGGTTACAGAATCGACCCGGTTAAACGTTTGGAAGCTCCAGGTCGGCGACCAGTCACTTACGGCATCCCCCTCGTGCGATCGAACGCGCCAGTAATAGGTGGTGTTTCGGGCGAGGGTGTCGTCCACCTGGTAGGCGGTCTGACTTAGGCCCGTTGCATTTTTTAAGGGCGTTGACAGGGAGGAGGACGTATCCAGCTGCACCTCGAAGGTGGCTCCGCTGTCGTCGTACTGCCAGTCCAGTTGGGGGAGCCTCGATACTTCCTGCGTCCCGTCGGCGGGACTTTGCAGATCCGGTGCGGCCGCGAAACCGGTCAGCGTAATTTGTCCGTCGAACGGTAAAGCCGTGGGCGTGCTTCCGCTAGGTTCGTTCAATTGTATGTCTTCGATCCGAACCGGTGTGCTGTCGCCGCTTTCCGACGAATCGGCAAACTCGAAATCCAGCCAAAGCAGGGTCCCCTCGCCCGAAAGCGCCTCTGTGCCGGCGGTCGCGATCTTGATCAGGCTGTCTTCGTTCACGGAGATCGTCATGTTTTCACTGATCGTGCCGCTGCTGTGCAGTTCGTCGAAATCCACGACCGACGTATCGTAGTCGACCCTCAACTCATAGGCGTACACATTCAGCGAGGTCAGATCCCCGATGTTGACCGGCATCATGAGGCTGTCCGGATACTGCATCGTCGTGTCGGGCAGGGTAATCGGCACATCGTACACCTGCACGTTGACCGGCTTCGATTGGAGTCCCTCGTCGTCATAGGCATACACATTGGTTTCACCCCTGTGCTGCCCCGTAATTATGCCGCTGTTCTGATCCAGTCTGGTTACTTCCGCGGTATTGGTATCAGACGACTGCCACGTGTAGGGGGAAAGCCCGCCCTGGGTTACATGCGTCGTATCCTGTCGACCGACCACTAGTTTCATCGTATCGGGGTCCACCTCGATGACCGGCGCATTTTCGATGGTAATGGTTCCTTCCTGAATGGACGGAGTCAAATCCTCATTAAACATTGCATTTCTGAGATCGGGGGTATGCGAGCCGGAGGCCTCTTCGTGTACCTTGAACTCAAAATAGACCAGTGGACCGCTGCCCGACAGGGACTCCGAACCGGCGGCGGCGAATTTTATAAGGCCCTGGTCGGTGTTGACGACCGGCGACGACCAGGTTTCCAGCAAGGTGTTCTGCACCGTAAATCCCTGGTATTTCAGGTGATTGGAGGGAAATTTAAGTTCAAACTGGGCCGAGGTGATATTCAGCCCCGACAGATCGGTCGCCCGCACCGGCCACAGCAGCGTCCGCGTCTGCTCGATCGAGGTATCCGGAGTGGAGATCGCGAGGTCGGTCAGATGTTCGGGATTAATGCGAAACAGGTCGGTCGAGGCGGAGGTCCCCAGGCTGTCTTCGACGTATACCTGCAGGTTGCCGGTGGTATCCGGTATTAGTCGTCCCTGGTTATTGATCGTGGCGATGCCGGGGTCGCTCGTGGACCAGGTCAGGTCGCCGAAAATATTCCCCTCTGCGCTGAAATAAACCGTATCGTCCACCGTCACCGTCGGACTGTTCGGGGAGATGCGAAGGTCCGGCGTGGCCACGCGGCCGGTGGTGATGTTGATATCGGAATCCGTTTCATTGAATACGGCCTCGCTTATGTCGAGCGCGGTGCCGGTCCCCTGGGATAAGCCTGCGTGCATTTTTACCTGCAGGTAGAATAAAACGCCCTCGCCCGTGATATGGCTGTCCATCGCGAACGCCAGCTTGCGGGTGGTTTCGTTGTAGGTAATATTGGCGTTATCGAGCAGGGTGGAGGACGATTCCACGGATGGGATATCGATGACGTTGTCGTCATATTCGAGGGTAAACTCGCCCGAAAGCACGCTGTCATCCTGCTGGATGGCAGTCGTTGTCACCGGCAACTGCTTTTGCTCGCCGCTCTGCAGGAGGGTGTCGGGCAGGGTCAAAGTCACATCCTGGGCCGCAGCGGGTCCTGCTATCAACACCGAAAACCCGAGAACCATTAAAAACCGAGGTACCACGCGATACGCATTTTGTATGCTTTTCATGGCGTTAAAAAGATCCGTTTTTATTCGATCGTTGATAAAATGAATGATTCCCGGTTCCAGTTTTCCATGCCGTCATTCGCGAGCAAAATTCAATGTCTTTGAGCCTTCCAACACAAAGCCGCAAGCATTCCCCCTGACAATGTTCAGGAGAGGACTTTCCCCCTTCACCTCCGGAAAGCATAGCTTTCCGGTCATTTAACCAGCATCATCTTGCGAGTCTCCTCGAAATGCCGGCCGTCGGGCCCCGATGCGGAGATCCGGTACAGGTACACGCCGCTGGCCCGGTTGCGGGCATTCCATTCGGCCGTATAGCGACCCGGTTTTTGGGTTTTGTCGACCAGCGTGGTTACCTGTCGACCGAGCGCGTTGTACAGGGTGATGGTGACGTCGCTTTTGACCGGCACCTGGTAGGTGATCTTGGTTGCCGGATTGAACGGGTTCGGGTAATTGGATTCCAGCTTGAATTTATCCGGCGTTTCGGTCATCTCTGAAGCTATGGACGTGACCACCTCATCGAAATGACCGGTGAGGTCGTACTGGTTGAACCCGAACTTCTCCAGGCTGAAGAGGCTTTGGTCGTCTTTTTCGACCCCATCCTTCAAGTGAATGCGCAGATGGATCACCGTACCGTTATCTTTCGGAGGACTGCTGTGCGCCATGGCCAGTTTATAGGTCCCGTCTTTCAGGTTTTCCGTCTGTGTAAAGTCCTTGTTCAGCATCGAGGATTTAGACGTGATCGTGTCGACCATCCCGGATTGATAGGAAAGCGCCAGCTCGGACGCGAAAGGCGAGGTTTCGCCGTTGTATTCGATTTTCAGCTCCTGCCAGCCATCGCCGGATTCGGTTTCAAACCGGATATCATCCGCGATTTTTTCGCCCGGAACCGCCTTGCCCTGACCCGGAAACGCGCTGATCAGATCGACCACATACTGCAGAATATAGGAAGCATCCATCGCGGTGATGGTGGTATCGCCGTCCACGTTGGCACTGCGTTTTTGCCGGTCGCTCAGACTGCGTTTATCAACAAGGTACTGCAGTATGAGGGCTGCGTCAAAGGACGAGATGGTGCCGGTGGTGCTTACATCGCCTAGCAGGATGCCCGACCGATCCTTGAGGAACGGCCGATAATCCACAAATCCGTCGTCCATCCGAATTTCATTTCCTTCGCCCGACAGATTCGGGTCGCGGTCGTCGGTCACCAGCGGGCCGCTTTCATGTCCCCAGTAATTGTCGGTCGCATCGACCTGCTCCGAGCTGCTGCTGTGAAGCCCGTAATTTGAATTCTTGAAAATGTTGCTCAGTCGAATCTGCGGCTGGGCACTGCGTTGAATACGCACGCCGGTTGAGTTGTGATGAATTTCGGCCGACGATATCACCGGATCTCCGCTGCGGATTTTGAAGCCGCTGTACCGGGCAAACGAACTGCTCGTGGAATCGATCACCATGCCGCTATTGTTGTTTCGAATCCGGAAATTATGTCGCCCGTAGCGCGCCGCTGCATTTTTCAGTAGAGAGTTTTCACTGCCGTCTTCAAACCGGATAGATTGCCAGTCGTTCGACCCGGGCACCGAATTCGTGCTGTCTTCATTGCTGTCGCCCCCGAACGAATCATCCTTCCATGAGGTAAAGATGATCTTCGAATCGGCCGACCCTTCGGCAAAGAGTGTGCCGTTGAGATAGAAGCGATTGTCTCGCAGCTTGATGACGGTACCGGGCGCGATGTCGAGGGTATCGTTGGACGGGATGCTGATATCCGAGTTAAGCGCGGCATAGACCGGGTTGTTCATGCTGTCGGGATAGGTATATCCCAATTTGCCATACATTTCGTCCTGGAGCCAGATGGCGTTGTCGTACCGGTTGCCGCGGATCGAGTTATTGTCGTAATAGTTGCCGTCTTCGGTCGCGCTGCCTTCGAGCGAGAGTCGATGCGTTACGCCGAGCGGGAATTCATTATCTTCGAACGTATTTGCGGTAATCATAGCCCGCGTCGAAATCAATCCGATCTGGCCGTTGTGGGATACCTCGTTCCCCGAAATAATCAACAGGGAGTCGGTCTGGGTGTTAAACGATTCCACATGCATACCGTGGACGCTGTTGCTGTCGATCTTGTTGTTGACAATCGATATGGGATCCACGGCCCCGAGGATGGTAATCCCGTTATTGCCGTTATTGCGGATCGTGGAGTTTCGCACTTCCCGGAACACGGCGTCATTTCGTCCCCACGACCGCAGCCCGTGGTCGCCGTTATCTTCGATCGTCGTGTTGCGGACCGTCAGTTCCCCGCGGCGCAGCAGCATTCCATTGGAATCATTATGGCGGAAGATGCTGTTGGTAATCGTATTGATGACATTGCGTTGATGTTCATATCCTTCACGGCCGTACTCACTCAGGACGCTGTCGATCGGGTGATTCAGGGATTTTCGGATATTCAGGTTCTGATCCCCGTAGCGGACGATGATGTTTTCCAGACGGGAATCGGGATCGGCCGAATTCCGTATTCGCACGCAGTTCCAATTGCGGCTGGACGGGGGCGTCTGATTGGTCGTGTCATACGTGATGCTCCCGTAGGTGGTATCGCGCCAGGAAGTAAAGACGATCGGCGCCTGTTCGGTCCCGTCGGCGGTGATATGGCCATTCACCTCCAGCCGGGTCCCCCTGCCTTTGAACTTTACGACGGCGCCGGGTGCAAAACGGAGGTAGCTGTTGTCATCCGCATAGAAATCGCTGTCGGTCACTTTCAAGACTACGTTGGAATCGACGAACAGCGAGTCATTACTTCCGACTGCCATGCCGTTTTTGCCGATGAAGTGCCGGAGGTTTATCGAGTCCGGTGCCGTCGTATCCAGGGTCCCCTGAACCGCCCCGGCGATACGGATGATATCATTGTACCGGTTATTCCGGATGATGTTGCCGTCCTTGCCGTCCGAGTCTTCATAGCGGCTGCCCAGTTGACCGGTGAGTCCCAGGGGATAGCGGTTGTTGATGAATTCGTTATCGATGAACCGGGCCGCCGAGCTGACGACGGCATCCCCCTGGTTATTTTCGATCACGTTGCCGATATATTGCACGTCATCGAGGTAGACCTGCGAGTTGTAGTTATAGATGCCGTGTCCGCCGTTCCCCCGAATTATATTGCCCTTGAACGTCTGGGGAATCGTGGCATTGTTCACGCGAATGCCCTCGTTGTTGTTATTTTTGATCGTGGAATTGGACACCTCGCGGAAGGCGGCGTTATTCCGTCCCCAGGCCAGCATGCCGTCATTGCCATTATCCGCTATAGTGGAATTGCGCACGGTCATTTCGCCGCGGCGGAGTTCGATACCGGGTCCGCTGCTTCCCCGGATCGTGCTGTTCAGCAGCGTATTCGTTACATTGCGGTCTTGCACCAAGCCGTGCCGACCGAACTCGGACGTCAGGTTATCGATGGGATGGTTCAATTCGGGTCGTACGTAGAGGTTCTCGTCGCCATAACGAACAATAATATGTTCCAGCCGGGAATCGGAAGAGGCCCTGTTTTCAATGCGCAGGTTGTTCCAGTCGCGCGTTGAGGGAGGGGTATCATCCGACGGCTTGTGCGTATGTCCCCCGTAGCTGGTATCCCGCCAGGAAGTAAACACAATGGGATCGGATGAGGTCCCCACGGCCGTTAACTTACCATCGACTTTAAACTGGGTCCCCCGTTCCTTGAATTTCAGGATCACGCCCGGATCGATGGTCAGGCTGTTCCCGTCATTGACCTGCACGTCATTACCATGCACCACATACACGCTCGTATCCATATCCGCGGGCACGTTATTGGCCAGCGTATCCTGGAAACTGCCCGTGAGTCGGATGGCATTGTTGAACGTATTGTTTTCGATCACGTTGTTGTCGCTGCCCTGCGAATCGGTGTATGTGAAGTCGAGTTTATCGTGGATGCCGAACGGATAGCGGTTCGACCGCATGGTGTTGTCAATAATCTTCGCCTGGCTGGTGATAAAGCCTTCATGGTTGTTACCCTCGAAGACGTTGTTTCGGATGACGATGGTGGTATCGCTGTTTCGGGCCACCAGTCCGTGCCCCCCGTTGTTTTTGATCATGTTGTTTTCGAAGATCTGTGGACCGCTGACATTCGTGTTGTGGATTCCGGATCCCCCGTTATCGCGTATAGTGGTATTGGCTACCTTCCGGATCGGTCCGTACGAATTGATCCCGCTGTAGTTGTTATCTTCGAGGACCGAGTTGGTAACGGTGACCGACAGGCTGTTTTCGCGGTTGCGGATAGCGTGGTCATGTTCACTGATGTGGATACTGTCGGCCTGGAAAGAGCTTCCGTTGTCGATCCGGATACCGTTGCGGGCGCCCTGGGTTAGAAACAGGTGCGAAATTGACAGACTGCCGTTCGTCCTGACATGAAGAGCCCCTCGATTCGTGCTCGCCCCGTATTTGACGGTTACATATTCCAGTACGGACGAGGCATTCCGGATATCGATGCGATTCCAGTCCCCTTTCGAGGGCGTACTGGCCATCCCGTCCTGGTTGGTATCGCCGCCATAGCTGTCGTCTTTTTCAGAGGTAAACACGATTCTCGAATTTTCGGTCCCTTCAGCATGCAGGACTCCGTCGGCCCGCAGTCGGGTGCCGGGAGCAAACTTGACGATCACGCCCGGCTCGATAGTAAGCGTGTACGAACCGTTCAACTGGATATCATTTTTAATCCAGAACACACCGTCCTTCCAGGTGGTGTCCCGGTTGATATCGCTGGTGATTTCCGTAACCGAGAGGGTCGTTTCATTGATCCAGGGGTCGTAGTTGACATAATCGCTGACCTCATTCCCCTGTCCGTTGATATTGGTGGAAGGATGAAACGGTCCGCTGTCGTGTCCCCAGTAGTTGAACTCCGCATCCACTACGGTACCGGTGGGCGTGTCGTTCAGCATACCGTACTGGGAATTCGCGGCGATGCGGTTGTTCTGAATCTCCGGCTGGACCGAACCGACCTCGATAATATGGATGCCGATGGATCCGTGGCGGATTTTGTTATCGGTGATCGTCGGTTTGGCGTCGCTGTCCATGAAGATGCCCGTATCGTTCGAGTCGATGCGGTTCGAGCTGATCGTCGGACCCGCATTCACCGCGATCCGGATTCCGCCGGTGGTATTATTGACGACCGACGAGTTCGTCAGCTCGAAATTGCTGAACACATCCGAGAAGAGCCCGTAGCCGTCGTTATTGCGGACCACCAGGCTGTCGAGATTCGGGTCGGACGCCCGCAAGTCCATGCCATGTCCGCCGCTGTGACGGATAATCGAGTGGGTAAAGGGGACCCCGAACGCGCCGGTGTCGTAAAAGACGTTGCTTTCGGTACTTCCGCCGCCGGCGTATTCGATCGTGGTATAGTCGAGGTAGGAGCCGACATCCGACTTGTTGACAAACGTGATGCCGTTCCAGTCGCCCGGCGCCGGCGAAGACGCATCCGAGGTAAAGAGGATGCGGTCGGAAGGCCGCTGTCCGTCTGCCACCAGTCCGCCCTTAACGACGAGGCCCGTGTTGGATTGGAAGCGGACAGTGACGGAAGGGTCGATCGTCAGCACAGCCCCTTCGGCGATGATCACGGTATCGCTGACCGTCACCGTGGAGCTCGACCACGTGGTATCGCTGTCGATCGTCCCACTGACTTGGGCGTGGGCGTACGGCGCGGCGAAGAAGAAGGTTAAAAGAAGTGCAAAAAAAGAAAAAGCTTTGGTACGAGCTTCAAAACGAAGGTTATTGAATCGAAGCATCTTCAGGAATCCCCGATAAGTTATTTAAAAAGAGAAGTGTATAAATTAATTATCCCCGAATGTTTAAACCTTTATAAATTAATTTATAATATCAATCTAGAGGACCTATTCCTACCTGGGGAGAAGTTACAAGATGTGTTAAATGCTTGAATAAAAAGTGGTTTTCATTTTTTTGCGTCGTTCTCTTCACCTAGGCAATATTAGTACGCAAAAAATTATTTAATTCTTGGCCAGCATGCCCAACCTTTATCTGGGTTGTAGTTTGAGGTCATATTTACGAAATACGTTGCACAGATCAGTGACAAGCTTTTTCCGTGGGTTTGAGGGAAATCGACAGCACTTCTCGGCGTCAATCCGGCGCCACGCCTAACATCCCACAAAAACTTCCGGCGACCAAAGGGTGACAGTTATGCTGCCCCGACAACTGCTACTTTTAGGCTCACTGCCGACTCGCTTCGCTCCTGGAAATTAATGGGACGGGCAGCACGAGGCGAGGGTAACGCAAACGTATTAGAATATGTGGCAGTGGACGGATGAGGTGGTCCAAAAATAAACATGGTTCATTATTGTTTGCTCAATGCACCAAAAAAATTACCACTTGGCGCCAGATGTTAAAAATTTATGCAGACTTAATAATTAAGAGGAATATAAATGTTATGTAAATTACAAAGAAAGGAATCAGATTATGAAATACTTCGATAACTTGTTGGGTGGGAAAAAGATTACAGTCGATAGAGTATTCATTATGTTGGTAATCCTAATGCTAGTTATTAATACAGGTTACTCTCAAAAATTAGGGAAAAAAACTGATAAGCCAGAAAAAGACTTAGTACATAAAAAAATTAATTCAAAACTATCTGAGTTATATAAAGCATATAAAAATGAAAGAATTAATTCTTCAGATCAGAAGTGGCAGGATATTGACTTGCAAGATAATGCTAGTAAAGTTCAGGTGATTGTCAAAATTAGTTCTGAAAGTTCTATATCAATTTTGGAACAAGAAGTTGAAAAATTTAATGGTAAGCTTGAATCAAGTTATAAAAACTATGTACAATTATTGCTTCCCATTGATCATTTGGTGGATATAGCTGAGAGAGTCCAACAAATCGATTATATTGCTCCCCCCCATCCTTCAAAACCCTATAAAGTTGATACGAGTGAAGGAGTAGAATTAATTAATGCAGACAAATTTCAAGAGGAAGGAATTAAGGGGGAGGGGGTTAAAGTAGCTATAATTGATGGTGGTTTTGATAACTTATCAGAAGTTCGCGCCTCTGGAGATGTTCCAGATTCAGTAATTGCTTATAAAAAAGATTTTACCAGTGATGATGATTTCCAAACAGGGGGTAACCATGGCACAGATATAGCAGAAATAATTCATGATATAGCACCTGCAGCTGATCTTTATCTCATGAAGCATAGCACCTCGGTAGAATTAGGAAATGCGGTGGATGCTGCTATAAACAATGGGGTTGATATTATTAACTATTCTTATGGATGGTGGAATACAAACTTTTATGATGGAACGGGCGTTATCGCAAATATTGCGGCAGATGCTAACGATCAAGGGGTTATTTTTGTAAATAGTGCGGGTAATGGGGCTCAGAACCATTGGCAAGGTAGTTGGAACGATTCAAATGATAATGATTTTATTGAATTTTCTTCTGGGGATGAATTGCAAGGTATTGGATATGTCGAAGAGGGAGAGCAGATCACACTATATATGAGTTGGGATGCTTGGCCCCATGAGGCTGAGGATTATGATTTGAACTTATATCGTACAGATGCTAGTGGCGATTTAGTATTAGTTAGTAGTTCTGAAGGACTACAAGATGGTTCCGAAGGTCAATTTCCTACTGAGACAATCGATTATACTGTATCAACAGCCGACAATTACTATTTCGCAATTGAAAATTATTCAGCTCCTTCTACACCAGATATTGAAATTTTTAGTAGGAGAAATAAAGATTTCGAATATAATAAAACTTCCAGTAGTCTGATAGCACCAGCAAATGAGCAGAAAGTTGTGACCGTAGGTGCGATTTCTCATAATGATTGGGTCTCAGGTCCTTTGGAAACATTTAGTGCTAGAGGTCCAACTAATGATAGCAAGTTTACTGACTCATTTATAAAACCTGATGTAATGGGGCCTGATGGAGTATCAACCTCGGGTTACGGTAGTTTTTACGGTACGTCAGCAGCCGCACCTCATACAGTTGGTGCACTTGCATTAAAGTTATCAAACAATCCACAACAAAATAATGAGAATATTATAGAAGATTTATACTCTTCGGCGATTGATATGGGAAACCCGGGAAAGGATAATTTATATGGTCATGGAAGACTAAATATTGAATTACAAAATAATGGTAACAATCCCCCCCTCCGCCCGTTGGTATCGGACCAAGTTCAGAAGGGCAACCAATTTACCGTGAGCGTCCAAGTTGGCGAGGCCGCCAATCCCGTGCAGAATCTGTTCGGGACGAGTTTTGAGTTGACCTACAACCAGTCGCATATGTCCTATGTGGATCATGAGTTGGGTTCGTTTCTCGGAGACGACTTGGTCAGCAATGTAACCAACGAGTCGTCCAACGGTATTGTGGATGTTGGAATGAGCCGCAAGTCGGGCGACGGCGGGGTTGACGGTCATGGGACCTTACTAGAGTTGACGTTTGATGCTAGTTCAGATATTAGCTCCGAGACCGAGGTCAGTTTTGGTCTGCAGGATGTGACGGCGAAGGATCCGGCCCAGAACAATATTGCCCTGAGTCCGGAGTCGGCCACTACCACTATTGTGGTGGGGCTTACGGTCTGGCCCGGTGACATGAATAATGATAGTGATGGAGAAGTTGACGGAGCCGACGTTTTGCCGGTCGGTGCCTATTACGGCTTGACGGGGCCCGCCCGCAGTGAATCCGATCAGGGTTGTGAATGGAAGGCATATACCGTCCCACGCTGGGATCCGCCGGAAGCCACCTATGCCGACGCGAATGGGGATGGTGAAGTGGATGGCTCCGATATACTATGCATTGGATTTAACTATGGCAAGACGCATTCGACCAACAACAGCGTAGTCGCCAGCCGTTCGGGCACCGATAGGAGTCTGACAGGTGAGGGCCTGGAGTATGAACTGGTAAAGACGGGCGAGAATAACTACCGGATGAAGCTAATAAATGAGCGTTACACCGACCTGTACGGAGTATCCTTCGATCTGTCCTATCAGTCTGGAGAAACGAAGATAATGGCCTTGCAGCACGATTATGACCGGGATGGATATGTATCCATGACGGAGGTGCAAAATAAGGAAGGTCGTGCCGGGCTCGGTATTTCGGCGACCTCTGATCAGCGGATTGGTCAGGGACAAGTAGCCGAGGTGCACCTAGAGTCGACAGCGGAACGGGCCTCGGTGGCATTGAGAGATGTAACGATAATGGATGACAAGGGGGATACGGAAACCCTGGCAGATGAGGTTTCGGTATCCTTGCAGGGCACCGGCCAAAAACAAGAAAAGCCGCGTACGGTGCGCTTGCTGGGAAACTATCCAAATCCGTTTAATCCGAGTACGCAGATCACCTATCAGTTGGACAAACGCCAGCAGGTGGCCTTGCATGTATATAGTATGGCGGGTAAGAAAATAACGACATTGACGTCGGGCATACAGCAGGCGGGTCGCCACCAGGTAACCTTCAATGCTGACGGGTTATCTAGTGGAGTATATATATACAAGCTTATTACCACCGAAAAGATCCTTGCCCGGAAAATGTTGCTCGTTAAATAATTATTTTTGAATGTTTATTGATTGAAAGGAATTAGGAATCTTAGCTTATAAATCAAGAATAAAAAGGGGTAAGTTATGTTTTCTATTAAACGATTGATTTTTTCATTATTTGTTTTTGCAGTAGTTGCACTTTTCTCATTAAATACGATGGCCCAAGATACTCAAGAGACTCAAGGTGAAAGCGGGAAGTTAAATATTACAAAAGAGATTGAAAAAACAGGTAAAAATCAAGGTATAACGACGGTTAAAATATCCTCAGGTGAGGATAGTATTTCTGATAGGGATAATATGGGAAGTCTTGAAACGAATACTACTTTACTTTCAGCTTCTGGTCCGTGGGAAATACCTGATGCAGGTTCGATGGCTAGATATTTTACTAATGATAATTTTGCACCAGATGGGGCTGAAGTGACCAATGTAGAATATCGTCTAAGAATTATTCCATATACTGATGCAAGTAACTTTTTTGCACAAGATTATGAGATCTACCTGTATTCATCTACAACCTCAGAAGTTAAAGAAGATAATTTAGTTTACGATAACTTAGGAGGTGAAACGGATGGGGGTTATGATGATGATGCTGAGGATGATGCTGATATATATTTAGATTGGAGAACAACTGATTATTTTAATGGTGAAAGAGCAAACCAACATTGGGGTGTTTTGATATATGACAGATTTGAGCAGGATAAAGGAAATTTAGACTATTTTGAGTTTAGGATTCATTGGGAAACCACAGGTGAACCGAATTTAATTCCTATTGAAATATCACTATCTAAAGATAAAATTTCACCAGGACAAGGACTTTTAGGAACCGTTAGAGAAAATAATGCGGGTGATGCAGTAGCGGGTAGCCATGAAACCCAAATATATTTATCAGAAGATAATAATATAACTAGATCAGATATCGCAATAGGTACACTCTATGATTTTGGTGAAATACCTGCAAATGAAACAAAAACTAAAGAACAAACCATTGAACTGAGGACAGATTTATCAGCTGGAACCTATTTTGTTGGCGCTATCAGTGATATAGATGATGCTGTAGATGAATCAAGTGAGGATGATAATAATCAAGCAGATCAAACGGTAGAGGTTATTACTAATTCAACGGTTAACGTAATTGAGCCTAATGGTGGTGAGAATTGGCAAAAAGGCAGTACCCATACTATTGAATGGAGTAGTGAAGAGGTAACGGGACTCCTTGATCTACGATTGTTAAAGAATGGTACTGTAGTCGAGACGATAGCTTCAGATGTTGAACTTGATGGCAGTGTTGAATGGACTGTGCCAACAAATTTGGAAACAAGCAATTTTTATAGAGTCGAAGTAATCGAATTGAATGGTGCAGGAGGAAATGATGTAAGTGATGACTATTTTACAATTAGTAGCGATAATCAACCTCCAACTATAGAAATCACCAGCGGTCCTGAAGGTACTATTAACCGCCAAGATGTTGAATTTACCTTCCAAGGCGATGATCCAGATGGAAATGTGGCACATTATGAATATCAATTGTCGGGTGATCAGAGTGATGAGGGTACTACCCAATCGAACAGTAAATCTTACTCGAATCTTTCTGAAGGAAGTTACACGTTTGAGGTTCGTGCCGAAGATAATGAGGGGGCTCACTCTGACTGGGCTTCGAAAAGTTTTACTGTAGATCTTGGAAACAATCCCCCCCTCCGCCCGTTGGTATCGGACCAAGTTCAGAAGGGCAACCAATTTACCGTGAGCGTCCAAGTTGG
>CAJXOW010000080.1 GCA_913057825.1 uncultured Balneolaceae bacterium | reverse complement strand
GGTCGACGTGGCCGATCGTTCCTATGTTGATATGCGGCTTGTTGCGTTCAAATTTTTCTTTTGCCATGACTAAATACCTTAATAATTATTTATTATGATTGATTTTCAATTATCTCTTCCGCCATGTTTTCCGGGACTTCTTCATAAGAGTGGAACTCCATGGTGTACACAGCACGTCCCTGTGAAATCGATCTCAGGCTCGTCGAGTAACCAAACATTTCAGACAATGGTACTCGAGATCGAACGACGGATCCTTCCGCTTCGTTACCCATCTTATCGATAACTCCGCGCCGACCGTTAAGGTCGCCGATGATATCCCCCATATACTCCTCGGGAGTAATAACCTCTACTTCCATCATCGGTTCAAGAATTAATGGCCTGGCCCTTTTGGAAGCATTGCGGAATGCGATTTTTGCACACATTTCAAATGCAACCTGGTCCGAGTCAACTTCATGGTAGTCCCCGTCAAAGAGCCGAACGCCAATATCCTGGGCAGTATAATTAGCCTGGATACCTGCTCGCATCGCTTGCTTAAAGCCCTTCTCAACCGAAGGAATAAACTCAGTCGGGATGTTACCGCCCTTGATTTCATTTACAAACTTAAATCCTTTATCCACACTCACATTTTGATCTTCTTCATCGTACTCCTCAAAATGCTCGAGCGGGCCAATTTCAAACTCCATCTGGGCAAACTGTCCACGCCCACCGGTTTGTTTCTTGAGTACTTCTTTGTGCTCGATGGCTTCGCTAATCGTTTCACGATATGATACTCGGGGCTGCCCCACATTGGCATCCACCTTAAACTCGCGTCGCAGTCGATCAACAATTATATCGAGGTGAAGCTCACCCATACCGGCCACAGTAGTTTGTCCTGTCTCTTCATCCGTCTTAACCTGGAATGTGGGATCTTCCTCAGCCAGCTTCATCAGGCCATCATGCAGCTTGTCGTTATCAGCCTGAGTTTTAGGCTCAATAGCCAACTTAATCACCGGTTCAGGGAACGACATCTCCTCCAGCAGAATCGGATGATCCATATCACTGAACGAATCACCGGTACGTACTTCCTTGATACCGATCGCCGCCACGATATCGCCGGCCCGGGCAACTTCAACATCCTCCTTGGAATTGGCGTGCATCTCAAGCAGCCGGCTTACACGTTCCTTGTTCCCGGTAGTTACGTTATAAACATAAGAGCCTTTCTGCAGCTCGCCCGAATAGACCCGAATAAACGTCAATTTACCCACGTAGGGATCGGACATGATTTTAAAAGCCAAGGCCGAAAATGGCTGCTGAACGCTGGGTTCACGCTTAAGGACTTCGTCCGGATCATTTGGATCCTGTCCCTCAACAGCTTCAATATCGTAGGGACTCGGCATATACTTAATAACTTTGTCGAGCAGCAGCTGAATACCTTTGTTTTTCAGCGCCGAACCACACATAACGGGAGTAATCTCCTCGTCAAGAGTCGCTTCACGAATTGCTTCATCAATTTCGTTCGGCGTAATTTCTTCTTCCATCAAATACTTTTCCATCAGCTCATCGTTATGATCAGCGATGGCTTCCAGCATGATCTTGCGATACTCCTCAGCCTGTTCCTGAAGATCTTCCGGAATTTCAATTTCTTCATACTTGGCGCCCAGCGACTCTTCGTCCCAGACGTAGCCCTTCATCTCAATCAGGTCAACAACTCCTTCAAAATTTTCCTCAGCGCCAATCGGGATCTGGATCGGAATGGGATTGGCACCCAACTTCTCATCCATCTGCTTGATTACGTTGAAGAAGTCGGCCCCGGTTCGGTCCATCTTGTTCACAAAAGCCATCCGGGGAACATTATACTTGTTGGCTTGCCGCCAAACAGTTTCGGATTGCGGCTGTACAGCACCGACCGAACAAAACACCCCGATCGCGCCGTCAAGCACACGCAGTGAACGCTCAACTTCTACCGTGAAGTCGACGTGACCCGGAGTATCAATAATATTAATACGATGATCCTTCCAATGGCAGTGGGTTGCCGCCGAGGTAATGGTAATACCTCGTTCTTTTTCCTGATCCATCCAGTCCATCTGGGAGGCACCTTCATGCGTTTCTCCCATCCGATGGCTACGCCCCGTATAATAAAGGATACGTTCGGTAGCCGTAGTTTTACCCGCATCAATATGAGCTACAATACCGATGTTACGAGTCCGCTTGATGCGGTCTACAATTTGTGGATCGGTTTGTTGTTTCTGTGTTTCTGCTTCTGCCATAATTACTTGTTGACGTGTGTTTAGAATCTAAAATGTGCAAATGCTTTGTTGGCTTCCGCCATACGGTGCGTTTCTTCCTTCTTTCGCACCGCCCCACCTTCATTATTCGATGCATCCATCATTTCGCGAGCCAGGCGCATCGACATGGAACGATCATTACGTCCCTTAGCGGCATTTATTACCCATCGCATGGCCAGCGAAGTACCGCGGTCGGGCCGCACCTCAACGGGTACCTGGTAGGTGGAGCCACCCACTCGCCGCGAACGAACCTCGACAACCGGCGTAACATTCTCCAGAGCCTCTTTAAACACATCCACTCCGGGTTCGCCCGTTTTTTCCTCAATTATTTCGAAAGACTGATACAAAATATTACGAGCCAGATTCTTCTTACCGTCTCGCATCAAGTTATTAACGAAACGCGTAACAAGCTTATCCTTAAAATACGGATCCGTCTCTAATTCTCGTTTTTCTGCTCTTCTTCTACGCATGCTAAATGAGTATAATTAGTTCAACGTATTTCGATGATTAGTCTCGTGGCTTCTTGGTGCCATAAAGACTTCGACCTTGTCGGCGATCTTCGACACCTGCCGTATCCAGGGTACCGCGAACAACATGGTAGCGAACCCCCGGCAAGTCTTTAACTCGTCCGCCGCGAACCAGCACAATACTGTGTTCCTGCAGGTTATGTCCCTCGCCCGGGATATAAGCAGAAACCTCCATCCCGTTCGTCAGGCGAACACGAGCCACTTTCCGCAAAGCCGAATTCGGCTTTTTAGGCGTTGTTGTATATACGCGCGTACACACCCCGCGCTTTTGTGGACAATTCTCCAATGCGGGGGCCGTTGTTTTCGACGGTTTACTTTTACGTCCTTTTCGTATTAATTGCTGTATTGTTGGCACGATTTACGCGATATAGTTGTATTTCGCAGTTGTTAAGAGTTGCCAATGATAAGGAATTTGCAGGTTATTTTGCAAATATTTTTGACCACTAATTTTACTTTTTTCATACTTACAGGTCAAAAACGACAATTAACCCGTTCAACAGGGTTAAAAATGGGCTAAAATTTATAATACTTATATATATCAGTATACCAATTGCGTTTAACTGATCTTCCACAAGTTAGTGAAAAGCGTGCAAAAGCGCTAAAGAAAAATGGTATTGAACGTCCGTTCGATCTACTGGATTTTTTTCCACGCCGATATCTGGATCGGACCCATATTGTCTCGATCAAACAATTACGGGGAAACGAAAAGGATGTTACGGTGGTAGGAAGCGTCAAAACGATACGTACGCAGGGATATGGGAAGAAAAAACGGCTCGAGGTTTTTATCCAGGATGAATTCTCCAACTTGAAAGGAGTGTTCTTTCGGGGTATCTCCTATTTCCAAAATATCTTTGAGGAAGGCGAACTGGTGGCTTTTCATGGAGACGTAAAACGATACGGTCGATATTTATCGATGGCCCATCCTGAAATTGACAAACTGGAACAGAAAGATTCGCTGGACGAAATCACCGGGATTATTCCTATATATCCAAGCAATAAAGAGTTCTCCAAAGCTTACATCAGCAACAAACTGGTCCAGAAGTGGATAACATATGTACTGAAACACCGGGAAATTGAGGAATTTCTGACGAAAGACATATTAACAGCATACGACCTTCCCCGGCGATCCGAAGCCTACTCGATGATCCATTTCCCCGAAAAGCAAAGTGATCACCGTCGTGCGTTATACCGGTTCAAATTCGAGGAGCTGCTCCTGTTTCAGCTCAGTATCAATAGATTGAGACAGCAAAACAAACAACGCGCTGACGGCGCGGTAATGACCGAATATGCTCCCAACACGAAAACCTTTTTCAACGAAGTACTTCCCTTTACGCTAACCGAGGGACAGAGGTCGGCACTTCATGATATCAAAAAAGACTTGCGCTCTGGCATACAGATGAACCGGCTCATCCAGGGGGATGTCGGGTCCGGTAAAACGATCGTCGCACTGGGTGCTATCCTGATTGCCCTGGACAACGGTTACCAGGCAGCTTTTATGGCCCCCACCGAAATATTGGCCGAACAGCACTACCGGACTATTACCGAGTTCCTGGAGCCCCTGGATATCAATATTCGCCTGTTGGTCGGCAGTCAAAACAACAAATTACGAGAAGATATTTTAACCGACATAGGGGGCGGTGGAGCTGATATAGTGGTAGGCACGCACGCCGTCATCCAGGATCAGGTGCGTTTTCACAAACTGGGCTTGATTGTCATCGACGAGCAACATCGTTTTGGCGTACGACAGCGTGCCGAACTGTTGACCAAGGGAGCCCATCCCCACCTGTTGGTGATGTCAGCCACCCCCATACCCCGTTCCCTGGCACTCACCCTATACAGTGACCTGGACATATCCCTGATCAAAGATATGCCGGCCGGTCGGAAGCCGGTCACCACGGCCGTACGCAGCCCCAAAAAACGAAAAGAAATCTATAAATTCATGGACCGGGAGCTTGCAGACGGCGGACAGGCTTTTGTGGTTTATCCATTGGTGGAAGAATCCGAGGCGATGGATTTAAAAGATGCCACCCAGGGGTATGAACAATTGAAGGAACGCTTTTCAGATCATTCAGTGGGATTACTGCACGGTCGCATGCCGGTGGAAGAGAAAGAGGAAGTCATGCATCGGTTTATCAACAACGAGATCCAGATTTTGGTCAGCACCACCGTCATTGAGGTCGGCGTGGATATTCCGAATGCTCATATCATGCTGATAGAACACGCAGAGCGATTTGGGCTATCGCAGCTGCACCAGCTGCGGGGACGAATCGGTCGAGGCGAACGGGCCGGTTACTGTATTTTGATACCGGACGGCAAGTTAAGCGAAGACGCCCAATTCCGTCTTCGGACCATGGCCCAGACCTCCGACGGATTTGAAATCGCCGAAGCCGACCTTAAACTTCGGGGTCCCGGCGATTTCATGGGGACCAAACAAAGCGGGGTCCCGGAATTCAACGTGGCCGATATCGTGGAAGACCAATCCATTTTACAGGAAACCAAACGGCTTGCCGCCCAAATTCTGGAAGAGGACCCCGAGCTCGAAAGCTCGCGGTACGAGCCGCTGCAAAAAGTTTTTGAACCTTATTTTAAAGAAAAGTCTGATTTTTATTCGATGGCATGAGGTTCAGGTTCGCCCGGGCGAACCTGAACAGCTCGAGGCTTTAGGCTCGAAGCTGGAGGCTATTCGAGTTTGTTTACTCGTTCTGTATATTTATTGTTTACGAGATAAATTGATTTAATAGAATAGACAAGATTTAAATCGAATTCTTCACAGACTTAATACATTCAATATGGATCTTAAAATTGGCGATCAATCATTTGTTGTTTGTGGAGCCAGCAGTGGTTTCGGAAAGGCTATAAGCGAGCGATTGCTTGAGGAAGGAGCGCATGTGACAGGCGTTGCTCGGCGTGAAGGCGAACTGCGGCGCTTTAAAGAAGATCAGCAGCATTTTTCCTATATATCGGGGGATTTTAAGGACGGTGATACGCTTAAGGCCATCCGGGAAAAGGCTGAAGAAACTTCAATCAGCGGTTTGGTGTTGAATGCCGGGGGCCCGCCGCCGGGAGGTGCACTTGAACCGGATATGGACGATTGGGATGAGGCGTACCAGCTCGTAATGCGATGGAAGATTGATCTTACGCGACGACTGCTTCCCATCCTGCAAGCCAATGGTTATGGACGCATCCTGTTTGTGGAAAGTCAGTCGATCAAACAACCCATTCCCGACCTGGTTTTGAGTAATGCTTTTCGGGCCGGCGTTGCCGGTTTTGTCAAAACACTGTCCAGAGAAATTGCCGGAGATGGCATTACCGTAAACATCCTGGCCCCGGGAGCTCACAATACTCCGGCCATTGAGCGGGTCATACAGAATAAAGCTGAAAAAGCCGGCATAACGATTGAGCAGGCCCGCAATCAATTGGAAGCCAACATTCCCGTCGGCCGAATGGGCCGTGCCGAAGAATTGTCCTCGCTGGCCGCCTGGCTTTTATCCCCCTTGTCTTTTAATGTCACCGGCCAGGTTCTGAGTCACGAAGGGGGCAACATAGATGGTCTATTCGGTTGAATCGTCAACTCGACGGACAGAAACCCCTCATTTGCAAAGGCTTGTTGATGTTCAGGGGCCCTCGATAACCGGGCCTCGGGCGGTGCCTTCGATGAAAAATTTTTTCTCACGGTTTTGCTTTTTCGTCCCGAGTTGCTATGCAATTTCATAGGCAGAGTCTTGTAAAATGTTTTGGTTCGAAAAATTTTAAGTACTCAGCACCGCCCGAGGCCCGGTTTTCGAGGGCCCCTGAACTTCAACATTCACATTAAAACCATTTTTTTCTATGATATGGGAACAACAGGAATTTCGTCTTTCGGCCCGCAGTCGCGGGTATCATCTGGTTACCCGGGAAGTGCGTGAACAGTTAACGGGTATTGAGCAAATTGAAAAGGGACTGGTGCATTTGTTTATCAAGCACACCAGTGCCAGCTTGACGCTCAATGAGAATGCGGATCCGAGCGTGCGGCGTGATTTTGAAACCCATTTTAAACGCATGGTTCCCGAAGACACTTCCCTGTATGAACATACCCAGGAAGGACCCAATGACATGACCTCGCATATCAAGAGTTCGCTGCTGGGATCCTCCATTACGATACCGGTCACAAATGGAGCTCTCAACCTGGGTACCTGGCAGGGAATTTATCTATGTGAACATCGCAACCAGCGCAAAACAAGAACGCTGGTCGCCACCCTCTTCGGAACTAATGAAAGTTGACCATAGTTGCCGAAAAGCCGGGCGGCGGTTCCTTGCTCGTATACTTTTCTTCGGTTGAAAACATTGATCGGTTCATTTTCCTTTATACGATTTTGGTTATTACTGCCAGCTAACCAGAAAATTATTATGCTTCGGAACCGCCGCCCGGCTTTTCGGCAACTAAGAATATTGTTATTGTATTTACTCATTATATCATACTGAATATCATACTGATTTTCTGACACTCAATATGGAGGCCAAGGTCCGTCCGAATCGCGGCGGTGTCAGTGTTCCATTGTTTTTGCTTACATCTTTGACCTCTTCAATCGAATAAAAGGCTTTCGGCAGATGTTGGTTGATCATAGTTTGAATCTCTCGCCAGCGGCGCCTTCTTACCACGGTAAAGAGAATATTGACCTCTCCTTTCAAGCCATCCCCTTTTAATTCGGTAACCCCATATCCCCGGCTTCGCAACTCCTGGATCAGCGATGAGGTATCGTTACTTGAGATAATACGATAGATAATATTTCCGACCATCAATTTATTCTCCAGCCAGATTCCGACATAATTTCCCGCTGCAAATCCACCGGCAAAGGCGATATAGTTCCATACAACATCAAGGTTTTGCATGATCTGGGTAATTACCACCAGCCATATCAAAACCTCTATAAATCCCAACACCGCCGCCAGGAGTTTCATACTTCGAGCGACATATATGATGCGAAGTGTTCCGAGACTAACATCAACAATACGGGCTAAAAAAATTACGATGGGAATGAGGGATGAAGGGAAAAAATCTAGCATAGTTTATTACGCCCTTGATCGTATTAGTCGTGGTCACACAATATGACCGCCGGCCCATCAGCTTTCAAACCGATGAGTCATGACGGTGTCCTAGTCTTGTCAGTTGAAACATTATAAAAGCGGAGAGGGAGGGATTCGAACCCTCGATACCCCGCGAGGGGTATAACGCCTTAGCAGGGCGCCGCTTTCGACCACTCAGCCACCTCTCCGTTTGAGAATCTAGAATATAAGCTCAATGTTGAAGCGAATCAATAGAAAGTTACTGATTTTCATCACGGATATAAATATGGGGTAGATTCCTTCCCTGCTGCGCAAAATCGAGTCCGTAACCGATCACGAATCGATTTTCGATTTCAAATCCTACATAATCGAGCTTAACCTCATAGCGCGTGGCTTCCTTTTTATGCAATAGGGTGATGGTTGTAACAGAGGCAGGTGCGTGAGATTGAAGCTGCCTGCGCATGTATTGCATGGAAAGACCGGTATCCACAATATCCTCCACCAAAATCAGATGTCGGTCGGCAATATTGGCGTCGATGGCTTTAATTTCGGAAACATCACCCGTTGAAACTTTTTCATCCCCGTAGCTACTTAACTTCCAAAAATCGATTTCCAGGGGAACCTTGACCTCCCGAATCAGGTCGGACATAAACATAAACGCCCCGTTGAGTATCCCCACAAAAATCGGCGTTTTGTCTTCAAACCGGGTACTTAATTGTTGTCCCATGGCGGTTACCCGTTCTGCAATCTCATCCCGGGTAAGGTAGGGCACAAAGCGGTAATCCTTGATATAAAACTCATCGGGTGTGTAAAGGTCCATGATTTACGATTTCTTTTGAATTACCAATGCTTCCGAGGCCTTCGAGCTACACCGTGCGGATTCAGCGATGGTTCCCGGTTCCCGTCTCTCATTACCGGGTGGATAAAGAACCGCTGCAATTTTGCCCTTCCCGGTTTCCAGCACCCGCGCTTCTTTTTTACGGGCAGCCGAAATTTTCCGATTGGTCAGATGGTCTTTAACTTTCTGATGTCCTTCCATGCCGAACGGCTGAAAACGATCACCCGGCTTCCAGGTTCGAACGGTAATCGGCCATTCCAGTGACTCGACCGACAATGACAACTGGCCGGGTTTCGTAAAATTATCCACCCACTTTATTTCAAATACGAAATCACGATGCTTTACACTGCCGGAATCCAGTGCTTCTCGGGTCAATACAAAACTTTCGACATCTCCTTTTTCCTCTGTATAGTTATGAGGGGCATTCAACAACGCGAACGATTCCCGGTCGCGCATAATATATAATTGACTCGTTAATTGAAGCGACTGACCGGTTTGGAGACTTCCAAGGTTATCCAGCTCCTCCAAAGCGGATCCCGATACAGAAGCATCCGGATATTTATCTTTAATCCACCGCAGCAGCACTGCTATTTTGACTTCTGGTTTCCAATCCAGTACCTGTTTCCTTTTCAGTCGATCTTTCCCGGTGGCAGCTGACTGCAACAAGGTGCGGATTACCGAAGTAAAAACGTCTGACTTTTCCGGCAATTCCAAAATATTACTCCGCCACCCCGGGAACCACCGGTCCAACTCCGGAATCCATTCATTGCGAATAAAATTGCGAGCGTATTGAGGGGCGAGGTTACTTTTGTCAATTCTATGGGGAATATTCCATTCATCAATATATTCTTGTATCTCCGGCTGAGAAACCTCCAGTAGCGGTCTGAAAATCGGTGGATCATATAATTTCATTCCAGACCAGCCTCCCGGACCGGCTCCCCGAAACAATTTTTGGATAATGGTTTCGATTTGATCATTCCGGTGATGGGCCAGTGCAATCGCATCTCCCTCCTCGCGGTTCAGCAGATCCTGTAAAAAATCCAACCGAACCTCGCGCGCCCACTCCTGAAAGTTCGCAGCCTCGCCTGCTTTTTGTTCGGGCCGTGTCACATAAAAAGGAATACCTTTTTTTTCGGCATATTCCTCTACCAATTGTTGGTCCTTTTCTGAATCCTGTCCCCTTTTTTGATAATTAAGATGTCCGATAACAACCGGTACGGACAAGCGCAGCAATATGTGCAGCAGAGCCATTGAGTCAGGTCCACCGCTGACTCCGATCACAATTTTTGGGTTGGAAGAAGAAAAACAAGCCTGAATGTGCCGTTCAACTTGTTTTTCAATCGGTTGTGATATGGACTTGTTCATAGGAAAACGTCTTAATCTCGTCGTTGGATGTTAGCACAACCAGGGCTCCCTCTTCATTGATTCCCAGAAACTTACATTTTCCATCGTACCGTTCACCTCCAACCTGCAGGGAAACCCACTCTCCATATCCAATGATCCGTCGATTGATTGCCTTCAGTAATTTCACATCGAACCGCTGCCACTGACTATAGAAATGCTCAATTCTTTGCAAAACACCCGCCAGAATTGGTTCACGCTTAAATGATTTTCCCCCGGCAATTTGGTACATGGAAGTGGCGGTTTGGTCGATGGGCTCGGAAAACTTTTCCTGGTTAACATTCAGACCGATCCCCACCAGCACCCGGTCAATCTGATTACCGGTGAAGACGGACTCCGTTAATATCCCCCCGAGTTTCTTATTCTTATAATAGATATCGTTGGGCCATTTAATATCACATTCGACATCCAGGCATTGATCTACAGTCTCTGTAATCGCAAGGGCACTGGCCAGGGTGAGAACATGCAGGCCTGCCACCCGTGATGGTTTAAAAGCAATAGTAAATGTAAGATTGGCGGAGGGACGGGTCACCCATTTTCTTTCATACCGGCCTCTGCCGTGCGTCTGATGATCCGTCAGGCAAATCGTGCCATGGCCGACTTTGTCGCTCTCCGCCCTTCTTAGATAAGAGTTAGTGGAATCCAACTGCTCAACATAGATAAAGTCTTGTCCCAGCCAGGATGTTGTCAGTCGGTTTTCAAACGCTTTTTCATCAAACAAACAGCGTCCTATCCAAAGAGTTAGTTATACCGTTACTTTCCCACGTTCAACACAGAATTTTCCGTACCAAACGTATTCATTTCATAGCCGTCCGCCTGATCATCATTTTGCCAGATTTCTCCGTCTACCAGGTATTTAAATCGATAGGTGCGGTCGGGCTTCAATCTAACCAGGGTTTGCCAGTACCCATTATCTTTCTTAAGATGGTGAACACCCGGATCCCACTCATTAAAGTCCCCAACCAGGCTGACTTCATTTTGGGCCCATTCTCCAGGCACTTTAAACGTTACCCGACAAATGGTGCGCTTGGGAGTAAATTGTTTTTCAATCATGATTTTTTGGAAATTATAAGGTTTATCGCCGACGGAGCAACATAAAGCAAATTAAATTAGCCTACGCCGTATTGACAAACTTAAATTTACGAATAAATTCGAATTGAAAACAGCAGAAGTGCAGAAATTTCAGGAAAGCTCCGAAAGTTTGCTTTTCAACATATCGATTCGGCTTACCGGGGTGGGGTCTACTTCATAAAGAAGCGCAAGATAAAGACTGGTCCAGTCGGCCATCTGGATCAGGGAAAAGAGTCTTGTTAAACGGCTATCGCCCGTAGTATGCAACGTATGATAATTTACCGCGTGATCCTCTATCAGATCCTTGGTTATATCCATACGCGCACTAACTCGTTTGTTATCTTCTGAATCGCGCAGCGAAAGTACTGTCAAGCGCCCCGTAAGATGAGCGATTTGATCCCATCCGACAATCTCGTTATGGTTCATTTCCGGGAAACTGTTGCCATAGGCCAACGTTTTTGCATTTTCCTCAAACTGCCCTCGCCATCGCAATTGCACCGGCTCCATCAGGGTATCGTCGGCATAAATGACGGGAAGGGTATCCTTGATGTTCCGGGCCAACTCAAGCGCCTCACTGCTTTGCAGATCAGAAAACATCTCCGCCTGGTCATACAAGAGTTCCTCCGTTTCATCCAACTCCGCTTTTCCCTCCTCAATTAAATCGAAAAGCTGAAAAATTCTGAATAGGGGGATAAAGCTATAGGCCAGCGCCGCTCTCGGGGGTAGCCCGCCAGGTATTTTGATGTAATCAAAGTCATTTTTTTGCGCCTTCACCATCAGCTCGCCCCCGGAAGTCACCACGATTATCTGAGCACCTTTTTGTACGGCCTGGTTTACCGCTGACAGCGTTTCCTCCGTATTGCCGGAATAGCTGCACCCGATAAAGAGGGTGTCCGACCCCACCCATTCAGGGATCTCATAATGGCGAACCACGTTTACAGGAACAGGAGAAGTGTCATATGAATAGGCTCTGATCAAATCGCCCCCGATCGCGGACCCACCCATGCCGGCCAGGCATATATTGGAAACCCTGGAAAAGTCAACCTCGAGATCCAGATTTCGGGTTTCGTTTCGAATTTCGGACCAATGATCAGGAAACCTCAACATAAGGTTACGCATACCGTCCTGATCAACAGAATTGATATAAGAGTCAGTCAATTTTGTCATAATTGGATAGGAATTACCTCCATTCATTAAACATTTGTTGAATTTCCGTATTACTGGTGGCTTCCCGCACCTGATCCGCTAAATTCTGCAGTTCCTCAAATGTATGCTGCACCAATGCATTTTTCACATCCGGTATAGAAGCCGGGGCCATGCTTAAATCATCGATACCCATTCCAACCAGGCAAGCTGCCGCTATTGGATTAGCAGCGATCTCGCCACAAACGGACACATCAATCTCATGCTGATTTGCCGCTTCAATCGTATGATCGATAAGGGTCCAAACCGCGGGATTGGTTTGCTGGTACAAATCTGAAATCAACTCATTCCCCCGATCCACGGCCAACGTATATTGGGTAAGATCATTGGTGCCGATACTGAAAAAGTCGACACGAGGGGCAAAATCGTGTGCTCTTATCGCAACACTGGGAACCTCGACCATCACTCCCAGCCGGATATTTTCATCCACCGCTATATCCCGGGCTTTTAGATGTTCAGTTATCCCCTTAATTTCTTTTTCAACCTCATCCAACTCTTCCATGGTCGAGAGCATAGGGACCAGAATACCTATTTGACCGGGATACTTACCCGAAACCCTCAGAATTCCCTCCAGTTGCTCCCGAAGCAGCTCACGTTCATCCAACAGCATGCGGATGCCCCGCCATCCGAGAAATGGGTTGTCTTCTCGAAGAGGTTGATCATAGAATTTATCGCCCCCTGCATCAAACAATCGCATCGCGACAAAATCTTCCCCAACCTCTCTCATGACCGATTCATAGAACTCCTCCTGGGCTTCATGATCACCCATTTGGCCTTGACTGAGATAGAGCGACTCGGTCCGCAGCAATCCGATACCCTCAGCTTGATACTTCTTAAGATTGGGGAGCTCGGCCTCAAATTCGAGGTTGGCCCTCAATTTAAACTTATGTCCGTCTGTCGTCTGCGAGGGCTTATCCAGGATTTTCTGCTGTTCCTGCAGTCGCCGTTCCTGCTCCCGCAGTTTCTGCTGGTAAAGTTCCCTTGTTTCATCTCGCGGCCGAACCACAACCATCCCTTCATTTCCGTCGACAATAATTTCGTCTCCGGATTTTATCAGTTGACATACTCTTTGGAGTCCAACTACCGACGTAATGCCCATTGAGTGTGCAATTATGGAAGTATGGGAAGTCAACCCGCCCGAATCCATTACCAGTGCCTTCATATCCTGGGAGGCGAGTTTAACCACATCCGAGGGGGTTAATTCGTCGGTAACCACAATGGTAGAAGCAGGTATGCTGGGCTCGTTGGTCCGCCGCTGAACCGCTTGTACCAAGCGATCGCGCATATCTTCAATATCGATGATACGATCTTTCAGCAGTTCATTGTCGTTCTTGGTAAGAAGTTCGATATAGTTTCGAAAAGCTTTATAGACGGCATATCCCACATTGTACTTTTCCTCTTTAATGTAGGATTCGATATGATCGGACAGGTCCGGATCGTTGACGATTTCAATTTGAGTAGCAAGAATTTCGGTCGTTTCCTGGTCCCGGGTTGATTTTCGCACCCGCTGCAGTTCATGAATTGTCGCTTCTTTGGCCTGGTTGAAGCGTTCGAGATGGCTGTCCGTTTTATCCGCTGTTATTTTTGTTGGCTGCACCACCGGTTGCTGGCGTTTATATACCGTTGCCACCCCCATGGCAATACCCGGCGAGGCCGGCAGGCCCTTAATTGATATTTCGCGTTTTTGCAGCTCTTCAGTCGGACTCATGGTAAAGGATATCTGCCAAATTTTGGAGTCATATCACATCTCTTCTCTTTTACTATTCCGAGAAGGATAGTAAGATATAAATTCAGTAACAGGGAAAATAATTTAATCTTCGTCAAATCCACGCTCGAATAAGTCCTTGATAGCCTTCAACGCCTCCTCCTCATCCGGTCCGTCCACCTGCAACTCCAGCTTCGCTCCCTGTTCGGCAGCGAGGGTCATTACCCCCAGGATACTTTTCCCGTTCACGGTATATCCCTGCATATGGATAAAAAAATCAGACTTGTAGTTACTTGCCAGTTTAACCAGCGACGCCGCCGGGCGGGCGTGCAGTCCGGCCGAGTTGGTTATGGTAATTTCTTCTTTAATCATATAAGATATTCATAATATTGAAATCATTCATCAAATGATACGCTGATCCATAAAACCCGATCGCAGGCATATTTATATGAGCTTGATGAAAAACTGCGCGCCGGGCGGTGCCTTCGATGAAAAATTTTTTACCGCGGTTTTGCTTGCCCCTCGCTGGCGCCCGGAAATTATAAATTTTGAATTTTGATTTGATGTTCATGAAATCGTAATAATGGCTCGTGCTTGCATTTGTACTCATATGTATTGCTTGTATCATTACGCCGTAGGGCAACAGATGGTACGTCAGTTTACGTTCTGTTCGATAATTCAAAATTCAAAATTTTTAATTATCGAACGAAGTGAGATGTTATGGTTCGAAAAATTTTAAGTACTCAGCACAGACCGGCGCGCAGTTTTTCATAAAACTCAATAATAAAAAATTTTTCTAAAACTCTTGAAGTAGATAAAGTTTATTGATTCTTATAAACATTTTTTAAATTCAATTTCCCTTTTGAAAAAACCAAACCACATAATTATGTCTGTTACGACCGAAGAAGTTGAATATATAGCGGATTTAGCCCGGCTACAATTCGAACAGGATGAATTGGAGGATCTGGCCGAGGATATGAATCAGATCCTGGATTATATGGAAAAACTCGGCGAGTTGGATACCGGGGATGTAGAACCATTGGAGCATGTGGTAGACCTGGAATTCCGGTATCGCCCCGATGAGACCGAAGAACCGCTGGATCATGACGAAGCGTTGAAAAACGCCCCGGATGCAGACAGTGATTACTTCCGGGTTCCGCGAGTTATTGAGTAGGTAAAACTGGAGAATTCAGTATATGTCATCGGTTCCAAACGACCTATATAACTGAACGGCTATTTTCATGAGTAAAAAGAACGAGTCCCCGCAACTAAAGGAAGATTTCATCTCGCGGT
>CAJXOW010000079.1 GCA_913057825.1 uncultured Balneolaceae bacterium | reverse complement strand
GATTTTGTAGCTGAGATCCACCTTATCCCGAACTTCCTCTCGCGGACGCATTTGTTCGATATATTTTTCAATCACGGGTTTAATTGCTGCCAACTCTTCATCAGTAAATGCCATATATTAGTGAGTGATCCACGTAAATATTTTGGATGTTAGTTTCTGAAGTCCGTCAAACGTTATTATAAGATTTAATTTTTCCGCTTAAAACTAACATCTGTCGGATGAGAAAAATCACGATGCATCAGTCCTCAAGGTGTCCAGACCCACTCTCCAGTGCAATTTAATCCTCGCTTTATCCGGAAATGGCGATTTGTTGGAAAAAAGGAGAATAGTTTATCTATATCTCACCTCCCTGAAAAAGACCAAGAAGTCTACTCCTAATATTCGTTCTCTTAAACTCAATGGTAAACTGGATTCTCGGGATATTAGGTCTCTAGCCCATGAGTAAAGTGCTCGTTGACACCAATATCTTGGTGTATGCTATTGACCTGGATTCTGCCTACTTTTCAAAGTCTCGTAACTTTCTGGAATCGCCTGATAACGAGCTATACACGACTTCCAAAAATTTGAGTGAGTTTTTAACCGTAGTTACTCGCCCACCGCAATGATTATCGCTACCTTCCGCGCACTTCGACAAACACGCGTTTGATCCGCGGGTATTTCTGCTTGATGAGCTGATTCAGCGTTTGAATGCTATCCTCTACGACCTGCGACTCGATGTTGTCCCGGTAGTCAACGCTGATCGTGGCAAGGATGAAGTGGGGACCCATGTGAAGGGTCAGGATTTCATGGACGGTTTGTATTTCATCCTGCCCGGTCGCAATGGATCGTATTCCTTGCTCGATATCCACACGCGCCCCTTCGCCGATCAGCAGGCTTTTTGTTTCGTAGGCTAGCCAGCCTGCTGTTAATACCAGGATAAGGCCGATGATAACAGAAGAAATTCCGTCATAGACAGGATTCCCCGTAAGTTGTCCGGCTACGATCCCTCCGAATGCAACCATCAGGCCGAGCATGGCCGCCGAATCCTCAAAAAGCACCGCAAAGGTGGTCGGATCCTTTTCCTTGCGAACTGCCTCGACATATCCGCGCTTGCCTCGTTGGGTTTTAAACTCCCTCCAGGCATAATACCAGGCGCCGGCCTCAAAAACCATAGCCAGTCCCAACACGCCATAATTGATATAGGGATTATGTATCGGATGAGGATCCATGATGCTGTGAATCCCCTCATACAGCGAAATCCCGCCACCGACGGCGAAAATCATCATTGCGACAATAAACGTCCAAAAATAAATCTCTTTCCCGTGTCCGAACGGATGCCGCTCGTCGGCCGGCTTTTTAGCCAGGCGGATTCCGAGCAGCATAAAGAGTTGATTGCCCGTATCCACCACCGAATGAATTCCCTCCGAAAGCATAGCCGAGCTGCCGGTGAGGAACGAAGCGATAAATTTTGTGACGGCAATGAGTCCATTACCGATTAAAGCGGCGTAGATGACTTTTTTAGAGGAAGAGGCCATAAATTTTTAATGGGGATCGATTGATTTTACGCGAAAACTTCCAACGATAAAAATCCACCTACTCTTAAGGATTTAAATGACGGTCAATGAATTCGGATGGTTCTATAACAGGAATTTGATCCGCTTTCTTATAATCAGGTAAATTGCGAGCTATTAGCAGTTCGCATCCCCCTTTCAAAGCTGATTGGTATTGCAGTGCGTCTTCAAAATCGTTCCATGCAGTGTCAAAGGCCCGGTCGACTACGTCGGAATTTATTGGACTTACCGTAACGAGTTCCCGCATGGCATGCAACCGTTTAACAGTCTTACGGGAACCATGAGTTTTGCGCAGCAGGTAATACAGATTTGAAAAAGTGAGCCCGCTGATAAAAATGGAAACCTTCTTTTCAACAGAAGCATGAAAAATACGATCAGCATCTGCATGCCAGGGTTCCCGCCCCGTAATGCTGTCCAAACAGACATCCGTATCAAGTAGAACGCTGATCATATTCTTCTTCAAGAATGGAAGTTAACAATTCCTCATCGCTCTTTTCAGTATCGGATAAAGGGAGGGTGCCGGCAAAGTCATGAACGGGTGAATCGGACGGCGGTTGCCACTGTTCCGATTTGGTCACTTCCTCCAAATAACGCTCGACCATTTCAGATACGCTCTTTCCCTGCTTGCGGGCATATCTTCTGGCCCGCTCTTTAACTGATTCCTCAATGGAAAGGGTTAGCTTTTTCTTCATACTTGTGGAAGTTCATTAAAATATACGTATAAATTTAAAATAATACGTACAACGTAATAATCAAAGTTAAAGGCAACATTGTAAGCGTTTATGTAATAGATAGTTTTTCGCTTCAATCCTTACAAGATTTCGGGCATCATCAGGACATTTTGTAGACTTATTTTGTTATTTATATATCAGACATAATCTTGTAAGCAATCAACATCAGTCAATATAGATCGACAGGGGCAGGAAATTCGCAATTTACTCGTAATCTTTGTCATTATGTAGCAGCTCCACGTCATGCTCCATGCACCAACTTCCAATCAGCATATCTACGGTTTTATAAACGGCTATGCCTTTCGATCGCAGAAAAAGAAAATTAGATGCGGCTTTAAATAGCCTGCCCGGAACTTTCTTTGTGTTATATGAACAAGGAGAAGTTATAAGGTGGAATGATCAAGCAACAGAAGTGTTTGGGCTCACACATAAGGAGATAGAAGGAAGATCTGCGGAAGAGTTTGTACAGGAAGACGATAAAGAGCGTTTACGAAAAGAAATTAAAAGAGTATTTAAGGAAGGGTATACAAGAGCTGAATTTAAAATACAAACGGCTGAAGACGACCGGGAAGACAACGCCGAAATGGTCTATTCTGTTAAAAACCTTCTTTTGATCTTTGATACTTTCTGCCAATTCCCGGGATCAACCCCGAGTGCAAGAAGTGCCCTGATAATTAAATCAATACTTACCCCAAGCTCTCCGTCTTCCATTTTCGCCCTGTATATAGAGATTTTGGAGTACTTTCCGATAAGTGGTAGTTTAGCACTCTACCTCATCAATGATGAAAAAATTCCTGTTATCTACTATACATGAAAAATCCGTTTCGTAGCAATAGTTCGGATTCGAATCGAGAATATGTAATCGCTCCCAAGAGTGGGGGACTGGGTACGTTTGGCGGTGTTTTTACGCCTTCTATCCTCACGATTCTCGGGGTCATTATGTATCTGCGTTTCGGCTGGGTCGTAGGGAATGTTGGCCTGATCGGGACGCTGCTGATTGTCACTATTTCCACCCTTATAACGTTTTTGACGGCGCTTTCCATCTCGGCTATTGCCACCGACCAGCACGTACGCATTGGAGGGGCTTATTATATGATCAGCCGCTCGCTGGGGATTGAATCCGGCGGGGCCATTGGCATACCGCTCTATATCGCTTTGGCATTTTCCGTGGCCCTCTATACGGTGGGATTTGCTGAAAGTGTGGTGGGGGTGTTTCCGTCGCTGGATATGACGACGGTGGGCTTGATTACCACGGTAGGCGTGGCCGCTTTGGCGCTTACTTCAGCCAAGGTTGCCATACGTGCGCAGTATTTTATTATGTTTGGCATCGTACTGTCGCTGCTCTCCTTAGCCTTCGGAAGTCCGATCGAGCAATCGAATATTGAGATGTGGGGAGCGGCGGATCGGCATTCGGAAAGCTTCTGGAATGTATTTGCTGTGTTTTTTCCCGCTGTAACCGGTATTATGGCTGGGGTTAATATGTCGGGAGATCTGGAAAACCCGGCCAAATCCATTCCCCGCGGAACCTTTTATGCCATAGGCGCGGGGTACCTGGTGTATATGGTGTTGCCTATTATTCTGGCCAACAGGGCAGATGCGGTGACGCTCATCGAAGATCCGCTGATCATGCGGAAAATTGCGTACTGGGGAGATGCTATCCTTATAGGCGTATGGGGCGCTACCCTGTCAAGTGCGGTGGGCAGTATTCTCGGAGCTCCGCGCGTCTTGCAAGCACTGGCTCGTGATGGGGTGCTGCCGCGATGGCTTCGCTGGCTGGGACGGGGCGAGGGTGAGGATGATACACCTCGAATCGGCACATTGCTGACGCTGGCTGTAGCGCTTGCAGCCGTATGGTTTGGAGATCTGAATATGATTGCACCGGTTCTGACTATGTTTTTTCTGACCACCTATGGAGTGTTGAATATTGCGGCCGGCGTGGAGCAGTTGCTCAAAAGTCCCTCCTTCCGGCCCCAATTCAGGGTCCACTGGTCATTGTCCCTGTTGGGAGCGATAGGATGTATTTCCGTTATGGTTCTGATTAACGTGGTGGCTACCGGGATTGCCTTTCTGTTCGTGGTCATCATTTTTGTCTGGCTCCAAAGGCGTGAGATGAAAGCGGCCTAGGGAGACGTACGAAATGGAATCTGGATGGCGATCACACGAGCCGGGTTAATGCGTATTAGTGCGGAGGAGGAAACAAAAACATGGCGGCCGCATCCCCTGGTACTGTCCGGCGCGCCTACCAAACGCTGGCATCTCATTGAGCTGGCTTCCTCTCTCACGCACAATCGAGGTATTATGACGGTCTCTACCGTGCTGACCAACGACGATACCGGCTCGGAACGAAGAAAAAATATGGAGCGTAATATCCGTGAACATTTGAATAAAAGGGGGATTCAATGCCTGGTTCGGGTGACGACGGCGCCGGACGCGTTTGAAGGCGCCGAGCGACTGGTAGAGTCATACGGCCTGGGATCCCTGGTTCCTAATACGGTAATATTGGGGGATAGCGAAAATGCTGAATATCGGCAGAAGTTTTGTGATATGATTGCTCATTTTCACAGCCAGCAGCGTAATGTGATGGTGGTGCATGAAAATGAGGAAAAAGAATATGGGGAACGAAAACGCATCGATATCTGGTGGGGTGGTTTGAAGGGGAATGGCGGACTCATGATCATTCTCGGCTATCTGTTGCAAAGCAGCCGAAACTGGTATGATGCGGAAGTTCGGATCAAGATGGTCGTAGACGATGAACAGGCTGAAGAAGAGGTAAGAGAAAATCTTGCACGCATCGTGAATAAAATACGAACGGGTGCTAAGCCCGAGGTAATTGTCGCTAACGACAAGTCATTTAACGAAATACTACATGAGTCTTCGGCAAATGCTGATCTGGTGCTCCTCGGGATGGCCGAGCCCGATGAAGAGAAAGATTTTACTGCGTATTATGAGAGGCTGCAGCAACGGTTAAGCGGGTTGCCGACCACCATTATGGTTTTAGCTGCCGAAGAAATCTCCTTTGGCGAGGTCCTGATGCAACAGGATAGTTTTACTGAATAAAATTTCACAGCATGTTATCCGACTGCATTTTCTGTAATAAAGACAAACTCAATCCAGTATTAGCGGAGAACGAACAGGTATTCGCAATTAAAGACGAGTACCCGGTGAGCGAGGGACATACCCTGATCATCACGCAAAAGCATACACAAAACTATTTTCAGCTGTCACCTGAAGAGAAAAAAGCCCTGTGGGATATGGCCGATCAACTGAAAGATCAGCTACAGGAGCAGTATCAACCCGACGGATTCAACCTGGGGATAAACATCGGCCGGGCTGCCGGACAGACCATCGATCACGTCCACCTGCATCTCATTCCTCGGTACGAGGGAGATACCGAAGACCCAACCGGCGGAGTCAGGAAAGTGATTCCGGAGAAGGGTAACTACTTTGAGTGAATTTTAAAACACTTAAATCTTGCTGGAAGATTTTATCACATACTTCGGGGATCTTAATCGTAATAAGGATTACGATCAGTGGAATGAGTCCACCTTGCACCAGGCGCCCCATAAGCCGCTGTTGATCCTGGCGGTGATGGACGGGATAAAATCGGGTCAGATTCAGGAACCACGCATCCGACTGACGCCCGAGCTGATCGAGGATTTCAACTACTACTGGAATGTAGTAGTTACCGATCGACATAAAAGCTCCATCAGCCTGCCGTTTTATCACATGAAATCAGAACCCTTCTGGGAGCTGGTCTATAAAGAGGGATACGATGAATATAACTCCACCCCCAGCATCGGCGGACTCAAAAAAAGAGTCGCCTATGCCGAAATCGACGAAGAACTCTTCGGATATATGACCGATCCCGAAGTCTCCGAACGACTGCGATCCAGCCTTCTGAAGCAAAACTTCAGCAAAGAACTCGCCCGACAACTACACGAAAAAAGCAAAACCAACTGGCAAGCCTATCAACTCAGCGTCGAACTGGCCCAATACGCCAACGAACCCTTTACTCCGTGGTTAGAGCAAAAAGAATACAGCGAGGGGAAGATACAGGTCAGGAACCTCGCCTTCCGCAAGATGATCACCGGCATCTACAACCACCGCTGCACCATGTGCGGCACCCGCATCATCACCCCAGAAGGCCTAAGCGTCGTCGAAGCCGGTCATATCATACCGTGGAGCCATAAAGGTACCGACGATCCCCGAAACGGCCTCGCCCTCTGTGGTACCCATCATTGGATGTTTGATAACGGTGTGATGCGGATTGATGAAGAATATCGGATTCGATTTCATAGCTCAATCAGAGAAGAGCAAAACGAAGCAGAACGGCATCTGGATTTGGAAGAGAGCGGAATTTACCTGCCGGAACAGGAGGTGTATTGTCCGTCATCAGAGGCGTTGGAGTATCATTATGAGGAGATTTTTAAGTGAAGAAAATTTTGATAGAGATGTACGCCTGGAAGGATTCGAACCCTCAACATCCTGATTCGTAATCAAAATAATATCCTCATGCCCCTACCCCTAAAAGAAAAAATAGCCAACATCACGATGTGGAAGCGGGGCGATACGCGGGCGCCGCATAAGCCGTTGTTGCTGTTGTTGATGTTTAGCAAGATGTTGCATGAGGATAAGCGGTATGTGTTGTTTAAGGAGATTGAATCGGAGCTGGAAGAGTTGTTGAAGCATTATGGTCCGCCGCGTAAGTCTCATCATCCGGAGTATCCGTTTTGGCGACTGGTGAATGACGGCATCTGGGAGCTGACGCCGGAGGAGCCGTTGGTGTCGTATCTGAATCAAAGCCGACGGGATACCGGCGTGACGGTGTTGAGAGAGCATGATATAAGAGGGGGATTTACGGAGCCGATCTATAATCAACTGTCGGATAATACGAATTTGATCTATGAGCTGACGGAAATGCTGCTGGATCAGCATTTCCCGGAGTCGCTGCATAATGATATCTGCGAGTCGCTCGGCCTGGAGGTGGCGTATTCGACGACCAAGACCAAGAAGCGAGATCCGAAGTTTCGGCGACTGATTCTTCAGCGGTATGATTATCAGTGTGCTGTCTGCGGATACAGCATTTGGCTGATGGGTCAGCCGGTTGGACTGGAGGCGGCGCATATCAAGTGGCATCAGATCGGCGGACCGGATGTCGCGGAGAACGGACTGGCCCTCTGCGCCCTTCATCACAAATTGTTCGACTACGGGGCGTTCACGCTGGATGATTCCTATAGAATTCAGGTCTCCCAATTGGTGACCGGCAAGTCCGGCATGGAGAAATGGCTGTATCAGTATCGCAACGCCCCTATCAATCTTCCCAAGAAGGAAGACTACTATCCCCGCGACTCGTTACGCGACTGGCACACCCGGGAGGTGTTTAAGCGGTATGAGGTGTAGGTTCTATTTAGAGATTTTTTATCCTCATTTTAGCTTGTTGCTGTAAGGCTTACTTCTTGAATGCATCTATAAAGAAAAGAGTTAGTTTTTGTTAAGATTATATATCAAGTAAATAGTGTATAAAACTTGACATATAACAACGACAAATGGTATATTTAAGTAACTAATAAAAGGAACTGTTGTTAAAAGAAGGGTAAGAAGCTACTGTAATGAATACAGCACAGAAAATAAGAGACAAGATTTCTTCTTTCGAAGGGGGGACTGCCTTTACATATGATCAGATGGGTATTGAAAATGAGGAGTACCCCGCTGCTGCAAAAGCGATTGAGCGTATGATTGCCCAAAAAGAGATAAAAAGAATTTCAAAAGGATTATTCTATAAACCCCGCAAGTCCATATTTGGTGATTTGAAACCAAATGAGGAACAGTTGGTTAAACCTTATATGTACGAAGGGGATCGTCGTATTGCCTATATAACAGGCCTTTCCCTATATAATAGAATGGGACTTACCACCCAGGTTCCAAACACAATTACCCTGGCCTGTAATAAAAAGAGAATTAATACGGAGATTAATAATCTGAAAATAAAATCGGTCAAAAGTTATGTCGAGCCGGATGAGGGGAATATCCGGCTTCTAGAGATTCTGGATGCTGTGAAGGATTTCAAAAAGATTCCCGATATGAATACGGACGAGGCAATCAATCGGCTTCAAGATCGCTTTAGTACTCTGGACGGTGATAACAGAAAAAAACTGATTAAATACGCGCTGCAATATCCCCCTAGAGTACGTGCTTTGCTGGGAGCCTTACTGAGTGATCAGCAGTTAAGTAGTGATTTGTCCCGATTGAAAAAAAGTCTGAATCCTCTATCCAGGTATCATTTTGGTGCCATTACGGATAAATTGTCCACCGCTCCCCAATGGAATATAGTGTAAATGAACTTACACGAAGATCCAGGTATTTTTAAAGACGCGATAAGAGCAACGGCCGATCATAAAAATATTAGAGAAATCTATGTTGAGAAGGACTATTGGGTTACTTTTGTTCTTCATGCGATATTTCATTCGAAGATGAAAGATGTCGCCGTATTTAAAGGAGGAACCTCCCTGTCAAAATGCTATCAGGCTATAAATCGATTTTCGGAAGATATTGATATAGTCGTATTTAGCGATGAGAGTTTGTCCAACAATCAAATGGATAAGCGAGTAAGGAAAGTTAGCAAGATTGTTGATGATACCATTCTTAAAGAGGTGAAGTCAGATATTACAAATAAAGGAGGAAATTTTAGAAAAGTAACTTATGCGTATGATAAGTCCGGATTTAATCAGGATTTTGGACAGGTTCGAGATAAAATCGTGGTAGAGGTATCCAGACTCGGACATTTTGAACCCCACGAGGAGATGGAAGTTCATTCTTTAATCGTTGAAATGATGCAAAATCGGGGACAGGAAGAACTAATTGAAGAATATGGTCTAATGCCCTTTCCTCTGAAAGTTTTAAGTATAAAAAGAACGTTTTGTGAAAAGATCATGTCCCTGGTCCGATTCTCATATTCAGAGCAACCCTACCATGATCTAAGAAATAAGATACGGCACACGTATGATATACATATGCTGCTGAAGAAATCTTCGGTTAAACAGTTTTTTAATAGTGAGGAACTGGATAGTATGTTGGTGAGAGTCGCGAAAGACGATATTAAGAGCTATGGAGACCAATATGATTGGCCGCATAAACATCCCGCATCAGCTTTAATTTTTGACAAACCTGAAGAGACGTGGAACAAAATTAAAGCTGTCTATAGTGGCACGTTTAAAGAATTGGTTATTGGTGATTTGCCTCATGAAGATGAATTGCTAAAGGATCTGAAAAAAGTTTCAAAACGAATTGAAAAAATGGATTGGCTTTTAGAGTAGGTAATCATTCGGATAATCTGAAATTGATTTTACACCGATACAAAAGGAAGGAGAAAAAAGAGAGGTGTATATTAAAGGAGTACAATCGGCAGCGGAAGAAAACTATAAACCAATGATTGAATTGATCAAGAAGCTATTTCTCTCTACTTGATGGGAAATGATTTTGTTTACGTAAAATCTCCTCAAATTTAGAAGAAGGGATGTTTATTCCCTCTATCGCATGAGAAGCGGACTGGGAACGGGCTACTCGCTTAATGCGTTCCTCTTTTGATCTTAAATGAGGGTTGGTATGAATGATTTTTTTAGCCATAATCAATTGTTTTTTATCTATGTCCACTATTCTAACGTTAATAAATATTCAACATTACGTCCATTAACTATTTTTGATGTATTATCTTCATAGATAAAAAAACTCGCCCTGAGCGCGCTGTTCTGATGGGAAGCGGGGCGAGTCTGTTACTTTTAATATAATAAAATATACTTATTAGTAAAATGTTTTTGCTAGCAGTTCAATAACGATACTTTATGAAGCTGTATGAGGTTGAATGATTATGCCGGCTCAAGCTTTTTTTATCATCTGGCAGATGAGGTTCAAATTGAATTTTAATATTAGTATCAAAGACCTCTAAGATCCTTTGTGCTTTTTGAACAGAGATCCCATGATATTCATTCCTTTCGTAAGTATTCGGTTAATTAAGTAGAAGAGAGACAAAAATTTTCCACTTATGATTTTCATATAAAATAGTTGATATTATTTTAAGTTAAGTGATTACATTTTGATTCACTGTCAAATAAGAAGTTCGAACAAAATAAGTGGAGGGCTGCTTTCGACAAAGTGAATCTTAAAAAATACCATATCCCTCTGTATGATTGGTCTGCCAAAAACAGGACGATTATGAAAGAGCGGCTGGATTTAAAAAAGCTCAAGGAAAAACAGGAATATAAGGGGACAAACATTGACAAAGTAATCGGAAAGTGGCCGGGTAAGGAGTCTATCGAGGAGCTATTGGAAATGCGTAAAAAATGATCGCTAAAACTGATATCAATATCTTACTTCATCTGCTAAAAGAGTCTTATCGGGTTCTCTACCCTACTAGAGATATTTAAAAGGGGTATATCTGGCATTTTAAAACATTGATCCGGAGCAAAAAAGGATAACACTAAACTATTTATACATGCAAGAACTGATAGATATTTGCCAAGAGAGTTTTAATGCTGAAGAGTGGCCGGGGAAAACAGAACAAGCTTTTGAAAATTTATTTGGCAGCGACGGGGGAAGATATCCTCTGAAAGCTAAAAAAGAAATACAATTCCGCACTCCGAAAATTGATGCCGATAAAGTTCCATTTTCAGCTATCATCCATGAGTCCAATCCCTCCAGCGGCGGATATGGAGGAATGAGCTTTGTAATCTTACCGGTGGAAGAAGGTCCTCCGATGATTGCCATGGTGATGGGAACGCAAGGACTAAGTCCAGATGAACATATCGTCGGAAAACCGGGACATTCTCGCAAAATGAATGCGATTGTTGAGTTGTTGAATCGTAATTATTCGGGGCAGGAAACGATTGCTTGGGCGAAGCGGGAGGCGGTGCGGATTGATCAATCGGTGCCGGAGAATGTGCAGAAGAAGTTTCCGGAGTATAAGGGGGTGTTTGAGCGATATGGACAGGAAATTTATGGATTTTGTCGGGGGGAGGAGGAGATTCTGGAGAAGGCGTTGAAGATCTTTCTGGATTTTCATTTTGAGGAGCGGGGATATACGCCGTTGACGGCTTTTTCGGGTGAATATCAGAAGTATAAACAGCAGTATTTTAATTTTCTGATGCCCACGGTGGATCGTGATCGGGTTTCTTCTATGCTGCAGCAGCGGAAGTATCTGATCCTTCAAGGTCCGCCGGGGACGGGCAAGACGCGTCTGGCGAATCAGCTTTTTCAGAATGAGTATAACGAGCAGGGACGGGCGATCCAGTTTCATCCGAATACGACGTATGAGAATTTTGTCGGCGGACTCTTTCCGAAGTCGACGCAGTCGGATTTAGGCCTGCAGTTTTCGGTATCCCAAGGGGATCTACTCAAGGCGGTGGAACAGGCTCAGGATACGGATCAGAATGTGCTGCTGGTCATCGATGAAATCAATCGAGCGGACCTGTCGAAGGTGCTGGGCGAGGCTATTTTCTGTTTCGAGCCGTATGAGGAGCGGGAGATTGATCTTCCGTATGATTTTGGGGGTTCTATTGGCGATACGCTCCGGGTCCCACCGAATCTGCATGTACTGGGGACTATGAACACGGCCGATCGCAGTATCGCGATGCTGGATGTGGCGATCCGTCGCCGGTTTGCATTTCTGACGATGTGGCCGCAGATGCAGGTGGTGGAGGAGAAGGGAAATGATATCACCCAACAGGCGTTTCAGGATCTGCTGGAGATCTTTATCGAGTATGCATCGGAGGATGCGTTCGTGCTGATGCCGGGGCATTCCTATTTTATCGATTATCCACAGATCGATGCGGTGGATCATATGCAGACGAATCTTATCCCCCTGCTTCAAGAGTACCTGAAACAGGGATATGTTTCCAACTTTGCGGATGCGATTCATGCGTATATCCAGGAAATTCAACAGCTTAACGGGGAGTAAGTTCTATGGCATCGGTGCAATCGCTACAGTCCGTGCAGGGGCAGGTGCTGGATGTGAAAGATTCGCATTCGGAGTATATCGAACTGGATTTTCTTGAGCAGTACGCGCAGGGTAGGTATCCGGAGAAGATTACGGCGAAGTTGGTGAATCAGTTTTTGTCCCTCAATCGACGGTCGTTTGACCAACTGGATCTCGAGCCTCGGTCGCATTATGACGGCGATAAGGTTCGGCTGAGTCTCTCCACGGCCTCGAAAATCGGGGCGGTGCCGCTGTGGTCACCGGTGACCTATAAGCCGGAGTTTAGCCTGATCGTGAAGCCGCGTTTCGGCTGGAATGGAATCGGTCCGCTGCTGTCGAAAACGGGATGGCGGACGTTGCCGAGTATCCTTCAAATGCCTCAGCTTAAAATATCCGAGAGACGCGTTCCGCCGTGGGTGTTGTCGAGCGTCGTCCTGCGGCGGTTGGAGGGTTTGATTCAGCAGTTGGATCGCCGGTTCGAGATGACGGACCGGTTTCATCGGATTCCGAAGGGGAAGGTGGATTGGGGCGATTATGCGCGGAATCGTATTCCCCGTGGACAGTTTCTGAATATTCACTGCCACTATCCAGAACTTCAAGACAATCGTGACCTGAAATCGATGGTCCATTTTGCGCTGCAAAAGCAGAAAGAAAGCCTCGAGACGCAACGAAACTTCGGTACCCACGTCATGCAGTTGATCGACTATTGCGAGGGACTCATTCAGCAGGTGTCGGATGCCACCCCGCGTCGCCCGTCGAAATTGATGATTGAGAAGATGCCGCGTCAGACGGGCCTTAAGATGCAGGCGATGGACCGGGGACTGGAGGCGATCGAATGGACGGTCGAGGAGAAAGGGCTTGCCGGACTGGGCGATCTGCATGGGCTGCCGTGGGAGATGAGTATGGCGGAGCTGTTTGAGTCGTATGTGGAATCAGTCATGGAGCGGCTGACACGGCGGGTCGGCGGACACCTACGCAGCGCTCGCAACCAGGAAACCACCATCCCCATCAACTGGCAACCGCCGATCATCGGATCCCAGCGGTCGCTCAAGCCGGATGTGCTGGTCGACCGAGAAGACACTCTTCACATCATCGATGCCAAATACAAAGACCACTGGGAGGATCTGAACCTGCAGGGATGGCATCAGCTTCAAGAGGAGATTCGGAGTCGTCACCGCAACGACCTGCTGCAGGTATTGGCCTACGCGTCCGTCGCCGAACAAAAAGAGATCCAATGCACGCTCATGTATCCCTGCCGGCGGGAAACGTGGGATTCACTCATCGAACGAGGACGACATATTCACTCGGCCGATATCACCCAGTCCGAGCGAAGAATCCGCGTGCAGCTAACGGCGATACCGTTTCGGATTGATGCCGGGGAGATGGGGCATTTGGAGGCGGTGTTGCGAAATTGATATTCAATAAAATTTAGTTTGTCTTTCTACTATTTTATCTCTTAAAGATAGAATTTCTGTGAAATTCCAAATACTCCTGATGATTATCTTCAATTTGACTTAGAGCCATTTTTTCATTGATATCGAGTATATTTTTCTCCTCTTCTTGAAGTTCCTCTGAAATTAGAATAGTTCCTTCATTATTAAACGATATATATCCGTAATCGAAAAGTACATCTAAATTGGGGTTTAGCAACAATCCATTATAATGGTCCAGCCTTTCGTGGTTACTGGAAGTTCTCCACGGTTTGATGTGGGAAGCTCTTAGAAGTTTAACCACGGAACAATTGGTTATGTAAGCTTCCCCAAAAACTAACCAAATCTAAAATGGAATTTTCCAGTTATGGATTTAGTGATTCAGGGGTTTTGTAGCCAAATGTAGTGTGGGGACGATGACGATTATAATCATTCATCCACCACCTGGTTTTGGCTCTTACTTCCTCTAAGGTTCGAAATACATACGCATTTAATATTTCCGTTCGCAGACTTCCATTCAACCGTTCTACATAGCCATTTTGTGTGGGCTTTCCTGGCTGAATGTACGCCAACGTGATGTTGTGTTCTTTGCACCAGCGGTCTACTTTATGGCTTATAAATTCAGGACCATTATCTACTCGGATCATGTCAGGCAGCCCTCGTGCCTCTTTTAGCTGTTCTAACACGCGCAATACCCGCAGGGCAGGTAAGGAAGTGTCCGCCTCAATCCACAGCACCTGGCGGTTAAAATCATCAATAACATTCAACAGACGAAAGCTGCGTCCGTCCCACAGGCTGTCGGACATAAAATCCAGACTCCACACCTGATTGGGTTCGTCGGGCTGGAACAGCTTTTGTTTCACGCGTGCGGGCAGTCGTTTCTTTGCTCTGCGTCGAATGTTCAGTCCCATGTGCGTATAGACTCTGTAGACTCGCTTATGGTTCCAACGATAGCCTTGCAACCTCAATCGGTGAAAGCACTGCCAAAAGCCGATAGCAGGATGCTTTTCGATTAACCCGTTCAAGGCATCGATAACGGGTCCATCCGCTTTCGGTTTTGGTTTGTACCGATAGGTACTTCACGGAAGCGAACTGGCGTCACATGCTCGACTTTGGCTGATCTGATGCTCTTCGATCAAATAATCAACCAGCTCCCGCTTTAGACCGAGCCGCCCAGCTTTTTTTCAACAGCATCTTTCAGTGCATGATGCACCAAACTTAATTCGGAATACATCCGTTTAAGCTGGGAGTTTTCCCGCTCGAGCTCCTTCATGCGCTTCAGATCGCTGACTTCCATGCCCCCGTACTTCGCCTTCCAGTTATAGAAGGTAGCGGTGGCTATTTCATGTTGCCGACAGATATCGGCCACCTTCATCCCTTGTTCCTGCTGGTTGAGGATAGAGACGATTTGAGATTCGGAGAAACGTGATTTTTTCATAGTGCTTAAATTTACGAAAAATCTCCAAATTAAATCTGGTGAAAATCAGGGAAGCTTACAGTTACAGCACACTTATTATTCCAGTATATTTTTAGATTAGTTCTAAATCTTCCTTGGCCAATCCGACTATTAATTAATGACTGTTTTTCAGTAGTGGGTATATTTAATTCCAGTATTTCTTTATGTGCTTCAAAAATATCTTGAATACTGGTGATTTGATTAATTGGAAAGTCGATATCAGGTTTTGGCAGTGTTTGATCTAATTCGTTATCAATGTATTCCAACAAAGTAGGTTCATGATTTTTTTGGCTGGATGTAAGCAGGTGATCAAATTTATACGCTACCTTTTGAATAAACTGAAAATGTAAGGGTCTGATTTTATCCCAGATTTTTAAATCATCATTTGGGCGGTAATAACCATTTTTCGAAGGCACCTTTTTATACTCAGGATATTCTTCTGTATCCCATCTCCAGTACTCTGAAGAGTTAAGCAGTTCCTTAATTTCTTGGTATTCTTCCAGGGATTTTTGATCCAGTGGAATCCAAATTTCATTTTCTTGGATTGTACAGGCTATAATACTCCCAACCAATAATCTGATTTTATTAGATTTTAAATGAGTGCACCATTTATGACTGCCTGCCTCATCTGCATGTTTGATATTTGCTGCTAATATTTTAAGACAGTTTTTGCGTATTTTTGAGTCCGACAGGATTTTTTGTACGCTCTCCCGAACTTTTTCACTGTTTTGAACCATGATTCACTCTCATTTCTATTGATAGTTTAGTGTGTGCTTATTTATGTAATTTAATTTGTTTTGTCCAATTAGAATGGGTCATCTCTGCTC
>CAJXOW010000078.1 GCA_913057825.1 uncultured Balneolaceae bacterium | reverse complement strand
TAACCAGATCATACCCACGGATATCACTAACGGAGACTTTACCGTAGTGAATTCCAAATTTTAGCAATTTCTCCTGTTGCTTACATCCACCGAGACCAACCATCAGAACTAAGAGAAGTCCCAGTCTAATCAGGAGCGTTCCTCGTCCTCCGTACCTAGTGCACATAGCTGTTTCCACCCGATATTATTTAATAGTTCATTGATTGTAGGTACCAAAATCATGTCGAACTGTTGGTCAGCCCGTTCTATAACTTGTTCAATAATATCCTCCACATTCCGCTTCTCTTTAATATCATTACGGCCCTCTTCCACCTTCTCTTCAATAGATTCCACCACAAACTCCAGCAGGCCGATAATTTTTCCGGTCCATGGAATGTCATCCTCCTGTAAACCACGCGGTGTACCCTGCCCGTTTACCCACTCGTGGTGCGTAGCAACTCCCTGTTTGGTTTCCTCTGGAAGTGGCAGCGGATCAATCATTTTTCGACCGATAAGAGGATGTTCCAGATCCTCCGAAATATTTATCTGGCTTCGCTGACTTAAAGATCCCAGATATCCTATATCATGGAGGCGGGCTGTCATCTTTAGTTTTTGCTTATCATCCTCATCCAGCCCGAAGGCATCTGCAAAATGATCTGCCAGTGCGACCATACGCAGTGTATGATACCGGGTTTTCTCACGTCGTTTTTCTCGATCCCGTATCAAATGATAATAGGTATCGATCAGGGTTTCCCCGATTTGCTCATTCGATTGCCTGTAATTCAGCAATTCTGAAAGCGTTTGAACGATCTGATTCAGTTCCCGGTCTTCCAGCAAATCCTTTGTTGATAATCCCGCCCCATTGGTACCAATCAACAGAAAAGCATCACTATATACTGTATCCAGTGATATCAACTCAACTTCATCTATACCATATGATTCACAAATTTCGTTTAGGTGACGATTATCAGACGAGACCTCGGACTTCGTACCAAACACTTCCTCGACCTTTGCATCAGAAAGTTGATTCATCAGCGTCTCATCAAATCCTTGCTGTGCTATCGCATGCACCCATGGTCCGTTTATTTCAAACAAACCAACCCCCTCTATTGAACGTATCTTGCGATAATAGCGAAGCAAAAATAAACTCATATGTTCGATATTGAATGCTCCGGTCCCCAATGAACCCACCCGTCGTTCCCATTGGTTGACATACTGTCGACTAACTTCTTTGTTCCGGCTATCCAGGTCGGTTATCCACTTTGATAATACCCTGGAAATTAGCTGTTTCTTATCCTTAAGTTGACGGGGCAATCCCGGATTTGGTCCGACTATATAAATCCCCCAAAAAGTCTGATCCTTGTATATAGGTATAGAATGTGATTCCCCCATACTTAATTTGGTAACCTCATAGCGGGTATATTTATCACTAAATGGAAGTTTTGGAGGCAAGTTTCGAATCATGGTCTCCAACTCACTTACTTCTCGGGAAGGGGTGGGCGTCGAAGCAAACAGGGGTACATTTCGCTCCAATTCGTAAAACAGCCCGAACCTTTCCTCTTCTTCTGATCCTTTGTCTTGATTATTTATATGGAGGTGTCGACGAAACAAACGTAGATTTTCGCTTCCGCTTTTCTTGTAAATGGCGTGGATAGGAGCTCGATAAATCTGGTTGCACCAGGCTGCAACTTCTTCAAACTCCGGTTGACGATCCTTAAACAAGTAGTGCAGCGCTCCTCTCCATAGACGGCTTTCTTCTTCATCTTCAAACAGGCGAAAGCGAAAAGCCCGGTATAACCGGGTGCCGACTTTCTTTATATATGTCAGTATTCTATTTAATATCACAGTTCTCCTCTCTTTAGTAGGATGAATAGAAATAATAATCCAGGTTGTGAAGGCAGTCGCGCATAAAATAACTCGTTATTGCAGCAAAAGTTACAGACCCTGCCAGCAACCCCACTACGGCGTATTGATAGGCTATCATGCGGCTGCAAATAAATCCCACAAGAATATTAACAACCGTTGCAATTATTAATGAATATAAAATATTCCGGGGACGACCCAAGGTGAAAAAAAACAGCGCATTCAACAGTCCAATCGACATAAACAGGTAACTGACACTGCCGTACCAAAAAACCTCTGTAGTAATCGGACTGGCAAAAAATTGCCGAATCTCCTCTATTTGATGTTGATACACCTCCAAACTACTAACCAGGATATAGTTTAATACTATGCTAATCATGCCCACTGCGAACAGAATGGACAGCTGACGTGCATAATAATTCTTGAAATAATTGCGGAATTCAGCCAGTTGACTAAGGACCGCCTTTTGTTCGATTGGAAACAGCAGTTTTGAAAAATTATTGATACTGTACTCTACCGAAGCAATAATCAGAACCAAACTGATAAGGGCCCAGTCCATTCCAAGCTCGTAGGGAGTATCAAACCAGATAATATACGCCGGCGGGGTTTCGCCGGTCGACCAGGCCAGCAAGCGATCGCTGAACAAAAATAAGAAATACAGCATCCCATACATAAAATACCGATAATTATTGTAATACTTCGCTTCGAGGCGGGGCTTTTTCTGATCTTCTGTAAACTGTCCCGATCTGAATTTAATTCTAAAGAACAGAAATGAGTATCCGATCATCAATAGATTCGCCGTGCTTAATCCAATCCAGTGCGCCCAATAAATACCAATGAGCGTTGTATTCATGAGCAGTATCACTACCACGGTGCCAATAAGAACACTGATTAAAATTGTCAGATGTTGTCGTAATGCATACAGCACGGCAGAAGCCAACAGCCAAATACCGATTAGAACCATATATATGCCCCCAATACCCAGCATCTGATGGGGATAAAATGGTATCATGGCATTTACGGTATAAATCAGAAACCAGAAACCAAAAAGGGCCAGAATCCCGGCTATAAAAAGGTATCGCGACATATAGGAAGCCAGATAATAGTTATCAAGGCTCTTATAGTGGGATATCTCCCGTCCGATCGCCAGGCTGAACCCTCCCGTTATAATAAATGCCGAGATCGTACCCATTGCCACAATCGTCGCCTGTGCCTCATTAAAATCGAGCCAGGCCCACAGAGAGTACTCGAAGAAAAGGATCGCAATGATCTGTGAAAAGAGCGGCATCGTAAACAACAATCCATACCCATAATATTTAAGGAACGTAAGCACCCGCTTTATCACGCTCTGGGCCCGCAGTTTGCCTTTACCATTGCTCCTTCCCTCAATCCGTTGTCTCAGCCTGCGGTGTTTCAACTTTTTAAATACCGCATCAGCGAGATCGAAAATATCGTTACAGCCATACTCCTTTTGGGCATCGATATCCCTTACCCCCCGAGACTCCAGCATGGCCGCAACCGCTTCACGATTAACCACATCACCCACCGACTCCTCGAGATCATCCACCAGCTGGTCGATCCTCTCCCGCTCGAGTTCATACGTCAAGTTATCGTGATCAGCGTGCATCATTTACGGGATCAATGTGTTGTTGGATACGGTTTACCGAATCGTTATCTATTTCATAGCAAGCCGGCTGCAGGTCTTTTTCTTGCCATTTATGATAGGTCTCTTTGTAATTGGTAACCGTTTTCTCGCGAGTATAATGCAGTAAAACGCGCTCACGTGATTTCCTTCCCAATTCAATACGTTTTTGATCGTCTTTCAACAGCTCGACCACCCCCTTTGCCAGATCTTCGGGATCCGCGGGTTTGCAAATAACCCCGCATCCTTCGATGGCTTCCCGTACGCCTCCCACATCCGTTGCCACAACCGGCCGGGCACAGCTCATCGACTCCAGAATGGTATAGGGCACACCCTCCGAAATGGAACTTAAAATGGTAAGGTCTCCCTCATTATAGACTTCCGACGGATTTTCATGGAATCCCCCGAAAATAAAATGATCTTCTAATTCAAGCTCTTTAACCAGGTTTTGACATCGTTTGGCGTATTCGGGGTTTACGTCGAGACTACCATACACCCGATATTGGATATCGGGAATTTCCCGTCGAGCATAGTCGCACGAACGGATCATCGTTTCAATGTCCTTCAACGGAAATACCTGGGCTACCGCTACCACCGTGGGGATATCCTGCGTTTTCGGCGGTTTGGGCTGTGGGGAAAAGGTCTCTGAATCTATTCCATTGTAAATCGCCTCGATTTTTTCCGGTGTCGCTCCCATTCTTTTCTCCCATGGTTCATGAATACGGGTAACCGGTAGAATATGGTCTGAATTTTCATAGACGGCGCGAACCATGCAATAGGACAGATCGAGCAAAAATTTCTTGGAGTAGTATTCAAATTCAGCGTTATGCACGTTGATGTACTGTTCACGCATCCACACCCCGTGGTCTGTAATTATAAAAGGAGTTCCCTTGTGATAGCGCTGAACGATAGAGGGAATTCCGGGAAAACCCGAGAGTGTGGCATGGGTAATATCTACATCGGAAAGCCCCACATCCACCGGCATCAAGAAATGATAGAGCCAACGCATGGCAAAGGTTACGTCGCGGAGGGACATCTCCTTCATATAAAGATCCAGCTTATCCGTGGGATAACGGTTGTAAATTTGTTCACGAAAAATTTCCCACAAGCGACGATTTTGCATCGTAACTTTGTAATCATAATAGCGGCAATAAAGCCAGAAACCATAGATCAGTTCCCCAAAGTTGTGTTCCGAGGATTCGGGTCGAAAAAGAGCATCCAGGAAATCTCGGAAAAGCGGTTCAAAATAGGTTTGAACAACCCGGTCGGTAGTGCGCAATTTTGCGGAAACAATATCGGAAAAGGGCCGTTCCGGTTCATAATAGTCCACCGGCTGCTCAGCTCCCCAGAGCGGAACATGTGTTATCTCTTTGATACTGCGAGGCAGATCGTATTTAAGATCAACATTAGGCTGTCCCGTAATGGCAAATATGTGAAAATCGATATCATCTGCCAGTTCACTACATAATATATGAGCCCACGTCGCTACACCGCCTCCCTCGTACGGATACGAGGCTTCAGTTTGAAACAAAACTTTGGGATTCGAGCTCATAGCTAGAGATTAATTCAAATAATGCTAGACTTCTCTGTGGTGTTACAAGTTCGAATAGTGTTTTCGGTATTCATCGAAAATACGGTCCCACGTGTGATAACGACTTACATATTCAAACCGCCGCTCAACTTCACTTTCCCACTGGACGGGATCATTCCACAGAGTATCAATTTTGTTTATCAGGGTTTGCAATGGAACGCCTTGTTCTACAAAAATACCGAGCTCCGATCGGGCATCCCCGATTTCCCATCCAAATGGAAGCACTTTATGAGCCAACGCTTCCAGCAAAACCAGCGGTTGCGATTCACTTCTGCTAGTTAAAAGCAACATGTCCATTGCATCGATAAACCGATAGGCCCTTTTATTCCAGTGAAGGGTCAATGAAGGAATATCTTCAGCCCGCTTCATAACCCGTCGCTTCAGATCTCGCTCCTCGGTCTCGCTCAATAGCATTGTGAACTTAACGCTGTGCCTATATCGTTTTTGAAGAGCATCGGCAACATCCATAAAGCGAAGTGGATTCTTGATATCAGCGCAGCGACCTATCCAACCTGCCGTTAACTCCTTGCCGGGAGCATTAATCTTGCGGGTAGTCAACTCACTTCGCTCTACTCCATTGGGAATATAGGTGACAGCATCCGCTCCGAGCTCCTTTTGATACGGCTGATTGCTTTTAGAAACGGAAAAGATTTGCTCTGTGTGTTGATAAGTATATTGGGCCAGTTTTTTGAACGTTTGTTGTACCTGCTTTTGATTACCGTACTTATCCACTTTGAACCCGCACTCCAGCGCCCGGGCCCCCCGTTCGATCTCTTTCCAGTAAATAGCATGTTCGGTCAGAATCGTTTGACTGTCAAACCTTTTCCCCATTTGGATACCCAAAATGCCGGCCAGACCAGTATTGGTGATGTGAACCATATCAGAAACGGCATAAGAAGGTAGTTGATCCACCTGTCCGTTCGCCCAGCATTTTACTTCACGAAAAGCATTGGACAAATCAGGAGGTGCAATTTGAAAGAAATGCTCAATGTTATCTCCAAGTTGATAAATTGCTTCATCGAGAGGAGCATTACGCCAGGGTTTGGTCGCAATTTGGACAATCGAAAAGCGGGTCGAGTCAAAATGTTTTAGATACTGACAGGTCCATTCACTCACCCCGCCAAAGTACCAAGGGTATCCCCCTTCAATAACCAGTGTAACATGTTGTGGAGTCATAGAGTTACTGCACCTGTTCTTGTTGATGAAGCCGCCACATAATAGCGCCAATACGTACACATAAATCGGACAACAGTTCAAACTCCCTGCTGGAAAAAAGTTCTGACCTCAAAAGTAATACATAGGCGTAGACATCAACGTCAGGAGAAACATCCAGATCCTGCATTAACAAATTTTTCTCTGTAATGCCAAACAAGGGAGCCCCCACCTGGGCACTTAAATTCCGTTTTTTACATAGTTCCTTTATAGCATGGGACTCATTATCCATGCAGTAATTATTTAAATAAGGTTTCCCTTGTTCCAAAGCTTTCTTGTATCCAAGATCCTGCATCAATCCCTCAGCCGAAAGAGAAAAGGTTTCATCATTGAAGTTTGAGCTCAGCAGACGAGGTTGTTCACGGTCTATAGCCCAAACCGAAACAATCTCCGTATTAAAACTCTCGTTAAGACATTCTACCACTACGTCAGACAAAGCATCAAAATCACGCTTCAATGCCACTTGCAAAACGCGATTTATCACTCTCTTTTTTTGACTTTCCAGCTCTTCATCCAGTTTAGGTAAATCAATATCCGAAATAAGCTTCAATCGGATGCGTTCCAGCAATTTTTCACTGTCATCGGCAATCTCGGTTTTTGATATAAAGTCGGCTGCTCCCAGGTCATAAGCTTTTCGTTCAATTTCGTCAGACTCATAGCCGGTCACCATCAATACCGGTATATCTTTTTTCTTCTGGTCTATTTGGACGGACTCCAGGAATTGCAGCCCGTCGATACCGGGCATCTGGAAATCACAAAGAACGAGGTGTATGGCTTCCTCAGCCAGCTTATCAATAGCTTCCTGGGCATCATAGGCATGCAGTACATCAAACTCCTCCCCGATCATGCGGTCCAGGAGCATGTGGAATGATCGTTCGTCATCCACTGCTAATACGGTATGTTTCATGGAAATTGTTTCCTAATTGAACAAGTTATCGTTAGACTATTGGGTTGAATCACCAGGATATCCCTGTTCAAAAGGCGATAATTATTAACTGACAGCCCCTGTGTTATAGGTTTTCTGTATATATAAGATCCATCGAACAACTCCTCCATTTCCAGCATGCCACTGAAAACGCTCATATATGGCAATAAACAACGTATATTATAACGTTATCACAGATAATGAATGATCAAAGGAAATTCGACAGATCCCTGCATGTATATCTAATATGTCAACCAACCCAGTTAAAATAGTCTCAGCATTTATCCGACATGAACTAGTTCCGGATAATTTACTTTTAAGGATAGTTAATGTGGACACTAATCTAAACCGTGAAATTAATCAAGTTAAATTCACTTAATATCTATACTTTATAATTAAGTATTATTAATTCCATCCAATGGCAAAAAAAAGAGAAACCGACAAATCCAGTAGCAAAAAACGATTAAAAAAATCTGCTTTTGAGTGGGGCGGCATCCTGGCGGTCATAGGCATTCTTTATATTACCGGTTGGCACACCGAAGTTATCGGTACGATGCAGCGGGCGTTGCTGTGGACAGGTATTTTTGATGCAGAAACCACCGAAATAGAAAAAGTGGCCGGACCGGATTTAAGGAGTTCGGATTATGATTTTACCCTGGCGCAACTTGATGGAGAAGAACTTCGGTTAGGTAAATATAAAGGGAAGGTATTGTTTATCAACTTCTGGGCCAGTTGGTGTCCGCCGTGCGTGGCTGAAATGCCCACAATTGAGAATCTATACGGCGAAGTGGGAGATCACGAGGATATCCGTTTCCTGCTCATCTCCCTGGACGAAAATCATCAGAAAGCGCGGAACTTCATGGAGCGAAAGGATTTTCCCATGCCCTATATGTTTCCCGTTTCAGGATTCCCCGGAGTATTTGAGCATCAGTATATTCCCACGACTTTTATCGTGTCGAAGGAGGGACAAATCGTTTATAAACGAGAAGGGATCGCCGACTACAGTTCGGAGCGGTTTAAAGAGTGGATGCTGAATCTAGCAAATGATAAGAGGTAAAAGGTGAACTTCTCGTTCACCTTTTACCTCGCTCGAGGCTCGAAGCTGGAGGTTGGAGGCTGGAGGCCTTGAATTGTTTAAGCTTTTATTGCCTTAAGTTACATTTTTACAGGTTATTTTATTCGGGTTGTATCGATCTTGACTTCAAATAGGGAATCCAGTTCGTTGTGGGTCATTTCCCCGGGAATGCCTTGGGGGAAACGGGCAAACAGCCGTAGTTCGCCCCAGGAGTTTTTGTCGGGATATTCGTATACGGGAATATTGGATTGGGCAGATCCCGCGATGGTCCCGAACAAGATCCACAATGGAGCGCTCAGGGCCAGAAACCAGCCGTGGGACACCGTAGTAAGTACGCCGATAATCGTGGTACCAACGTAAAAGCTAAAACCCGAATCGTATCCCTGTAAATCCACATTATGAATATATTGACGGGGCAGTTTCGCCAATCCCTGTGAAGTTTTTATATAGAGCGTATCCCTGTCCACCGCCAGCAATTCCCCTGAATAGGGAATATCAGGATTAAACATGTCAGTCTGCATGGGCGGCGGCAGTGAATCGGCCGGCACTTTAACTTCGCTCATCGGCTTCAGATACACATCCGCCCATCCCCCATAAGGATGGGTTTTCATCTCTCGCGGATCGGGAAGGTACCCCGTCGGTGCCTGTGTTGTTTTGCATCCCGCCGCGAGCATCAATGAAGCGAGCAACCCAACCAGCCATTTGCTATTGGTACGAAGGTGTCGCATATCGACTCTGCCAGAATAATTTTCGCATTTTTTGTTCAATTTTCTTGTACTTCGGCGCCAGATCTTCCAGCGTTTTGTCCGGGTTAAATATCAGCTCGGTTAACTTGCCCGGTTTCGACTCCCTCAACCACTGCGGACGCATCCACTCCAGATAGTATCCTTTGCTGTTTAAAAAGAAAGCATAGTCTTTGGTATTCGGCAGTTTATACTGCAGCCGGTAGACGTCTCCCGGCAGCGTGGTCAGCGTACGAGTAGAATCGGTAAGCGACAGCAAAGCAGCAGTATCACGCTCTCCCTTATATAGGATGCTAGCCGGCGACATTTTCAGCGGTTCGACCTGTTTTCCGAGACCGGTCAGCGCTACATAGTCGATACGATAATTGCCCCGAATCATCTTCAATCTGAATTGGTCCGTTTTAACGTTGCCCGGAACTCGTACTACTTGAACATCACTGGCCAGCGGACCTCTTTCCCGGATAGTGCCAATGGTCTTCCATCGTTGCTGTCCCATCGAGTATCCCTGAACCTTAATCCCTCGAAGTTTTCCGAGAAAGGAATTTCCTTCATACATGGCTGCCGTTCGCTCAAGTCGGGCAAACCAGTTGCCGACATCCGATCCCATATAATCGAGTGCCTGGTAAAACAAAAACGTGGTGAGCAGCGACTGGCGTTGAGCGATGACCAGGCCCAATGTATCGCTTTCAAGGGCATTGGATTCAAAATTTATTTCCAGTACCTCCCCGGTTAATAAATCGTTGGAATCTGCTGGTTGGACGTATTCATTGCCGTCGAGCACCTGTATTTCCTCAAGACAGGAATCAACCTCACTTCGGCAACCCGTCGGCTTTTGTACTCCATTCGCCTGCCAAAAACGCTCATCCTGATCCGCATACACTTCTTGTTTCGGAGTCGCTTTCGGGACGGCCCATAGATCTGCTCGACGCACCAAATGCGTTTCCAGGGCTTCGTTTTTCATCGTAAGCTCTATCCTCTTCCCATTCGCCTTGACGCCCGGTAATGCATCCAGGTCCGCTTTCTCCAGCGATGGGGCAAAACTGGAAGAAAATCCCTCCGCTTTTAACGTCTCTTCCCCCTCCTACTGGACATAAAACGTGGGACAGGAACCGAAACAGGCTTTGGGATTAGCCAGGCAGAGACCGGACATAACGGCTGATGCCCCGGTATAAATCATCATCCCGGTAAAAGCTGCAGAGCTTGTTAATTTGTTCGTCTCCATTATAGCCACCGAATCAACTCCGATGTAGTACTTCCCACGAGAAACCCTTTTACGTGAGGGATTCAATTGATAACCGGAACCCTTAACTGCTCTTTCCTTCTTCAATAAAGTACTTTCTTCAAGTACATACAGATCACCGTTATCCATATGTACTTTCAAGTAAGGGTTAGACTCCGTCGTATCTGAACTGAGTTGCAGTTCACCTCTAATATTTTCTCCATATTGCGTTGATGATGCTTCACTCGAATCGGCTGGAGTTGACAGATTACGACGTACCTCATATTTACCGGCCGGGCTGCAGGATACCCCCAGCAACACCGTACATACCAGCAGGCAGAAAAAGTTTTGGATCGACCTATCCTTCATACAACCCCTTCCCTCTGAAGAATTTATTTTGAATCAATCAGAACGTTTGTCAGTTTACAATTTCATAAACAGATTTGATTTTACAAAAAATTAAAACTTATTCATGGAAGCGAAGTCCGGGTCAGATACCTCCCGGCCATTTAAAAAATAGCCATATAGCCCTATGTACCATCGTACATTTTTATCCTGCGGCTTTTTTCTGCTTCTAACAATACCCTTCGTTCTGGCATCATTTCAGAAGGGTCGAGCACAATTTATGGACCAAAATAGCTCCGGGGTATCGGTAAACTACATTGCTGAAAAATCAGAGATCAATCAATTTCACTCGATCGGGCAAAACCGCTTCCAACCTCAAAGGCAGCCCGATTTTGACCTTTCACCAGCGCATTTACCGACGGATACAACCCATCATAAATCATGGAGAAACCAGCTAAAAGATACTGAATCGGCTTTATTCAGCTCCGGATTAGCTACATTGGGACCATTATTTATAGGCACCAGCATTGCGATGAATCCCCATCCCGAGGATATCGGCAAACTTGTATCGGAACTTGGTTTGATTATCGGACCAACCATTGCCAGTATATACGCCGAAGACAATGGACGGGCGGTCGTTGGATTTGCAACGCGCAGTTTACTCAGTATTGCTATGCACAGCAGCGACCGGGGATTAAGTACAGGTGTGGCGGATCTGCTTAACGGGAAGGAAAGAAGGCCCTATTTCCAAACTGACGTTAAGTCGGACGTAGGCTTTTATATATTGACCGCGACGTATCTCTCAAGCATTGCATACAATCTTCTTACTGCCATAGACGCTATCGAGGAACATAACGATCGCATCATTCGGTTAAATCAATTTGCAATTACCCCCGGATTCAACCGACACAACGCACTTCAGGGAGTGCAAGCAAGGGCGGTTATAAATTTTTGACCCTGTCGGGCTAACTCAGCTGCATTAAAAAGAGGCAAGCATTGTAATGCTCCCCTCTTACAAGCGACTGCATATGCATTACGAATTGCCAACCCAAACGGCTTTCTTTCTCGGTTGATTCGTTTTTACATATTTAACCGTCTTTATGGCTTCTTTGCTGAAATCATCGTAATCCAGTTATCCGCCGTTCACGTGGGCACTCCAACCTGTGGTGTGCTCGGCAAAATGCAGGGCATTCTGAATTTCTTTACCGGTATCAACACCTTGGATCTTTGATCCGGTACGTGGAGCCTGGAGCTATAAAGGCCCGCCCGAAACTGGCCTTTATATAAATGTTACAATTTCGTGACTTCCCCGTGACGATTCGAATCCTTCCAGCCGATAAGTTACTTCCTGTTATGAAATAAATAATACAAACCAAACAGGAGGTACTGCTATGATTCAAGTCAAACGTTTTTTACCCCTCTTAGGGTTAGCCTTTTTGATTTTCTCGTGTAATTCCGATCCGATGAACTCTACATCGGCCTCGCAGGCCAGTAGCGATGATTATACATCTGAAAATACGGATGCCAATTCGGTTCAATCGTTCGATGCGACCTATAAATTGACCATTGAAAACCTGTCGCCCGCCACCGGTCCCGGAGCGAGTCAGCCGTTATCGCCCCCGGTGGTCGCCACGCATCAATCCAACTTCCGGATCTTCCATATTGGCGGGATGGCATCGGATGAAATTCGGCAAGTTGCCGAAGACGCCGTTAACGGTCCGCTATTGGATCTGCTAAACAACTCCAGCCTGGTCTACGATGTACAGACCGGCGGCGGAGTGATATTGCCGGGTCAATCTACTGAAATAACCTTCCAGGCCAATCAGAAAAATCACAAGATCAGCTTCGTAAGCATGTTGGTCAACACGAACGACGGATTTACCGGCATGGACAAGGTGAACTTGCCCCGTAAGGGATCCAAGACCTTTCACCTGAGATCTTATGATGCCGGGACCGAAGAAAATACCGAGATGACCAAACACATTCCCGGCCCTTGTTGCGGCAGTCCGCTGGTACGTGTTCCCACCGAAGAGCGCATTCGTTTCCACCAGGGTATCCAGGGCAGCGGCGACCTCGAACCCGAAGTTTACGGTTGGGATGAACCGATTGCCAAAGTCACGATCGAACGGATGAACTAAATTCGGTCAGATTGTTTTATAGATCCCGGTTGTGATCCCAAACACGACCCGAAAGCCGAACACCGGTCATATGAAACCGGGTTCGGCTTTTTAATTTCGCAATTTACTCAATCTGATTATAAAATCCATTAGCCTCTTCTCATCGAAGTATAATTTCGGGTCCCGCTACTTCCACAAACCTTCTTGAACTTTTCTTGCCTCCCGTTCCAACTTCTGAAATTCCTTCATATATTTAAATAATTTGAGAGCTACAGTATCCAACAAGAGCAAGATATGTATTTTGAAATAGTATATTTCGCATTAGTCATTGCAGGTAAATAACTTTAGTTAAGTACCTGTCCAGTACAACAATGCTTTATTTATCATCCCGATAATTCAGGGAACATTTAACGATCATAACCAAAAGTGGATCTATCCCTCATGAACGATCAATTTAGCGAGGTTTTCAAGAAGTTACGCCAAATTATGCTTCCCTATGCAACACGGTTGAACTGTAAGGAAGATACCGATCAAAAACTGTCGATCTATACCAATCATATCAAGAACAATCAAAAACGGATGTGGTTTGGCGGGGTGGAAATAAACAAGAACTACGTGAGTTATCACCTGATGCCGGTCTATGTCAACCCCGACCTGCTACAAAACATATCCCCCGAATTGAAAAAACGCATGCAGGGCAAATCATGCTTTAATTTCAAATCGGTGGAAGAGCAGCTCTTTGCGGAGTTGGAAGAATTGACAAAGAAGGGGTATAAAGATTTTGAAGACCGGAGGTATTGTTGAGACTTCCACTTTATATCATACCCGGCCTATTGATCTTGTTGATATTATCTACTTTGGGATTTGGTCAGACAAAGGAGACGGTCGTCAAAGCTACTGAAGGTTATCTGCAAGGGGCGGATCGGGACTCCATCTATTATCGAGTAATTGGTAATGGTCCGGACTCGGTCGTTGTTGTGCACGGGGGACCCGGTGCCGGGATGTACTCTATTCTTCCGGATATTAAACCACTGGCTGAACATGTTACCCTGATTTTTTATGATCAACGCGGGGGTGGTCGATCGGTACTTCCGAAAGACAGATCCAAACTCCGACCAAAGTACTTTGTGGAAGATCTCGAAGCGGTGCGCCGATATTTTAAGTTGGATAAGATGAATATTTTTACTCACTCCTTTGGCGCTATTCTAGCTGCCGAATACAGCCAACAACATCCCAAAAAATTAAAGCGCATAGTCTTCCACAGCGCCACGGGAGCGACAAGGTCTGCTGCTGCAAACTACTATAAAGATCGAGCCCGGCAAGACACCAGTTCAATCGATACCACATTAACCAACAAAGCGTCACACCTTCTGCAATTATTACTGCAAGGTACAGCAAAAAACCCCCGAAAGATCTGCCGCAAGTACGAAGCAGTAACTCGCAAAATAGCTCGCTTGCGGGGGACGTCAATTCACTACCAGGGAACGACCTGCCAAGCCCCATCAGAAGCTGTCAAATACTACTACCAAATTACGGCTCAACTTGTGCCAAGATATTTTGGTGACTGGAATTATATATCTACCGTGGATCACATTTCAGCACCCGTCTTAATTATCCACGGTAAAAATGACCCGGCCGGGGTTGCAATGCAAAATTCCTGGATACGAACGTATCCAAACAGCCAACTATTGAAGGTGCCTAATGCAGGCAAGTCCGCTATCTCTGACAATCCAGACTTCGTAATAGAAGCACTGGTTGAATTTTACAAAGGAGAATAGGCCGACTTATAATAAAAAAGCCGATCCCGCAAAAACAGGACCGGCTTGGTTCAGCCAATTGCTTGCACTACAGGAAATTACTCGCCGGGTCGCGGGAAGATGTAGGTTCGTTCTGCTTCTTTCATGAATTTCTGCTCCAGCTTATCCAGCACCTGCGGGTATTCGGCCGACAAGTCATAAATCTCGGAGCGATCTTCCGCGATGTTGTAGAGTTTCCAGTCGGGATTATCGACCATGCCTTGTCCGTCGAGCACATTCTTGCCAACCATCTTCCAGTCGCCATATCGAATAGCGGCGTTTCCGGTGTGTTCGTACACCAGCGGACGTTCTTCGAGGGTCCTGCCGAACATAACAGGCATCAGGCTTTTACCTTCCAGCGGTTCGATTTCGTTTCCGTCGAACTTCTCCGGATAATCAGCCCCGGCCACATCGATGATTGTAGCTGTAATATCGAACAGGAAGCTCGGCTGATGACGAATGGCACCCTCGGTCTTACCCTTGATCTTGTCGGGCCAGTGAGCGATAAACGGGGTTCCAATACCGCCCTCGTACGTGTAATGCTTGTACTCACTCCACGGGGTATTCGACACGTTGGCCCAACCGGATCCGTACGCAATTCCGGTTCCGGGCCCGCCCATTTCATCCAATTCCTCGCCTTTGTACAGCTTGCTTGGCAGACCGGGTGTACCGCCGCCGATCCCTTGTCCGGGCTTCTTGGCGTCCAACATACGCTGCGGGAGGTCGAACCCATAGGGACCCCATTCGGCGCAGGCGCCGTTATCGCTTACGAAGAGAATTAATGTGTTGTCCAACTCGCCCGTCTCGCGCAGGTGCTCCACCATGCGCCCTATATTGTCGTCCATATTATCTACCATGCCTGCATAAACCGCCATACGTCGTGCAAGATCCTTCTGACGGTCGTCCGGAATCTCCGACCACGCCGGATTGCTTTCCAGGTCACCCGGCACCCCATGCTCTTTGGCTACACGGGGAAGCGGAATGGAACTTCGCGGCGAAAGCTCTGCATCTTCGGGCAAAATGCCGATACGTTTCATACGGGCCAGTCGCTCTTCTCGCAGCTGATCCCATCCGGCCTGGTATTTTTTCTTGTACCGGTTGATATATTTTTGAGGGGCCTGTACCGGGAAGTGGGGAGCATGATAAGAGACAAAAGTAAACCACGGTTTGTCAGGAGTCTCCTTCTCGGCATCTTTAATAAATTTCAGAGCGTAATCCGTAAAGGCATCCGAGTCAAAAAACTCGCCATCCCCGTATTCAATCTTGTCGGCGCCTTCCGGCAGGCGAATCATCATATCCTCGTTCCAGGAATTGGCGGCATAGCCATGATCAAAACCGTAGAACTGCTCAAAACCCTGCTCCGTCGGAGCCGGTTCGCCGACGTGCCATTTACCGGTCATAAAGGTTCGGTAACCTGACTGCTTGAGTACTTCCGCCACCGTAACGGCACGGGGTTGTAATTTACCGCGGTATCCCGGGGGATTATTGGGTCGATCACCGGCAAAGAATCCGATCCCCGCCTGGTGGGGATAGAGTCCCGTCATCAGGGATGC
>CAJXOW010000077.1 GCA_913057825.1 uncultured Balneolaceae bacterium | reverse complement strand
TGGAACCAACAACTTCACGAGAAATTGAAATCAACGTTGCTTTTGGATTGAAAAACTCTCAATCTTGAAATGCGACCAAATTTTAAATCTTAAATTTCCAATTCCCGAGCAAAGCGAGGGCTATCTATATTCCAGCTTTATATCCTCCACGGTCAAGTCCAGCCGGTGATTGATGCGCAAGCCCGTTTGTCCCTCGGTATATTGAATTTGCTCCTGGGGTATTTTGGTTACTTGTTCGCCGTTTATCATGAAGTGCAGGCTGTCGGACGCAGCTTCGACGGCGAGGGTGTTGACCGGTTTTTCCTGTTCCTTGACCGATTGGATGTCATCATAGGCCGTCCAGCCGACCACCGTTTCGGTTTCGCTGCCTACCCGTCGTTTAATCAGGTATTCGCCGGTTTCACGAATTAAAAAGTAGAGGTATCCCTGGTCATCGGACTCCAGTTTTTCTCCGCCGACAAAAAGCCCATAGGCTTCCGGACCCGGCTGATTATTCTGCGTGAAAGTGGCCTCAAAATGATAGGGCACCATGGCGGTCATCCCCTTCTTGTAGTATATAGCCCGTGGACCGCTGACGATATGATATCCCTTACTGGTTTGCTCGATCGTGATATCATCTTCACTCCCCCGATCCGGATAATCCAGCCGTATCTGCCAGTCAGCCGATACAGAATCATCCGGCGACATTTGCTGGGTTTCCTTTTCTGCAACCGTCTTTGCCTCTTCTTGCTGATCGCCGGGCGATTCCTGTTGCCCATTTCCACATCCAATTACCAATAATGCTATACCCACCAATCCTACGGTTAATTTACGCATAAAAGATATCCTGAATTTATTTTTAGAATGAGCCTGCATATTTCTCCCCGTTATTCTTCACTCCATATAAACTTGAATTATACTACAGACGTTCCATAAGCGACAGCGGTGAGGTCGCCTGTTATTTTCATTTGTTAAACGCGCACATCAAATCCGGGGAACACGAAATCCGATGGGAAAGTGCCCGCTTTACAAGAGTATTGGAAAAACGAAAGGGCCATTGGACCCACGTTCAAACCCACGTTCATTGTCCGAACCAGCGAGCATATTCAGTAATTAAATCACTTACCCAAAGTCAATGCTCCTTCAGCACTTTAACTTCGATGTTCGTGGGATGCTCGTTGGAGTGATACACGCGGTGAGTGGCCTCCACGAAGTCCGAGCTGTCAGCCTTGAAAATATTGGGAACATACGACTGTGGATTTCGATCGACCAGCGGGAACCAGGTGCTTTGAACCTGTATCATGATGCGATGTCCCTGCTCGAACGTATGATACACATCCTGCAGGGGTAAGTCCACGTAGGTGATTTTACCCGGCTCAAACGGTTTGGGATCCGAATAACTATCCCGAAATCGTCCTCGAATCACTTCACTTCGGACCATCTGCCAGTAGTTGTCCAATTCCACGTCCTCCGCCGTATGCTCACCCTCTTTCACGCTGGGCGGATACACATCGATCAGCTTCACGACCCAGTCGGCGGCGGTTTTGTTGGTCGATACATACAGGTTGGCCAGCATATCCCCGGCCAGGGTCAGATCCTGCTCCAAGGTATCGGAAATAAACGTAATTACATCCTGGCGGCGACCCGCAAACCGCTGATCTTCGGTCATATATTTTTGCGGCGTGAATACGAAGCGGATGTCGTCGGTATAGGGGACCGGTTCATGGGGATCACTCACATACTCGGTGTAGGAGTCGGTCCGACGCGGCTTGCTCCAACTCAAGCTCTCACCCTCCTTCAAAAATAGCTTCTTCTGCTCCACCTGCTCCGGCGGCCAGTCCGAAAAGGTATCCCACTCCAGGGATCCCGAATCATATACATAGGCCTCGGGCAAATCCGGCTCTTCTCCGCCCTTTAAATGATGACGGAAAAACGGGGCTTCGATATTTTTGTGATAGTAGTGACTCAGGCTGTCGCCAAAGTAGATATCTCCGACCTTCGAATGGACGACCTCGGAATGCCACTGCCCGTGCGACCAGGGGCCCATGACGAGGCTATTTTCAATGCCCGGGTTCTTTTCTTCCAGGGTGCGATAGGTGTTCAGGGGACCGTACAGATCCTCGGCGTCAAACCAGCCGCCGACCGTCAATACGGCGGCCGACACATCCTCCAGGTGCGGCAGGATATTGCGTTCTTTCCAGAACGAGTCGTAATTGGGATGGGCAATGATATTCTGCCACATAAAATTGTCCTCCCCGTAATACTTGTCGGCATTGGAAAGCGGTCCGAGGTCCATATAGAACTGGTAGCCGTCGCGGGTATGCAATTCGGGAAATTTATCCCGGAACCAGTGGGAACTTGTCATCGTATCCTTCTGGTAGCCAAAAAGCGCCGAAGCGTAAAAATAACTCAGAAAATACGCCCCGTGATGATGAAAATCGTCAAAAAAGAAATCGGCGATGGGAGCCTGGGGAGAAGCGGCCTTAAGCGCCGGATGGTGATCGGCCAAGGCCGCAGAGGTATAAAAACCGGGATAGGAGATGCCCCACTGTCCCACTTTGCCGTTATGATGGTCGATATTGTTCAGCAGCCACTCCACCGTATCGTATGCATCGGAGGCCTCATCTACCGGTAGTTTCCCCTCCGTGTGGGGACGCATATTGTCGTACTTGCCCTCCGACATATACCGGCCGCGGACATCCTGGCACACAAAGATATACCCCTCTTCCAGCATAATGCGATTCGGCCCTACCATTTCAGGGTAGGCTTCGGGACCATAAGGACTGCACGTGTACGGCGTGCGCTTCAGGACAATGGGATAATCCTGAGTCGTATCCTTCGGCGTATAAACCGCCGTATAAAGGTCGGTCCCATCCCGCATGGGGATGCGGTACTCCGCCTTGGTGTAGTGCTGATTGACGTAGTTCCGGCCGTCTGACTGCCCCTGGGCGGCAACGGAATGTGGCAAGATGAACATCATCCATAAAGCAACAGCCATCCACCCGCCGAATGTTATATGAACGGTTCTTTTAATATCAGCGATCCCCTTTACGAACATGGTGTATTGGATTTTGATTGAGATATTTTGGGTTAATAGTTAATAAATTATAAGTCAAAAAATAAAAATCTTCATCCAACCCTCTTCTGGCACTTATTTAAAATTCTATGTAAATTTAAGAGATAAAGCTCTTCAAATACAAATAATTTAGATAAGAGAGGATGAAGATGAAAGCAGCAACATGGGTATTTACCTTTATAATGGCAGCTCTGTTGTCCACCAATGCTGCTTACAGCCAGCAGCACATGCAGCAGCAACATATGAGCCAACAGATGCAGCAGATGCAGGAAATGTCACAGCGGATGAATCAGATGAACGATCGGATCCACATGATGAATCAACATATGACTCGCATGATGGAAAAAGCCGGCGACCAGCAGATGCGGAATCAATTCCAGCAAATGCATCGAATGGGAGAACAGGTGGGGCTAATGCTCGGCAACATGAAAAACGCGGCCGAACGGTGCAATATGATCATGCAGGACCAACAGATGATGCGGGAGGGTGATATGCAGCAGGAGATGAATCGCGTTCGCGAGCACCTGCAACAGATGACCGGACAGATGGAAGAAACCGTCAAATCGATGGAACGAGTTACCCAACGTCTGCGTGAACGACATAGTCAGCCGGGCGGTGCGTCGTCGGGCAACCAATAATCGCTAAACGAAATCTTTGAAATTGAAACGCTTTTTTGTACTGGGAATCATATTCTTTGCAGGAGCCGGCACGCTTTGGGGACAAGATCTCTACTATAGCGCCAATGCCTTTTACGCAACCGGCTCTTATATTTTCCAGGAAAACACCCGCAGCTTTAGTTTTTCCAATAATATTACCTTACAACGGAACCGCTTTAAAACTACATTTGCCCTGCCCTATGTGACACAAAATACGCCGTGGGTTTCCTACAACAGCACTGGATATGTCCCCACCGGCGGACCCCAGCACGGGACGGTGGGCCATTCAACGAGACGTGGACACGGATCGGGCATGAATCGTCGTAATGATCCCATCGGGCTTGTCGACACCATCAGCAATGAACAATCAGGGTTTGGCGATCCAACTTTATCAGCCGGTATCAATCTCCTCAAAAACCGTTCTTTGAATACAGACATTGAACTTAATGCCACCCTTAAATTTCCCCTCGCCGATCCCACGCACGGCTTCGGTACCGGGGGATGGGACTGGAGCATCGGAACGGCGGTGTCTCATCGAATCGACCAATGGTTTTTCATGGGAAATGCATCCTATTGGAGTTTTGAGGATATGCCCGACCTTGAACTCAATTCATCGCTGAGCTACAGCCTGGGCATCGGCAATTCATTTAACGGCGGCAAGTGGATGGTTATGGGAAGTATCAGCGGAATGACTCAAATTATCGATGCTGTAGATCCCCCCTTATCCGCTGGGTTGGGACTGGGCCACAGAATCAGCTCGCGGTTTAACACCAATCTCCAAACCGCAATCGGCCTGTCGGAATCTTCCGCCGACTTCTCACTGGGCGTGGGCGTCCAGTGGAAACTCTGGTAAATCAATGAAAAACGGGGCAGCGGTTCCTCGTTCGAAAGTTTTTCTCATACTGGCTCCGGGTGAAGATTTAAAATGGTACAAGTGTTTCTACTCCCGGTCATATCTTTGCACTTTGTTCCGAAAAACTTAATACTTCGGACCCGCTGCCCCGTTTTTCATTGATTTACCGCTCGGCTTTCCAACGTTTTACCTGTTTCTCTCCATCCTTGTGAACTTGAACAAAACCGGTGATCGTATCCCCCTCGACTTTTCCGCTGTAGATGTAGCGCGCATTTTCATTTTCGGCTATGAAACTGATGCGCTTTCCTTTCAAGGTTACGTCGCGGGTCGACAGCGCCGGTGCGGTCGCTCGCATGGTGATCCCCAATTCTTGAAATTTCTGACGAAAGCTGCCCTCAAACGTTTGACCATTCAGTTCCCACGTCCATATTCCATCGACATCTGCGGGCACATACCAGAGATAGATTTCATTGCCCTCCACCTCCACATACTGATCCGGTTCCCAATCTCCCATGTCAAAACTGTGGGATACCACCGGGGTCCCCGGATCCATATTTTTAATGATTTTGGGCCGCAGCTTCAGGTTCAGCGAACGAAGCAGGTACATCATAACCACATTTGCGCGGCTGAAATCGGCTTCGAACAGATCTCCTTTGACGAATGTCACTTTATCGGTTACTTCCGCATTCTCCGCGTTTCTGCGAGCTTCCTGCAATCGTTTCGGATCAATCTCGATACCGTGCGCATAAGCTCCATGCTCGGCGGCCGCAATCACAATGCGTCCGTCGCCCGACCCGAGATCGACGACATAATCTCCCGGACCGACCCCGGCCATCTCCATCATCTTCTCGACGACCGTATCGGGGGTGGGGACATAAATGACATCCGGTTCTTTTTCCTGGGCCGTCGCTTGCTGTAAAGCAACTCCCCATCCCACCAACATTATCAATGTCAACAACCCAAATCGCTTTATCCTGCTCTTAAATGAAGGGATCTGCATGACAAACCTCTCGATTTACCTTTATTAATACTGTTAATTTTATAATACTAATCTAATAATAGCTGGCAGCGGTACAAAAAAGAAATGAAAATCACAGACAGCTACTTACATAATTAAATAAAGTTCTTTGAGAAACCGGCCGGCAGGCCGTGCCTTCGATGAAAAATTTTTTCTCACGGCTTTGCTTCCTCGTCTTTAGCGGGATACAATTTCAAACTCATGATCGCACAAGATGTTTTGGTTCGAAAAATTTTAAGTACTCAGCACGACCCGCCGGCCGGTTTCTCAAAGAGCCTAAATAATCCAACTGATCAAATGACGCGCGAAAACTATTCCAGCGGCACCTCCTGGGAATCTAAAGTGGGATATGCACGGGCCGTGAGATCCGATGGCATTATATACGTGTCGGGCACAACTGCCACCGATGACGATGGACAATTGGTTGGAGTCGGCGATGCTTATGCCCAGACGATACAGACTCTCAAAAACGTTGAGACAGCCCTGCAGCAACTCGGCGGATCCATTGAGGATGTCGTGCGAACGAGAATGTATGTGACCGATATTTCCGATTGGGAAGAAGTGGGCAGGGCACACGGTGAATACTTTGAATCGGTACGACCCGCAACCAGCATGATTGAAGTCAGCCGACTCATTCATCCCGATATGTTAATCGAAATCGAGGCCACGGCCGATATCAACTGATTTTTTCATCCTAAAATAAATCCATAAAAACCATGCTGCCTGTAACCAACATGCCCCGTGGATACTGTATGCTATTGATATCTTCGATAGCCCTTATGCTTACCGCCAGTTGTGAACGGGATAATTCCTATTCTGAAAAAGCAATTAAATCCAAGATCATGAACTTGATGGATCGCCAGCAGGAAGCCTGGAACCGGGGGGACATAGATGCTTTCATGCAGGGATACTGGAAGGCGAATGAGCTTCGGTTTGCGTCCGGCGGACAGGTTCACTATGGCTGGGAAACCCTTCGCCAACGTTATAAAAGGAGCTATCCCGATACGGAAGCCATGGGTGAGCTTAATTTTTCTGATCGCGACATCTCGGTATTATCCCCGGACAACGCTCTTCTTTTCGGTCGCTGGCGTTTAACTCGTTCCAAAGACACGCTCTCCGGCCTATATACGTTGGTTTTCAAGAATACTGACAAAGGGTGGAAAATCATCCATGACCACACGTCCTCCCAATGAGCAAATTAATTATTCACAATCCACAAATACATCCTTATTTTAGCGCGATACGATCAGTTTAATTTGGAGTCATTATTATTACCATGAGCGATCTACATATTTACAATACCCTGACACGCAAAAAAGAGAAATTTGAACCGATCACCGAGGGCTTTGTCGGCATGTACGTGTGCGGTCCGACCGTCTACAGCGACCCCCACCTGGGTCACGCTAAAAGCTATGTCTCCTTCGATGTGATCAATCGGTATTTCCGGTACCTGGGATACAAGGTGCGCTACGTTCAAAACATTACGGACGTGGGTCACCTGACCGATGATGCCGACCAGGGCGAGGACAAGCTGCAGAAACAGGCCCGCCTCGAGCAACTGGAGCCGATGGAGATCGCCGAAAAGTACACCTATAAGTACTTTAAGGAGATGGACCAGCTCAACATTCTGCGCCCCGATATATCCCCCCGTGCTTCGGGTCATATTACGGAACAGATTCAGATGGTCGAACAACTGATCGAAAAAGACCATGCGTATGTAGCCGACGGGAATGTCTATTTTGATGTGACCTCCGACGAGGAATACGGCAAGCTCAGCGGTCGCGACCTGGAGGAGCAGGAAGCCGGGGTGCGGGTTGAAACGGCCGAAGATAAACGTCATCCGTCTGATTTTGCGCTCTGGAAAAAAGCGGATGAAGGACATATTATGAAATGGCCTTCTCCCTGGAGCCTGGGCTATCCGGGTTGGCATATCGAGTGTTCGGTGATGTCGACCAAGTACCTGGGCGAAAATTTTGATATCCACGGCGGGGGCATAGACAACCAGTTTCCCCATCACGAATGTGAAATCGCCCAGAGCGAAAACGCCCATGACCAACCCTTTGCCAATTATTGGATGCACAACAACATGGTGACGCTCAACGGACAAAAGATGGGCAAGTCGCTCGGAAACGCGATTTCACTGCACGAGTTTTTCAGCGGCGACCATGAACTTTTGAATGAATCGTGGGAGCCGGAAGTCATTCGATTTTTCCTCCTGCAAAGTCACTATCGCAGCCCGACCGACTTTTCGGAGGAGGCCCTTTCGGCGGCACGCAGCGGACTCAAGAACCTGCATCAAATTGTCAAGACGATTGACGACGCAGAAGATGGAGAGGGAGAACCGTTCGACCTGGAATCCTGTCGGTCCGATATCGAAAGCCGGCTCAACGACGACTTCAACACGGCCCAGGCCATCGGTCAGATTTTTGAACATCTGCGTCCCCTGCGCAGTCAGATCGAAGACGGCAACATTCCCTCCAATATTGATGAGGTCAAAGCATTCATCCGTGCCATGATCGACGATGTCTTCGGCCTCTGGCCTTCAAAATCGGGCGGCGATGAAGAGTTAACCAACAGCCTGGTCGAAATACTGCTCGAGATCCGCAGTGAAGCCCGTGAAAACAAAAACTTCGAACTGGCCGACAAAATCCGCGACGACCTCGAGTCCCTCGGCGTCAAGGTGATGGACAAACCCGGGGGCACGAAGTTTCGGATTGATAATTAGTGATTAATAATTAATGATTGCTTTTTTGCACGTAGTTCAGTTTATCAATTATAATACTTTGTTTGACCTGTAAATACACTTTTCAATTTTGAAATAATGCTGCTATTCAAGAATACTTTTACGATAATCATTAATTATTAATCATAAATCATTAATCACGTAGTGAATACAGAATACTTCCACTGGAGCGGTGATCCTGTCTTAATCAACTTCGGTTCTATCCCCCTGCCTTTTCCGGTCTCGATCTACGGACTTATAGCTGCTATCGTGTTGTTTTTCTATGGATTGAATAAATTGGATCCTTCGGCGAGTTCGGGGAAGAAGGGCAAGCGCAAGAAAAACAAAGATGCCCAGGGTCCCGGGGGGTTAAAAGTTTTGGGACTGGCAATCGGGGCTTTTATCCTCGGACAATTTGTGTTTGCCATCCTTCCTTCTCCCACAATTAATCAACTCGGTCCCATTACCATCCGGTGGTATGGGCTTTTATTCCTGGGGGCATTCGTGAACGGATACTTTATTGAGAAAAAAATATTCCAGGATGCCGGACGAAATATCATGGAGCTGGAGCAGCTGTTAACGTATATTTTACTCGGTACCATTATCGGGGCGCGACTGGGACATATTCTGTTTTATGATCCGCTTTTCTACCTGACGCATCCCGGGGAAATAATCGCTATCTGGCACGGCGGACTCGCCAGCCACGGGGCGGCTATCGGAATTTTGGCAGCGATGTATTTATATGTCCGAAAGAAGAAAGACATGAACTACCTGTGGATTGCCGACCGGGTGGTTATTCCGGTCGCGATCGGAGGGGCTTTTGTTCGAACCGGTAACTTTTTCAATTCGGAGATTCTAGGGCGACCAACCGATCTGCCCTGGGCCGTGGTATTTGAAAAGGTAAACCAGGTTCCCCGTCATCCCACCATGTTATACGAGGCCTTGCTCAGCATCGGCGTCTTTGCCTTAATCTGGTATATGTACAAACGATATGACGGAAGTCCGCCGGAAGGCTCCATTTTCGGCACCTTTCTGATCACCCTCTTTACCGGCCGCATTCTGTTCGAATACACCAAAATGCCGCAGGCTGACTTTGCCGTGGGATGGGCGTTCAGCATGGGACAATGGTTAAGCCTGCCCCTCGTGTTATTCGGCGTCTGGCTGCTCTGGAAAAAGGTGGACTGGGGTAAGCCATGACCAAAGTCGCAAATTGCTTCTTTCCTCATTAAGAATAGAGTCTTACATTTCCATAGGTAAACAAAAAACGCATTGAATACACGAAAAACTATATCTCATGAGTATCAAGTTTGGAACGGACGGATGGCGCGCGGTTATCGCGGATGAATTTACCTATGACAACCTCACGCAGGTGGCCCAGGCTACCGGACAGTGGATTCAGGAGAGCGGTATCACGGATAAAGGGTTAGTAGTCGGATATGACGGCCGCTTTGAAGGGCGCTCATTTGCGAAACATGCGGCCCGGGTTTTTGCCGAAATGGGGAGCAAAGTCCGGCTTGCCGACGGTATAGCTCCCACTCCCGCCGTAAGCTGGGGAGCCTTGCACTATGACGCTGTTGGTATTGTTATAACGGCCAGTCACAATCCCCCGGAATATAACGGGTTCAAGATCAAAGCTCCCTTCGGAGGTCCCGCCACCCCTTCGCATATTGAAGGTGTTGAGGAGCAACTCGAGGAGTTGGGCAAAGAGCTTGAACTCAAGTCATTCGATGAGTATAAAAATAAAGGCTTAATCGAAGACCTGAATTTAACGGAGCGCTATCTTGAAAAAGTTCGCTCCAACATTGACCTGGTGTCAATACGTGAAAGCAACTTGAAGGTTGCTCACGACCCGATGTACGGGGCCGGCCAGGGACTGATTAAAAAACTGCTTGGTGATCACCAGGTGACTGAACTGCATTCGGAGTTTAATCCCGGTTTTCACGGGCAGGCACCCGAACCGATCGCACACAACCTCGAGCCGCTTTCGAAGGTTATTGTGGAGGAAAACTGCGATGTGGGAATTGCCAACGACGGGGATGCCGACCGTATTGGCATGTTTGATGAACGGGGTGAGTTTGTCAACTCGCACCAGTTGCTATCGCTGTTAACCAAGTATCTCAGTCAGCATAAAAGCTTGGAAGGTTCGATCATCAAAACATTTTCAACAACGACCATGCTCGACAAACAGGCCGAAGCTTATGGTCTGCCTATCGAAACCACTCCCATTGGATTTAAATACATTGCCGAGAAGATCATAAGCCAGGACGTGCTGGTTGGAGGTGAAGAATCCGGCGGATTGGCGGTCAAAAGTCACATCCCGGAACGAGACGGCATCTTCATCGGCCTGTTGATTATGGAGATGATGGTCAAGACTAACAAGAAGCTTTCCGAGCTTGTCCAGGAGCTGTTCCGCGAATTCGGCGAGCACCATACCTATCGCAACGACCTGCACACCTCGGACCAGAAGAAAAAGGCGATGGTTTCCTATTGCGAAGACGGAAAATTAACGGAAATCGCCGGACACAAAGTGGTAGATCGTGAGTTTATCGACGGCACCAAGCACCATCTGGAAGACGGCTCCTGGCTGCTGGTCCGTCCCTCGGGAACGGAACCGGTCCTCCGCATATATTCCGAGGCCAACACGTATCAAAAGGCCGTGGACCTGGTGGAAGATGCCTCCGCCAAAGTGGATGAATTTTGAATTTGGGGCTCCACGCTCCAAGCTCCAGGCTCCAGGCAGCCAAAGTCAAAAACCATCCCCCTTCGGAGGGAGATGAGGTTTACTTTTTAGCTATTTCATTTTGATCTTTTTCAATTCTCTACTGACCGTGCGACTGCCGCGTGGACCGGTTTGCTTCATTTCGGATTTGAGCACGTAATGCGGTGACTCTTGCTGCACGTAAAGCTTACCGCTTACGCTTCCGTCATCGGATGACATTTCAAGGATATAGGCCGCAGCCGTTTTCCCTTTTGTCTTGACCTCTTCTTTTCCGGTTACTTCCAGGTTCAGCGTCTGCAGTTTTCGTTGCTGCTCGTTAAACAATTTCATAGAGGTGGAAAAGTCATCCTCGATCGACATGGCTGCGAGGGCGAGACGTACGTTCGATCCACTGGCAAATACCGGCGGTTCATACCCCGTATCGATATTGAAGGATTGTCCACGTGCCACAATTTCGCCGGTGGCTCCCGTATCGCCGTACGCGACTTTCATCGTCAGCGGACCGCTTACATGTCTGCGGATTGGCATCAATGTTTGACGATTCATGAACAGCGTGTCACTCACTTTGGCACGCGGAGTTTGCGTCTGATCCACGACCATCCAGCTCGACTGTCCACCGGATTCCGATTGAGATATCGTACGGTTGATCGACATATCGATCGATTGTCCGCCGGCTTTCATCGTCACATCATAGCCTAATTCAGCCGCTTTGATCTTATTTCCGTCAATACGGGCAAGTTTTCCGGAACTTGCAGCATTAGCGGAACCTTTCTTGCTATCGGTTGTATCCGGCAGCGTAACCGTCGAGGGATCTACATTCAGCTTTTCAAGTCGATCTTTGATGGGCTCTTCAACTCCTGTTTGATATCGACCCCCCAGGTGCTCACCAAAAAACCACTCGAGCTTGGCAGCCACCGCCAGGCGGTTGTCCTCTTTCGAAAATCCGTGTCCCTCTTCGGGAGCAACCAGGTACTCGACGGGAATCCCGTTATCACGAGTCGCCACCACGATTTGGTCCGATTCCTGCTTCTTGACGCGCGGATCATTAGCTCCCTGGATAATGAGCAGCGGATCGTCAATCTGGCCGGCATGGAAAAATGGAGATTGCTCTTTCATGCGTTTCCGCTCTTCCGGATCATCCGGGTTACCCACCCGTTTGGTAAACATTTTTTTGATGGGGGTCCAATAAGGAGGGATCGAATTCAACAATGTTATCAAGTTCGACGGACCTACATACGAAGCGCCAGCCGCGTAAACACCGGGTGTATAGGTCAATCCGGCGAGCGTCGCATAACCGCCATAAGATCCCCCGAATATACCTACCCGGGTGGAATCGGCAATTCCCTGTTCAATCAGATATCGTACACCGTCCGTAACATCATGCTGCATGACGCCTGTTCCCCACTCTTTATTACCGGCATTTAAAAACTCCTGTCCATAACCGGCCGAACCGCGGAAGTTGGGTTGCAGCACTGCATATCCCCGATTGGCAAAAAACTGCGGGTAGGAACTATATCCCCAGGAGTCGCGCGACCACGGTCCGCCGTGCGGGAAAATAATCACCGGCAGGTTCTTTGCATCCACTCCTTTTGGAAGCGTCAAATACCCCGGAATCATCACCCCGTCGCGCGCTTCATATTCGATTGGCTTCATCTCGGCCAGGTGCTTGCTCGGCAGATCAGGACGAGACCGATAAAGTCGGTTCAACTCATTTTTTTCACGATTAAACAAGTAAACGCTGCCGGGATCGACATCGCTGGAAACAGTTACGATCTGCTTGGTTTCATCTTCCGTCGAGGATCCAAATGATATCTCACCGTCAAACTGTTCCTTTAGAAATTGATAATCTTTTTTAAACTCTTCCGATTTCGGATAGATCCGTTTGCGGTCACCTACATAGATCGTAGCAAGCAATTCATCCGTCTTGTCCGAAAAATAAGCGCCCCCGAAGTCCACTTCATTTTCAGGATCCTTTTCAACGAGCGTCGTTTCGCCGGTTTTCGGATTAAACAATTTGAGCTGGGTCAAGTTGGCCGCCCCCTTGTTCGTCGACAGATACACCTGTTCGTTATTCTTGTGAAAACGAATGGGGCTGCAGCTTTCTTCGAAACTGCAGGTATAGACGGAAATCAAGGTATCGTCTTCAACCCGTAAAATTTCGGTTCCTCCCTCGTTGGTCTGACGGACGGCTAAACGCAGGTTGCCTTTTAAATCGGTTTGCCAGCCGGCCACTCCACTCTCATTTTGATAAACCAACGTGCGCTCACCGGTTTTCAGGTCCAACCGGTACACATCGTGATATTGAGCCTTACGGTCGTTGAGGCCCACGATGATCTCACCGGGCGTTTCATCCGGCACACTGTAGATCCGCGCCTGCACATTTTCATACGGCGTCAGATCCTCGGCCGGCGGAACTCCCATCTCGGTCTGCTCCCCGGCATCCGGATCCACCGCATATATATGATAGTTCTCATTTCCTCCCTTATCCTGTACATAGAGAATGCGCTCACTGTCTTTGGTCCAGAAATAAGAACTCACCGGTCGGTTCGTGTCCGCTGTAACCGGTTCGGCTTCTTCAAACGGTTCGTCGACTCCCTTCACCCAGACATTCAGCATTCCCTTATACTTTTTCAAAAAAGAAATATATCCCCCATCCGGAGATATTTTGGCATTGGCATATTGCGGGTCGCCAAAGAAGGTCTGTCGATCAATCATTGGCGGAAGCTCCCCGTCATAATTCACCTTAGCCGGGGTTATATCCTGCGCTTTTACCGTTACTGTTGTCATCATACAAATCAGAAATATCGTCGATAGTTTTATGAGTTTTTCCATTTATTTCGGGCTTGATGAATATTAACATGCTCCACGCTCTGTGCTCCAGGCTCCACGGATATTCGAGCTGGTTACCTCATTCCCAAGACGAGATTACCACCTTTTTGGTCATACTTGTTCTCTTCTATCCCTGATCCCCGGAACTGAATCTATAATCGAGTACGTAATCGATACAACATTTGTTTCAGCATGGCAGTAAATCTTAAATAAATGTACAATAAATTTGTAAACTTTTACAATGTTCCAAAGGCCGGGTGATACAACTTCATGGTTCGGTAATAAGCAACCAGTATTTTCTTCAGCAAGACAAGCAAAAACCCGTCCCCCTTCGGAGCCCGCAGTCAATAATATTAGTAAATTTATTGAATAACTTTTATAATGCTGTCATCTATTTAAGTAACTGCAACATCCTTATTCAATACATTATTAAATTAGGGGAGTTTTTTATGATAAAGTCCAAAAATACCCATCTATTTCGAACCGCTTGTTTATCACTACTTCTGCTAATCGCGACAGTTCCTTTTGCCAGCCAAAGCCTCTCAGCCCAGGAGACGGCGACCCAGGAGCAGGTCGAGCGCTATGAAAGCGTTAAGGACGCCCTGCAGTCGCGCGGCAAGTTGAGCGGCGACGGCGGACCCAGCAACGTCAACTGGATCGACGACGGCGACCGGTATTCTTATACCGAATATAACAGCGAAACCAAAAGCAAGGAGATCTGGGCGTATAATCCCGACACGGATGAGAAAAAACGCATTTTTACGACCGACGGGGTAACCTATCCTGATACAGACAGCTCATTTACATACCGTTCTTTTCAGTGGTCGAAGGATTCCAAATATTTGCTTTTCCAGACCAATTTCCGCCCCGTTTACCGAAAGTCCGGTATTTCTGACTACTATCTCTATTCGCTCGAGAACGAGTCGCTTCAATTGGTCGTTGAAGATGCCCGAACCGCCGAACTCTCCCCGGACGGAAGTAAAGTTGCCTACGAGCGCGATGCCGACATGTTTGTTTATGATCTGAGCAGCAAGGACGAAACGCGGCTGACCGACAGTGCGACCGATAAAGTTTACAACGGCCGGTTCGGTTGGGTCTATGAAGAGGAGTTCGGTCTTCCCCAAGCCTGGCGATGGTCGCCCGACAGCAAACATATCGCTTTCTGGCAAACGGACGAAAGTGACGTCCCGATATTCAAGATGACCGACTACTCGGGCCTGCACATCAAATACGAAAAGATCCCCTATCCCCAGGTAGGCGATACCAATCCGGACGTTCGCATTGGTGTAGTAAATGTCAACAACGGTAACCTCGAGTGGATGGACGTGGACGGCAGCGAGGGATACATCCCTCGGGTTTACTGGACCAGCAATCCCGAAAAACTGGCCGTCGTTCATCTTAATCGTCCCCAGCGACACTTGAAGCTTTTCTTCACCGACATTAACTCCGGCAAAAGCCGGCTGGTTATGGAAGAAAAACGAACCGACGGCTGGATCGACGTGTTTGACTTCTTTGCCGGCGTGGATCACCTGTTTTACTTCCCGAAAACGATGGAACAGTTCTTCTGGGTATCCGATCGCAACGGGTGGAATCACATCTACCGATACTCTTACAACGGAGAACTGCGCAACAAAGTAACCGACGGCAAGTGGGAAGTGACCAAAGTGCATGAAGTGGATCCGGGGTCCAACACGATCTATTTCAATGCCACAAAAGAAACACCGCTCGAGCGACATCTGTATTCCATCAACTTCGATGGCAGCGGGATGAATAAACACACCCGGAAAAAAGGTCACCACAGCATCGATTTTTCACCCAATACCCGGTATTACATCGACCGCTACTCCAACACCACCACGCCCCGTCAGGTGGAGCTCTGGAACACCGATGGCAAAATGCTCAAGAAATTGGTCGACAACGAGCAGGTTTCCGAGTATATCGACAAACACTTTTATGCCTACAAGGAACTTATCAATTTCAAAACTGAAGACGGTCAGCAGCTCGACGGATATGTAATCAAGCCGCCCGAGTTTGATCCGACGAAAGAACACCCCCTCTTCCTGAACATTTACGGCGGACCCGGGGCCCAGTCGGTTTACAACGATTTTCATACCAGTCCCTGGATCCAATATCTTGTTCAGCAGGGTTACGTCGTCGCCGGCGTGAACAATCGCGGCAGCGGCGGGTACGGGCGCGACTTCGAGAAGATC
>CAJXOW010000076.1 GCA_913057825.1 uncultured Balneolaceae bacterium | reverse complement strand
TCGATTAGCTCCAGGCCGGGATTGGAGGGGGTTTCAAGCAGAAGCAGGCGGGTGTTGTCCTGAACGTGCTGATCCCATTCATCCGGTTTATCCACGTCCAGATAGCTGTAGTTGATGCCCCACCGTGGCAAAATAGTGGAGAGAATCTGGTGGGTAGATCCGAATAAGGCCCGGCTGGCCAACAGGTGATCGCCATGATCAAGTAACGCGGCCAACGAGGCGAATACGGCGGACATGCCTGAGGCAGTAGCTACTGCGGCCTGGGACTTTTCCAACCGTGCCATTTTTTGTTCAAATTCGCCGGTATTGGGATTGCTGTAGCGACTGTAAACGTGTCCCTGGCGCCGGTCGGCAAATAGTTCCCGGGCTTCATCAGCCGATTGAAACGTGAAGCTGGAGGTCGCGTATATCGGGGTGGTATGAGGGGGTTGTTGGGGAGTTTGGTCCTCGCCGCGAATAGAGTCGGTCTCGAAATGTTGATCAGACATTCCTTGGTTTTTTAAAGAGTTGGGATGAGCTGTTTACTAAGAAAGTAAAGGGAAGGCAGGGTCAGAGCCAAATTTTAAATGCGGGTGTTGAAGTGGCTTACGGTCAGTTATCGGTTTGCCCGTAGCACAAACAGGCCACCGGTAATGTCACTCAGTACAATGATATTACGGTCGAAAAACGGATAATTACTCCAACTGCCCGAAAACTCCCTGCGGTCGTTAAGCGGGTAGGTGTCGAAATATGCAATCTCTTCCAAGTTCCCTTCATCGATTTGCTCCAGGCTTAAAATAGACAGTCCACTGGTGTAATTGCTCTGGTAAGCATAATTCCCTTTAACATAAAGATTATGGTCGATCGATGGAGTTTCCGCCTCGTAAATACTATGAAGCTCAATATTATCAAGATCTTTGATATCAATGATATAAGTCCGCAGGTTGTGCCCGTTTCGCAGCTCGTCCAGTTCGTCTCCGACCAGGAAATACCGGTGGTTCTCGGTCAGCCATCCCTGGTGAACATACGCGGCGCCCTCGTACTCCAGACCTGAAATAAACCGGGGATCTTCCTTATTAGTGACGTCTACAATAGTGAGAGAATCCGCGTTGGAGTTAAAACAGAGCTCGCGATTTTGATAATCCCGATCGGGACCGTGGTATATAACGCACTGGGTGTCATGTATATATCCGGTTTGCGCAAAACATCCGGCATATTTGGGAGATTCAGGGTTTTTAATGTTTATCATATGCAGCCCTCCCTCACCGCAGGTAGCGCCATCGGTACCCACGGCATACGCATAACCGGTTTCAGTATTGATATGGATGTTGTGCGCACTGCTTAATTTATCGTAAACTGCGTCCGCCTGGAATATCCGGGTAGAGTCAGTCTTTTTATTTCTTAATCGGGTTAAATCAAAAACTTGTACGCCGTAGCCGGACTCCTCGCTTACCACATACATATGATTGCGATAGACCTTCATATCGCGCCAGGTCGAACTGCCATGCTGCAATCTTGTTTTAGTAAAGGGGGCTTTGCGATGGTTTGAATGATCAGGATCTGAATGCGAGGTAGTACCGAGTCGGCCGAGTACTCCAGGTTCATTCGGACGACTTATATCCACAAATGAAACACCGTTTTTTAAGCCAACCAGGGCATAGGATTTCAGGGTGCTTGGGTCTGTCCATCCCCAGATGTCATTGAGTTGGGATCCCCCCAGCTGCCGGGCAGAAAGATGCGACATCAAATCTACCTTTTGGCAAGGATAAGTATTTTGAGCCAAACCGTTTTCACACGGATAGTTGGGCTCATAGTTTCTTTCATGAACACCGAAGATGTCGCAAGAAGAAAATACAATCGCAATGCAAAAAAATGCAGCGAGCTTGAATGAACTAATAGGTTGGTCTGCAGTATTCATTCAATTCTGAATATTTTGGGAATGGATCAAGTCTTTGAGGAAGATGAATTTTCCGGATTTCCTGTTTCTTCCGGTTGATTTGAGGAAGTTTTTGCTGCAGATTTTTCTTTCGTGCTTTGAGAATCTGTAGGCCGGGTTCCATCCTCGGCGCTGCTGATGGTGGTTTCCTTGTCATTTTTGGCACCATCTTCCTCGGGAGATGTATCGGTACTTCCTTCTTCTTCTTCTTCTTCGGATTCCCCGTCTTCCACCACATTGATTTCCGTGATATCTTTTCCTTCTTTCTTCTTTTCAATCAGGTTCAATACCGTTTTGCCGGATATCTCTTCATGTTCCAGCAGCAGGTCGGCTACCCGGTCCAGTACCTCCCGGTTTTCTTTCAGGGTCTCCACAGCCCGTTTATAGGCGTTTTCCAGGATACTCTTGACTTCCTGGTCGGCCTCGCGCGCGGTGTCATCGCTGTATTCGCGCTGCTGCCCCAGGTCTTTTCCGAGGAATACCTGCTGTTGCTCTCCGCCTAGAGCCATGTGACCGAATTTCTTGCTCATACCCCAGTCGAGTACCATTTTGCGTGCTAATTTGGTGATTTGTTTCAGGTCATTTTCTGCACCGCTGGTCGCTGTGTCGAAAATCAATTCTTCTGCGGCGCGACCGCCCATCATAACCGCCATGCGGTCGAGCATATACTCCTTGGCGTAGATGTATTTCTCGCGCTCCGGCAGCTGAATGGTAACGCCCATCGCTTTACCGCGCGGAATAATCGTGACCTTGTGCAGGGGATCGGTGTTGGGCAGGTATGCCGCGACTAAAGCATGACCTCCTTCATGATAAGCCAGCATTTTCTTCTCTTCGTCGGTAATGACGATGCCTTCTCTCTTCAAGCCCATCATGATTTTGTCCTTCGCTTCTTCCACATCTTCCTGGTGAATGGCATTATGACCGTTTCGTGTAGCTAAGAGAGCTGCCTCGTTAAGCAGATTTTTGAGATCGGCTCCGCTGAATCCGGGCGTGGATTTGGCAATGCTCTCGAGTTCTACCCCCTCGGCAATCTTCTTGTTTTTGGCATGTACCTTCAAAATTTCATGGCGGTGTTTCTGAGAAGGGAGATCAACGGTAATCTGTCGATCGAATCGTCCCGGTCGGAGGAGGGCTTTGTCCAGGATGTCCGGGCGGTTGGTGGCCGCCATTACAATGACATTTTCATTGGGTTCAAAGCCGTCAAGCTCTGACAAGAGCTGGTTCAGGGTTTGCTCCCGCTCGTCATGTCCGCCGCCCAGTCCGGCACCACGTCGTCGGCCGATTGAGTCGACCTCGTCAATAAAGATGATGCTCGGAGATTTTTCCTTTGCATTTTTAAACATCTCGCGCACTCGCTTGGCGCCCACTCCAACAAACATCTCCATAAAGTCGGAACCGGTAATTGTGAAAAATGGTACTTCGGCTTCCCCGGCTACAGCGCGGGCAAGCATCGTTTTACCGGTGCCCGGCGGACCTACCATGAGTACGCCTTTCGGTACTTCGCCTCCTATTTCGTGAAACTTTTCGGGATTCTTAAGAAACCCGATGACTTCTTTAAGTTCTTTCTTGGCCCCTTCACAGCCGGCCACGTCTTCAAACTTGGTTTTGACGTTTTTGCCCTCCTGCAGCTTGGCTTTATTCTGTCCGATCGAAAAAATATTCTGCCCCTGTGCCTGCATGCGCTGATAAAACATGTAGCCAAAACTGAGTAATATCAGCACGGGCAGTGCAAACATCAGGATAGTCCACCAGGAGGTTTCCGTCGAGGGACGGGTTATGACCTCGACCCCTTTGCTCTTAAGGTTACCCATTAGATCTTTATCACCGAACGAAGGGGAATAGGTAACAAAATGAGTATAGGATTTGGTTTCTCCGCTGGATGTTTCAAGCTGAGCAGGTTTTTGGAGGACCCCTCGAATTCGTTCCCCTTTTACCTCTACACGCTCAACATTCCCGTCATTGACTTGATCAAGAAATTTGGTATAACTGATATCGGTGGTCATACTGAACGGGCCGCCGTCCATCGTATTCAGATACCAGATACCGAAAAGCAGTGCGATCAACAGCCAGAATAAGATACGTTGCGTATTCCCGCTGGGCTGAAAAGGATTTTGATTCTTGTCCGATTCGGGATCGCCTTGATTGTCTGTGTTGGGATTGTTGCTTTGATTCTTGTTAGCTGCCATGAAACTTTTTCTGATTGACAAATCCATTAAATATATACTATTCATCTTTATAACGAGATATACGAGTACGTTACTACAACCTTTTTACATCCGTTTTAGTACCTGTCGGCCCCATAAATTTGAAGAAGACGAGCTATTTGGTTTTTTGATATTCTTTTTCGATAGCTTGGCCGAGTTCCTCCATAGCCTGACCGAAGGCGTTCCAGTTGCCATTTTGCATAGCGGTTCTGGCCTCTTCCCAGGTATTTTTGATCGCTTCCATTTCAGGCATGGGCCGATCCAGTGATTTTGGCGGAGCTGCTACCTGTTCGGCTTGTTGTTGCATGACCAGATCCTTTTTCTTGCCGAACACTACATTCAATGCCGCCTGCAAGGTGGGCTCCATGGCGATTTTTTCGCCGTTGGATACGATGACGCGCTGTAACTGGGGGATGTCCACCCCTTGAGCAATCAGGAAGACCGGCTCTACGTATAAGAAGGAATTTTCAATGGGAATGATCATAAGGTTGCCCCGAATTACGCTGGAACCCCGCTGGTCCCAAAGGGACAACTGGCGGGATATTTCGGTATCCTGGTCGATTTTAGCCTCGATCTGGGCCGGTCCATAGATGAGACGCTCTTTGGGCAATTTATATACCACGACCTCTCCATAGTTGGGTTGGTCTGATTTGGCTGCCATCCAGGCAATCATATTATCCCGGTTGGCCGGAGTCAAAGGATTGACCAACATGTACTGCAGCCGATCTTCATCGGGGAGTTGAGCGAGCATGTAGTACGATTCCATCTGGATTGTACTTCCCCCGTACTTTTCGTTGGCCCGGGTCCACAAGTCCTCATTATTATAAAATACCTGCGGATCGGTCATGTGATACCGATTGTATTTATCGATCTGGACCTCAAACATGGTTTGCGGATACCGGATGTGTTTTTTTAGATCCTCCGGCATTTCCGAGAAAGGTTTGAATAGATCGGGAAATACTTCTCTGTATACATTCAGAATGGGCTCTTCATCGCTCATGGCATAGAAATCGACCGTACCATGGTAAGCGTCGACGACCACTTTCACCGAGTTGCGAATGTAGTTGAATGAATTTTGAAATGGTTCAGAGTAGGGGTAGCGAGAGGAAGTGGTATAGGCATCCAATACCCAGTGCATGCGTCCTTCGCTAAGTACGAGGTAAGGCTTTTGCTCAAACTCCAGAAAGGGAGCAATTTGTCGAACTCGCTCTTTAACAGGTCGCCAGAGTTGAATGCGGCTTTGGGCGTCTATGTACTCGGAAAGCAATATGTTGATATCTCCAAGCTCCCAGGCAAGCAGCAACTTTCGAAAGAAATTTTCAATGGGGATGCCGCCTTTTCCTTCATAATTGGTATAGACGTTTTGGTCGCCGCTCGGATAGTCGAGTTCCTTGACGCCTGTATTCACCACACGGTAGCCGGGCTGGTGAGAGCCATAGTAGATAGCTGGCTGATTGACTTCAAATCCCCACTTGGTAATGGGAGGGAGGTCTTTTATGACTAGATCGGGATTACCCCCTTCACTTTCCTGGGTAACGGGACTCATAACCAGGCCATAGCCGTGCGTGTATTGCAAGCGGCGATTAACCCAGGTATCGGCTTGTTCCGACATGTCCGAAGCGAGTTCCCGGCTGGCCAGCATCATTTGCCGATATCCTTTGTCAGTCTGATATCGACCGATATCCACCGAATAAAATTGATAGTAGGAACGGATTTCCTGTAGCTGCCGGTAGGTATTGATCAACAGCCGCGGGTCCCAAAGGCGTATGTTGTCGACGGTCGGTTGATTCTTTTGAAGATCCGCATAGGTAAGGGTATCATTCGTAGTGTAGGATTGGGCCTGTATGTCGTCAAGTTTGTAGGCCTCACGGGTCAGGGAGATGTTATCTTCTAAATAGGGTTGCTCTATTTGAAGCTCGCTGGGATCGACTTGAAAACTTTGGACAAGCGATGGAAGAAGGTTGCGACCTACCAGGACTACCAGCACCAGTACAACCGCACCGCTAATCAGCCACTTGGGGCGATGCAGCCGGTAATGGCTAAAGGCAACCAAAGCCAGTACAAGAGAAATGATACAAAGAATCCACAGGGCGGGAAGCACGTAGTGTATGTCCGTGAATCCGGCCCCGTAAACAGCACCCTGGGCGTCAAACAGAAGTTGATAACGATCCAGGAAGTATCCGCCGCTGAGAGATAATAGCCAGATCCCAAAGTTGATGGAGAGTTGTTTGCGAGCCGAGGGACTGATGGTCAGGCCGGAATCTGGAGAAAAGCGTATTAATCCCGAGTAAATAAACACAACAATGAGAATAAGGGTAAGTAAAAATGTCAGGACGGAGACGCTGTTTTGGACAAGTTCGATAAAAGGCAGTCGAAACAGGTAGAAACCTATGTCATTTTGAAAAACAGGGTCCAGTTTACCGACCGTTTCCCGAAAATGAAAACGAAAATAAGTATCCCATTGAGCAAAGAATGCAGCAGAAAATAATATACTGATGCCGGCACCGATGACGGTAAACATGGTTTTAATGCGCTTAAAGGTAGACTCGGTAGCCAGGTCAATCTGCATGTTCTCAAGAGGCGTGGAGGTGAGGTCGGCCTCTTTGATATTGCTTGCCAGTGCACGCAGGTTGGCAATCAAGTAAGTCCCTGAAATGATTAACGCCCCAATGAGCAGGGAAAACTGGGTTTCTTTAATCTTCCAGAATACCTGCTCATAGTTCATCTTCTCCAACCAGAGCCACCGGACTATCCAGTCGGAGAAAGCGCCGATTAAAGCTATTATGATGAGAATGGGAACGATAATCCATAACCAGGAGAAACCCCTCTTATTCGAACCGATGAAGGCCATATATCAGTATGTTTAAGTGGATCGTTTTAAATGAGCAAAATTGATTGGATGTATAAACTACAAAGTTAACAAAAAATGTGATAGAAATGTAAAGTTAGTTGGCTGCTGCGGACTCACCATTTTGAAATGCTTTTTCCAGGATACCCAAAACTATATTACTTCGGTCTGTCCTTCCTTTTATATTTTTAATTGCCAGACATTTAATCTGACAGAATAATCAACGAAGCTATGCGCGCATTTTCCTTGATATGAATTCCGTGGGATCCCACAGCCAGGGTCGGATGAACCTGTGGATTCTGCGGATCGGGCACGGTGCTTTCAAGTTGTGCCCCTGCCTGGATGAGGTGGTCGTGAGGAAGAATAAGGGGAGTCCCGGCTTCGACCGTTTGCCTGATATCTTCATTGAAGGTCACCCGATAACTCTGTTCGGGCAGCTTCCACCATCCGTAGTCATCGTCGGCTGACTCCTTGACGGGGGCAATTTTTTCAGTACGGGCAGATTCAAATTCACTGCCGCCAAAATCCAGTCGACCCGGTTCGTTTAATTCAAAGATAGCCATTACGGTTAAATCCACGCGATCATCCTGGATTTGGGTCTCTTCGTGAATGAGCTCGTCTACGTATGCGGCAACTTCTTGACCGGAAAGTTGTCTCATAATGGTCTTCTTGATTTATGAAATGGTTTGCTTCCTCAACTTTACACCATTAAACAAGCAAATGAATAGCAAAAGTTCACCAAATATGATTAACGTGATTTTTTTAAATGCTGCAAAATTCATGGAAGCATAAAAAAAGCCATCCGTTCATTGGCAACGGATGGCTTTTTTCTCTAACCCGGATTTCTCACCAAGAAATTCGGGCTAAAGGTAAACAGTTGATCTATTCTTCCCGTAGTCCTTCAGAAATGATCTGCTCTTTGTCGTGGCTTCCGGATATGGTGGCCTGGGCTTTTCCATTGGGTCCTTCCGTAACAATGGTGATCTGGACAGCCCGCGTAGCGAGAGTATCCCCTTCGGCATCGGAGAGGGTGAAGGTGAAGTCGGTGGTTCCATATCCACTTTGGAAAGCATCACCCAGCGTAACACTAACATCACCGATAACTTCAATACCTTGTCCTTCAGCATTCACCGATATGTTGGTGCCGGGAGCCAGGGGATTGCCATTCTGGTCGCTGACTTCGTAAGTAAATTGTTGACTTCCACCGTTGGGAATGGAAAAGTTCGTCGGATTGATGTTTTTAACCTGGGGAACTCCGGAGAAAAGTACCGTGGTACTCGTGGTAATTTGTTCGTCATTTTCATCAACGGTTTGAGCCTCGATAGTCGCATAACCCGGTCCGAGATCGGGATGTTCCGGGCGAGGATTGTTCGATATAAGCTCAACAGTGGCTTTACCCTGTCCGTCCGTTTTAGCCGAACCTTCGATATGTCCGCCGTCCGTGGTAAAGTAAACCACCGTGCCGGACTCAACGATGTTACCATATTTATCTCCCACATAAGCCGTAATGTTGTTTACAAGACCAAATTTGTTATAGCCGGGGAAATTGATTTGTTCGGCCGCAACCCCGAAGTGATCTTCATCCGGCTGACCGCTGTGAATAGCTATTGTGACCGGCGAGGAGCGTACGGTAAAGGATCCCCGGTCAATAGTAGCCCGAACTTTAACCGCTCCCGCTTTCGTTCCGCTGTTTAAATTGGCGGCTACCATGCCGCTTTCACCGGTGGTAGCGGTCTGGGGTGATATGTTTTCACCGCCGCCGGGACCCTGGCTGATAGTGAACTGAACACGGGCCGCATGTTCCTGGTCGATCGGACGACCGGCCGAGTCCTTAACCTGGAATCGGAATCGGGCGTTTTCAACTCCGCCGGTTTCACGTACGGTTATCGATTCATGCGAAAGTGATTCCAGTTCAATGCTGGCAGCGCCGCCGGTTCCGTTTTCCGAGGGCACCCCACTTCCTCCACCCGAGGTATCAGCATCCGAGGGAATGAGTTTGAAAGCGGGCATCGTAACGTCACGCTCGGGAACGGCAAGGATTTCCTGGGTTACGATGTCAAATCCTTCTTTGCGGGCTTCGATTGACATCGAAAAGGTGCTGTCAACCTGTTTTTCAAAGGAATACCGTCCACTGTCGTTCGTGGTTTTTACAATCTCCGGAGGTGGAGCAACGATGCGAACAATGGCATTGGAGATCGGTTGACCGGATGATTTGTTAATGACCTGACCGGTGATGGATATGGGTTCGGTCTCGTCGGTGTCGGTAGTGTCACAGCTGTAAATAAGGGTAACACCGAACATTAGAATAAAAAGTAGGCTCCAGCGGTTTATAGTTTTCATCGTCCTGATAAATTGATATAGAGTTTAACTGCTTTCTTTATTTGTAGAGAATATTAAAAGACGTTCTGTGAACCAGCTATCTTCACTATTTAAAAGATTTGGCCTCAAACAAAACACCGGCTTTTCAAAATTCCTCTAATTTAAAATAAAACGGTGAAGGTTTGTAAGCTTGTTGTACCCTCCCCCGGTAAATTCTTGATAATACATATAAACAATAATACACATCTGTTAAGGTAAAACAAAGCATTATAAAACTAAAATTGGTAGAATTTTTTAATAAATGGGAATGTTTTAATCGAATGAAATGATTTAATAGTAAAAGTCATTTGCATCAATTGGAATGCTGAAAGTGGTATTTACCACTAACTTTGAAACGGGAGACGATTGATCTGTAAAAGACGCATGAGGTCGATAGACATTATTTTTGTATTTGGCTTGCTGGTAGTGGCTTTCGTTTTATTCGCCGCTGAATATGTCTCGTTTGATATTACAGCCCTGGTATTATTAACAGGTATTTTACTGCTCACCGGTATTCTAATGCCTCAGGAGGGGCTGTCGGGATTTAGCAATCCGGCCACCATTACCATTGGGTGCATGTTTGTATTGAGTGAAGGATTACGGCGGACCGGGTTGTTGGATAAAATAGGGGATTTATCTATCTCTTTACCGCGGGAATTCCGTTGATCCCGGAAAGACGAGGGTCAGAGGATCTTACCGCCTCGTTTAACCTGTTTCCCATTGTAGTGAGCCCCCTTGAATATTATCTTCTGGCTTCTGGCTTCTGGCTTCTGGCTGCTATTGCTTTACCATTACTAATATCTTTATAAATCGAATTTTAAAAAAGGATCCCCCAAAGAATTTGAAGTTGCGGACGATGCTATGTAAGCTGTAATTTTAAAAAGTCCTTGACACGGCTAACGGAGGTAGGACTGATTTTTGAACAGTAATGAACAGAAGAAATTTGGGACACAGGGTTAGAACTTCGTCTATCATTCGGAAAACCGACACGCGCAAGCAAAATATAAAATTGAGAAACGTACCGTGTTATTAAAGAGAGCTGCCGTCATTTTTCGCCGCTTTATGCGTAGGACCGACGAGTATATCCCTATACTCGGTTGGTTGCCCCGCTATACCCGGACTGAATTCAAGGGAGATATAACCGCTGGTTTAACCGTTGGGGTTATGTTAATTCCACAGGGAATGGCTTATGCGGTCTTGGCGAGGGTGCCCCCGATATACGGGCTGTATGCGGCGCTGCTTCCCCTGTTGATTTATCCGATATTGGGCACTTCCCGTCATTTGTCGATCGGGGTGGTAGCCATCGATATGTTGATTGTCTCGGCCGGGGTGGGTGCTATAGCTGAGTCGGGTGCGAACGAGTATGTCGGACTGGTAATTTTGCTGGCTGCCCTTGTGGGAGTGACGCAGATTGCCATGTCGGTGGCACGGTTGGGTTTTATTATAAATATTTTATCACGACCGGTCGTCGTCGGATTTACCACAGCTGCCCCCATCATTATCGCTTTTAGCCAGCTCGATAATCTGATGGGTCTCGATCTGCCTCAGACGCAGTTTATATTTGTTATTATCCAGGATGTAATCGGTCAAATTAGTCAGGCTCACTTGTTGACTATGATAGTGGGCGGGGGAGGTATTATTTTATTATGGTCTATAAGAGAGTGGGTCCCGCTGGTGCCGGAATCATTGGTATGGGTCGCGCTGAGTACCGTGGCGGTCTGGGGATTCAACCTGCACCAGCAGGGAGTGAATATTGTCGGTTCCGTTCCCTCGGGATTGCCAAATCCGCAGCTTCCATCACTGAATTTGGGGGATATGAGACGATTGTTGTCGACCGTCATTACGTTGTCGCTGGTTCAGTTTATATATATCGTTTCGGTTGCCCGCGTCTTTGCAAATCGACATCAATATACGATTCACCCGAACCGGGAGCTGATGGCCATCGGCACGGCAAATCTATTTGGAAGCTTTGTCAGGGGCATGCCGGTTTCCGGTAGTTTTTCGCGTTCGGCGGTCTCTGAACAAGCGGGAGCGAAGACAAGTCTCAGTAACGTATTTGCGGCCGGGGTGGTCATGTTGACCCTTATGTTTTTCACCCCTCTGTTCTACTATTTACCGGAACCCGCCCTCGGCGCGATCATTGTAGTGGCGGCTATTGGATTGATCGATATTGATGAAATTCAGTACCTGTTCGAGACCAAGCAGCGCGATGGGTGGATTGCCATCTTTACCTTTGGAGTGACGCTCTTGGTGGGAATCCAAGAAGGTATTTTGCTTGGGATTGGAGCTTCGTTGATTGCCGTGTTGCTGAGGGCCTCCAGGCCGCGGGTGGCCGTGTTGGGGCATGTTCCCGGCTCCCGTTCTTTTCGGGATACGGCGCGATTTCCGGAGGCGAAACAGATTGAAGGGATCCTGGTGCTGCGGGTGGAAGCCTCCTTTTCTTTCACCAACGCTGAATATTTCAAGGATTTTATAATAGAAAAAAGCGAGGAAGAAGATCGGCATTTGCACTCGGTCGTCATTGACGGCATGAGCATAAATGATCTGGATACGACCGCCGTCGATGCCTTGAAATCGGTGCTCGAAAGTTTGGAGGACATGGACATCGATATCTACATGACCGGGCTTAAAGGTCCGGTACGGGATGTCATGTATCGGTCCGGGTTGGCCGACCTGGTGGGAGTGGACCACTTTTATATGAGTCCGCATCGGGCGGTCATGCATATATTGAGCAGCCGGGGAGGAGATGAAAAGCTGGAGCAGGACTTGAAAGCATATCGGGAATCCTCCTGAATAATGGGATAAGTGTAAATGCATCAAGAGAATACAGCTGTATAAAAAGGTTTAATATTTTATAATATGGGAAGTGTGTGAACTTGTTTGAAGATTATATTGTGTTATAATTCAAGATTTAACCTGCATATAAGTCCTTTATAATCAATAGTTTAAACTAAAATTAAAAAATCTTAATATTTTCCTTGCATAATTATATGGGATTCGTACATTAGGTAGTAGAATCATTAAATGACACTAAAATACTAGCATGTCAGAGTTTTGGTTTTTACCATGTGAACGTGAATGATCAAAAAAAGGGGTGGGCTGAAGAGTCTTGGAAAGACTGACATAATTCGGTGAAATAACCACAATTTCTATACTTTATTTCCTCTTGAGGATATTCAAAACTATTGCTAACGTCAGTACAACAATTTCAACAATTCTCAACGTTACGCACAACTTTAACTCATAACTAATCAATAGCTAATAAAAACGGGAGACTACTACTATGGGTCAACAACAACTCTTACTCGTAATACTGGTAACAATTATCGTGGGTATCGCCACGGTGGTCGCCATCAACACCTTCAGCTCTGCAGCCGACTCGGCGAATGTGGATGCGGTACGCCAGGACGCCCTGTCAATTGCATCCTCTGCCCAGCAATACTACATGAAGCCTGAAGCACTGGGCGGCGGAGGAAATTCGTTCAGCAATATGACAATAGATAACTTGGGTGGAGTTCCCGGTGAAGTCGTTGGCGACTCGCTGGAAAATTCCAATGGTACCTATGGTTTAGGTAACAATAATGGTACAAGATTTGATATTACTGCCGTAGCTGCTCAAGCCGATACTACAATGACGCTGAGAGTATGGGCTGACAGCGTCGATTGGCAATAAAATAATGCCACTGGTAATTTAACGGCTCTTATTAGAGGTATCATTTGGAATAGAAAGGCTCCACTCATGGAGCCTTTCTATTTTATATTATTTTGATTTATAATGTTAAAAATGAACTTTATAACCCGTGTAGGGTCGCGGATCTAATGGCAAATAATTTAGTTGTAAAAATATAAATCCCACTTTTATATTATGCCCGAGTTTAGATTTACAGGTCGATCGCCGCAGGGAAAACAGGTGAAGAGCGAGTTCGAGGCCAGCAGCAAGAAAAAGGCCAAGCAGAAAGTGGATAAGGTGGCAAAGGCCAAAAACCTGACGATCGAGTCAATCGATGAGAAACAAACATTCCAGTATAAAGTAAAAAAGAACGGCAAGAAGACCGTTAAGGGCGAGCAGGAGGCCTACAGCAAGGAGGAGCTGGAGAAAGCTCTGCGCAACCTGGGCTACGAGGTGGTAAGTGTCAACAAGAAATGGTTTGATTTTACGGGGGGCGTTCCGAGCAAGGAGGTGGTGAATTTCATTCGGCTCTCGGCCGACCTGCTGAAGCAGAAGCTGAGTTTTGATGAGATTTTGAATCTGCTTCATGCCGATACAACGAATACGAAAATGAAGGAGACCATCAAGGAGATTCAGAAGGATCTCAAGGATGGTAAAGAGGGGAGTGAGGTATATGGAAAGCACGAGGACGTATTTGGTGAATTTGCGGCCTATATGCTGAGTGTGGCGTCCAAAAGTGGTAATATGGCCCAGGTGTTCGAGAGTACGGCTAAATTTATGGAGCGGGACGAGCAGTTTAAGAAGAATTTGCGTAAAGCCCTGCTGATGCCGGCTATAACCCTGGTGGCCACCATCCTGGTAGTGCTGTTTTATGTGGGCTATATCTTCCCGGCAACGGCCGAGATGTTTGTCGAGATGGGCATCAACCTGGACAAGCAGGCTCCGATGACGGCGACTACCCTGGACATCAGTTACTGGCTGCAGGATAACTGGATACTGATCACCCTGAGTTTTGTCGTGCCCATCGGCGGATTCGCCTATTTTGTGAGCACTGATTACGGCAGGCTCTGGTTCGACAAGAATATTATAAAAATCCCGGTCATCGGGGATATCATGCATAAAACCAGTATCGAGATTTTTTCACGGGTATTCTTTACGCTCTACAGCGGTTCGGGACAAAATATTGAAGTGATTCGAACGGCGGCGGAGGCCTGCCGGAATAAGTATATGGAGCAGCAAATCAAGCAAGTGGCTCTGAAGGGTATGATCGAGGATGGAGCCGGCCTGGTGGAATCGCTCGAGGCAACGGGGGTCTTCACCCAGACGGCGGTGAGCCGTTTTCGCCTTGGAGCCCAATCAGGTGCGCTTAAAGAGAACAGTAAACAGCTGGCTGACTACTATGAGATTTTAACCACGACCAAGATGGAAACGGTCTCGGATATGATTAGCTTATTCGTCAATATTGTCATTATGGTTGCCCTGGTTGCTATTACCGTGGTCTCTTCCGAGGCGGCCGTGATTCAGCCAAGTCAGGGCGGCATGGCTGCGTAATAAATTTTCATTATGTTAAATCGCACGGCATGCGGTCGGATGCGGTTGCAACGTAATTCCGGCTCGTTGCTTATTCGCTCGGTTTAATTCCACCAATGCATTGTAATGGCCAAAATCGACACGCGTAAACATATCGGGGTGATCCTCCTGAATAAGGGGATTATTACGGAGGAGCAGCTCGATGAGGCTATGGATATCCTGGATAAGGAACCGCCTTCCTCCGATCGGCGACTGGGACAGATTCTTTACCAGGATCTCGGTCTCGACCGGCACACGGTCATGAAGTCGATCGCTAATATTTATGCGTTTGATGAAATTTATAAGGATGCCGAAGAGATCGGCCAGGCAAAGATCGATGATGTAAATCAATATGTTGATGAATTACCGGAAGAAGTGGTTGATGAGCTGGTCCATCGTAAAGCCATTCCCCTCGAAAAAACGCGTGAATCGCTGACAATAGCGACCGCTGATCCGGCCGACCCGTCGCTGAACGACCTGGTCTCTCAACTCAATTTTAAGAAGGTCGATTTTGTCTACTGCCGCCTCGAGTTAATTGATGATCTGCTCTCCAAAGTCTATGAAGAGCGTAATGAATTCCTGGATCTCCTCGATGAGATGGAATACGAGGAGGCGGATATTCCGGACGAGGATGAAGAGGAGATCGACGAGGAGGAGATTGATGCCGAGATTAATCAGAGCATGCTCAATTCTCTTGTCGAGGGCATGCTGGTTGAAGGTGTGCGCCAGGGGGTGAGCGACATTCATATGGTGCCGAGCGGAAAAGTCGCCACCGATATCCGTTTTCGGGTTGACGGGAAACTGCACCTGTGGCACCAGCAACAAAATGTGAAGCCTGAAGCACTTTCTGCCGTTGTAAAAGATAAAACCCGGAATGTAGATCGCTTTGAGCGGGATAAGTCACAGGACGGTTTTATTCAACGGGTGGTGGATAATCACCATATCCGATACCGGGTCTCGATTATGCCGATTGTCGGACAGCAGTTCGATCGGAAATTCGAGTCGATTGTAATCCGAATTCTCGATGACCGGAAGGTCATCAAGGACCTGGATAAGCTGGGGCTCCAGAAAAATGCCTATGATGACTTTGTCAAGGCCATTAGCAAACCTTCGGGCATTGTGATTATTACCGGTCCGACGGGAAGTGGTAAATCAACGACCCTGGTGGCCGCTCTCTATTACGTCAATGAGCCGGAATTGAATGTGCTGACGGTAGAGGATCCGGTAGAGTACATGATTGATGACGCCCGACAGCTTAAAATCGGGCCCAGCATGAGTTTTGAAGAGTCGATGCGGGGGATCCTGCGGCACGACCCGGATATTGTGCTGGTGGGTGAGATTCGCGACCTTGAAACCGCCCAGATTGCTATTAAACTGGCCAATACCGGCCACCTGACCTTTTCGACCCTTCACACCAATGATGCCCCGAGCGCGGTTTCGCGTCTTTACAAGATGGGAGTCGAGCCCTTCCTGATTGCCAATGCCGTGAACCTGGTCATGGCTCAGCGGCTTATCCGAACGCTGTGCGAAAACTGTAAAAGAGAAGCAGAAGATCTGAATCCCGATGTTCCGAAGTCGCTGGGCTTTACCGATGAAGAGATTGAAAATACGACTTTCTACGAGGCGGTGGGA
>CAJXOW010000075.1 GCA_913057825.1 uncultured Balneolaceae bacterium | reverse complement strand
GGAACAGGTGCCATCCATAAAGAAAAATTATCGCGGGGACCAGCATGCTGACATATCCGAACAGGGTATAGACGAAAAAATGGGAGAGATAAGCCCCTATAACCCCCAATGCATTCTGCACCCTGAGGGCGGGACCTCGATCGACCGAAAAGAGCTGGTCCATCGACAACGACTGAATAAGCGCATAATCCCCCTTTTGATAGGTAACAATACTCATCGCCACCAATACGGCGATGGCCATGATAAGAATTCCCGCAATTTCAAGCTTCCGCACCCGCGATACCTGGAAAGCGGACGACTTATTTTTCGTTTGCTTTTTGGCCATGGGAGATAGTTATGATTCGATCGTTCAGTACCGGTAAAATATTAATACTATTCAAGCGACAACTATACTGTACATCTTCTCCATTTACAGTCTCCTGCAATCGGACTGCATGGTTGGAAGAATTAATCACCCCCTCCACCCGGTCAGCGTATTTTTCATACAGACTGAAAGCTATTTTTGCTCCATCCGGGGCTTTGTCCGGCAACTGTCCGTCATATAATTCGTAAACAATTTGTCCGGCACAAAGCATGTCTTCAATAGCCAATCGCCCCCTCCAGCCTGCGCAGATCAATACAATCTCATTGTCTCGTTGGCGAAGGGCCTCCACCACCGATTGCATATTCAGAAAAGCCCCGATCAGAATTTCACTGGCTTTCTGAGCCCGGGTAATTGCTTGCGTACCGTTACTGGTCTTGAATATCAACGTTTTCCCGTCGATGCTCTCGGGCGTATATTCGAGCGGCGAATTTCCCAGGTCATATCCCTCGATTTTGACCCCGTCTTTTTCTCCGCAAAGCATGTACTTGGTCGAATCCAGCTGTTGGGCAATTTTGTTCACCTCGTCCATATCCCCCACGGGAATAAGACCGGTGGCGCCGTTATGCAGAGCCGTTATAATCGTAGTAGTAGCCCGCAGCACATCGATAATTACGGCTGTTTTGTCCCTGACATCTTCCTCCTTGAAAGATTGAGCTGATGTATAAACGTCGATGCCTTTCATTATAAATTCTCCTCCATGATAACTCGTGATATCACTTGTTTAGAAATGGCGGTTTTACGATCGTCACCTCTTCCAGTCTTTTTCGAACCTTTAGATAAACCGGGGTTCCCTTTTCCGCATACTCAATGGGGACATATCCCATGGCGATACCTTTATCCAGAGTAATTGACAGTGAGCCGCTGGTCACCTCGCCGATTTGCTCTCCGTTTTCATCGCAAATTTCATATCCTTTACGCGGAACAATACGGCGACTATTGGTATCGATGCCCATCAGCTTTCGTTTAATGCCTTTATCTTTCACTTTGAGCAAGGCTTCCCGGCCGATAAAGTCTTCTTTCTCCAGTTTCGTTAACCATCCCAATCGGGCTTCCAGGGGATTGGTATCCTTCGAAATATCGTTGCCATAAAGCGCTAATCCCATTTCCAGGCGAAGCGTATCACGAGCTCCAAGACCGGCCGGCTCAATTTCGTGGTCTTGTCCAGCTTCCATGAGGGCATCCCAGACCTTCCCCGGATTCACTTCATTTTTGTCAAAATAGACCTCAAATCCTTTCTCACCGGTGTACCCGGTTTCAGAAATAATCACATCATCGAATCCCACCAGGTCTCCAATCGTAAAACGATAAAAGCCGATATTATCCAAATCCACGTCGGTCAGCTTCTGCAGGGTATCTTTGGCCTTCGGTCCCTGAATTGCCAGCAGACAGTAGTCATCGGACTTGTTCTCTACCGCGGCATCAAAGTCGTTATGCTTGGTCACCCACTTATAATCTTTTTCACGATTCGCCGCATTCACCACCATCATATACCGGTTATCGTCCAGCTGGTAGATCAGCAGATCGTCCACAATGCCTCCGTTTTCATAGCACATTACGGTATACTGGGCGCGGCCCGGATTGATTTTGCTTATATCGTTGGCAGATATATGCTGGATCAGATCCTCGGCTTCGGGACCTTCGACAAAAAATTCACCCATGTGGGATACGTCAAATAATCCCACGTGGTTGCGTACTGCATTGTGTTCTTTTTTAATACTGTCGTACTGCACGGGCATTTCAAAACCATTGAAATCGATCAGTTTAGCTCCCGCATCCTGATGATTCTGATAAAAAGGTGTCCGTTTAGGCATAAAATTATCTATAAATTATTTCATTTCAGGAGGCTGTCCGGCTCTTGCCAAAATGTTAATGTGGGTTCGATCAGGATCTGTGACCACCTCGGGCAAGCCAAACTACCTCCCAATTAAATTATTAGTTGCTTATTATTAACCTACGTTGAGTCAAGACCACTGGTTACGGTCGACTTTAAAATAACTTAATTATTCAAATATCAAATTTAAGGATTTCTTCATACAATCCATACCATCCGCCCCGATGTTAAAATATTGGGATCAGGTTGGCCGTTTTCCTATGTTATGATCGATCACGTATTGAAAAAAGCGGGCGCCGGGCCGTGCCTTCGATGAAAAAAATTTTTCTCACGGTTTTGCTCATTCGCCTTTAGTTGCTATGCAATTTCAAGCTCTTAAACCAAAAGATGATTGGGTTCGAAAAATTTTAAGTACTTAGCACGGCCCGGCGCCCGCTTTTTTCAATACGTGATCTTCTAGCAAATTTTCAAATTATTTAAATTGTTATGGCAGATCGAGAGGACGAAGACCTCAATGAGGTAATTGATGATATTGTGGACAAGGACGATCAACAAAGCGGCGACGAAGCGGAAGATCAGCGTCAACAGCAAGCTTCGCGTCCCCAAGCGCAGCAAAAACTGCTGCCCGGCGTAAAAAATATTATAGCGGTAGCTTCCGGGAAGGGCGGAGTGGGCAAATCCACTATTGCCGTCAACTTAGCGGCCGGACTGGCCCGCAACGGTGCATCGGTTGGTCTGTTGGATACCGATATATACGGCCCGAGTGTCCCCACCATGTTTGGTGTTCATGAACGACCCAATATAACAACTGAAAAGAAACTTATCCCCATTGAAAAATACGGGGTACGACTTTTATCGATGGGATTACTCGTCGATACCGATCAGGCCACTGTCTGGCGCGGCCCCATGGTCACCAGTGCTGTTAAACAATTTATGCAAGACGCAGAATGGGGCAACCTGGATTACATGGTGTTGGATCTTCCGCCGGGAACAGGAGATATTCAGTTGACCATCGTTCAGAACGTCCCTCTCTCAGGGGCTGTTATTGTATCCACCCCGCAAAATGTAGCGCTTGATGACGCACGCAAAGGAGTGGCGATGTTCCGAAAGGTGGATGTCCCGGTCCTTGGTATCGTCGAAAATATGGCTTACTTCACCCCGCCCGAGCTACCCGATAAAAAGTATTATATCTTCGGAAAGCACGGAGCGCGCAACCAGGCCAAAAAGATGGATGTTCCGTTCCTGGGTGAAATTCCTATAGAGCAATCAATTAGGGAAACCAGCGATGAAGGGACTCCCATCGTACTGCAAGATGTGCATTCAAAAACCGCCCAGGCGTTTATAGAGTTATGCAACCGGGTTGCTCAGCAAGTAGCCAAGAGGACAAATAAGCAGCAAGACGCCGACGACATCGATATCAACTTTGTAGAATAGATGTCGCCCTGACGAAATCCGTTTTTACGAGGTAGCCTGCTCGGTGGACTCGTTATCCTTTTTGCCTTTTCTCTTCTCTCGAATGCGAGCGGCTTTGCCTTGACGATCGCGCAGGTAGTAAAGCTTGGAACGACGAACACTTCCTCGTCTGACGACCTTTATATCCGCGATATAGGGAGAGTTCAGCGGAAAAATTCGTTCCACGCCGATGTTGCTGCTGGAAATCTTCCGGACCGTAATCGTCTTATTAGGTCCGCTTCCCCGCTTGGAGATAACGACTCCTTCATACTTCTGAATACGTTCCTTGTCACCTTCCCGTACGCGGTAATGCACGTTTACCGTATCTCCGGCAGCAAACTCCGGAAGATCATCTCGAACCTGCGTTTGTTCGACTAGTTTTAACTTATCCATGGTCTTATACGTTCACTTTAACTTCTGTCGTTTACTGTTTGTCTAAATATTTTTGATACAAATCCGGACGCCGCTCCCTGGTTCGCTCCAGGGACTTTTGATGGCGCCATTCTTCAATCCTTTGATGGTCGCCCGACATCAACACGTCGGGCACGCGAAGTCCCCGAAATTCATCGGGTCGCGTATAAACCGGACCTTCCAACAGGTCTTCCTGGTGTGAATCGCTCATTGCGCTTCGGGCATCGCCCAAAACGCCGGGCAACAGGCGAACTATAGCATCGACAATTACCGCAGCGGCCAATTCGCCACCGGATAACACATAATCACCCAGACTAATTTCCCGGGTGATCAACTGGTCGCGCACCCGTTGATCCACACCTTTATAATGCCCACACAAGATAATAATATTCTGCAGAAGTGAAAGCTGCGTAGCGGTGTCCTGCTCAAAAGGTTCACCGTCGGCAGCGGTAAAAATCACTTCATCATAATCACGTTCCCGCTGCAATGTTTCAACACAGTCAAAAATCGGCTGCGGAGTCAATACCATCCCGCCGCCACCGCCATACGGGTAATCATCCACTTTATTATGTTTATCCTCGCTGTAATCTCGCAGGTCATGCACTTCAACCGTCACCCGGTCCTTCTCGCGAGCTCTGCCAACAATACTGTGATTCAACGGGCTTTCCAGCACCTGCGGAACCGCCGATATTATATCAATTCTGTGTTTCGACATGGAGTTACACCTCTTTCAGCATATCGAGATTTCGGCACACCAGATATCCATCTTCTTCATTTACTTCCACTATAAATTCATCCACTGCCGGAACCAGCACATGCTGTTCATCCTCGTCCAGTTCGACTTCAAGAATCTGCTGCGCCCCTGTGTCAAATCCATTTACCACGATTCCAACGTCATTTTCGTCCTCATCAAACACTCGAAACTGGTGGTATAGGATCGGAGCGCCGGTCGGTTCCAGGCCTTCCACAACTTCGCGGTCAACCCATACCTTCTTGCCTTTCAATTGTTCGGCTCCGTGTAGGTCGTCAATATGCATCAACTTTACAAAGAACGCATTCTGCTGGCCGTCCGATCTCCGAACTTCTACGAGACGAGCTGGAAGCAGGTCGCCCCGGTCATCGCGGTAACGAACCAGCGGTTGCTGCTCCGCAAGTTCATCCAGTGGATAATCCGACATCAGCAACAACTCGCCGTGCACGCCGTGTGAGCGGGCGAAATATCCGATTTCCTCGTATTGTGCATCCAACGGGACCGGCATAAGAAACCGCCCTCACAGTTAACACTTAGAAAAAAGCTGCGATCAGGAGGATTTGTCTTTTTCCTCGTCTTCCTCGTCCTCTTCGTCAGAGGATTCCTCTTCTTCCTCGGAACTATCTTCCTCTTCCGACTCGTCTTCTTCAGCTTCCTCATCAGAAGATTCTTCCGCTTCTTCCTCATCATCAGCGGATTCTTCCGCGGCCTCTTCCTGCTCTTCTTCCGAAGCCGCTGCTTTTTCTTTCTCATCATCATCTTCGGCCTCTTCGTCGGACGTTTCTTCGACTTCATCAGCGGTTTCCTGTTCATCCGCCTCATCTGCAGCTTCCGATTCTTTTGTCTCCTCAGCAGCTTCAGCTTGTTGTTCCTCGTCATCCGATTCCTCATCGGCGCTTTCAGCTTCAGCCTCCTCGGCAGCCTTTTCCTCAGCTTCCCGCTGTTCACGCTGCCGTTCGGCTTCCGCTTTGGCCGCTTTTTCCTTGAGTCGCTTCTCGTATTCTTTTTCCTCGGCCTCGAGCATCGCTTTTTGCTTTTCCTTGCGCGAACTCTTTTCGGCCTCTTCACGGCGCTTTTCAGCACGTTCTTCGCGCCATTCGGCCATGGCCTCCTCGATTTCTTCCTCATCGCGACCTTGTCGTTCGAGGTGCATCTTGTAATAGATGCCGTGATCTTTCAGTATCGAACGAACCGTATCGCTGGGCTGTGCACCATTATTCAGCCAGTGAATAACCCGTTCCTCCTCGAGGCGTACCTCGGGCGGATTCACGGTATTGTTAAAACGGCCGAGATCTTCGATAATACGACCATCCCGAGCCTTGTGCTTGGGTGCAGCCACAATGTGATAAATCGGATTCTTTCTTCTTCCTCTACGTTTTAAGCGCAGTACAACCAATGTTACTTCTCCTGTCTTTTTTCCTGTTTACATTTTGAAATAATGACCGACGATCACTTCATGCCGGCTATATCGTTAAATGGTTCAACTCAACACATACTACTTACGTCCAAATGGCAAGTTTTTGAGTCCCTGCATTGCCTGACTCATCTTGCCCATCTTGGACATACTCTTCATCATTTTCTTCATCTGCTCAAACTGCTTGATCAAATCGTTCACATCCCGAACCTTCACGCCGGCGCCTTTGGCAATGCGTTTACGCCGGCTTCCGTTCAACACATCGGGATCGCGCCGCTCTTCCGGCGTCATTGAATTAATAATGGCCTCGATGGGCTTAAAGGCGTCTTCGTCAATTTCCTGATCCTTCATCGCCTTGCTGGCGCCCGGAATCATGTTCACCAGGTCGTTGATATCGCCCATCTTCTGAATCTTCTGCAGCTGCTCGCGAAAATCCTCGAGGTCAAACTTGTCCTTCTTGATTTTCTTCTGCAGCTCCTGGGCTTTCTTCTCGTCGTACTCCTCCTGGGCTTTCTCGACAAGCGAAACCACATCGCCCATACCAAGAATCCGCTGCGCCATCCGGTCGGGATAAAACGGGGCCAGACTTTCCAGTTTTTCGCCCATACTGACGAATTTGATCGGTTTGTTCACGACCTTTTTAATCGACAGGGCCGCTCCACCGCGGGTATCGCCATCGAGCTTCGTCAATACGACGCCGTCGTAATTAATGCGTTCATTAAATTCCTTTGCGGTATTCACCGCGTCCTGCCCGGTCATCGAATCCACTACAAACAACGTTTCATGCGGATCGACGGCCTCCTTGATATCGGCGACCTCATTCATCATCTCTTCATCGATATGCATCCGTCCCGCTGTATCAATAATCACCGTATCAAGAGCCAGACTTTTCGCCATCGAAACCGTCTCCTTCGCCACCCGAACCGGATCTTTCTGCTCGATCGAATAAACCGGCACGTCGATCTGTTCGGCCAGGGTCTTGAGCTGGTCGATGGCCGCCGGACGATACACATCAGCCGCGGCCAACATCGGGTTTCGATTGTTATTCTGCTTCAGATGTCGCGCCAGCTTGGCCACGAAAGTCGTCTTACCCGAGCCCTGCAAACCGGCAATCAAGATCACCGTCGGCGGCACATCGGCCACCTTGATATCCGACCGTTCACCGCCCAGAATCTCCCGCAACTCGTCATAAACAATCTTGGTAAACTGCTGTCCCGGGTTAACAGCCGTCAACACGTCTTCGCCTTCAGCCTTCTCCTTCACGTGCGTGGTAAACGCTTTCGCCACCTCGTAGTTGACATCGGCATCCAGCAGCGCACGGCGAATCTCGCGAACCGTCTCCGCGATGTTCACCTCGCTGATCTTGGATTTACCCTTGACGGATTGAACCGCCTTCTCAAGTTTTTCGGATAGATCTTCAAACATAGTGTTATACCTTCGGCTTTACATAGCCTATTTTACAAAGACTCAAAAGATAATGTTAAATGACTCGCGAATCAACTTTAAAAAGCGTCGTATTTCGAATTCCGGGCGGGCGGCTCCTTGTTCGAAAACTTTTCTCTTTAGGGGGTGGTTTTCGCATCCGAAATAATGGATACGTCACTGCCTTGTATTAACGCTTTCAATCTATCTGCCGAAAACTTTAATACTTCGGATCCGCCCGCCCGGAATTCGAAGTTCCAGACACATTTTATAAATAGGGGATCCTGTCTTATATTTTCAATGCGCGACCAAACCCCGACAATTAAAAAAGAATCAACGATACATGAGTAACGGAAAAGGATATGGACTGCTGGAAGGTAAAAAGGGAATCATTTTTGGAGCACTCAATGAAAAGAGTATAGCCTGGCGGGTGGCGCTGGCATGCAATCGGGAGGGGGGGGACTTTGCCCTTTCCAACGCACCGGTGGCCCTTCGGTTCGGAGAATTAGACGATTTGGCCGAACAGACCGGCTCTTCCGTCATCGGATGCGACGTGACCAATGACGATGAAATTGAAGAGCTGGCTGACCAGCTGGACGAAGAATACGGCGGGATCGATTTTATTTTGCACGCCATCGGGATGTCTCCCAATATTCGAAAGGATCAGTCGTACACCGATCTCAACTACGAGTGGATGCAGCAGACGCTGGAGATCTCCTCCATCTCGCTGCACAAGATTCTCCACTTTTTTGATGAGGCGGATATATTGAATGATGGAGCCAGTATTGTGGCGATGAGCTACATCGGGGGACAACGGATTTTCTCGGAGTACTCCGATATGAACGATGCCAAAGCCCTGCTCGAGAGCATAGCCCGCAACTACGGATCGCGCCTGGCCGATCGGGGGATACGTGTGAATACGGTTTCCCAGGCTCCTACCAAAACCTCGGCCGGAAGCGGTATCGAAGGGTTCGACGGGATGTTCGAATTTGCCGATCAGCTGGCTCCCCTCGGCAATCCGACCGCCGACGAGTGCGCCGACTACTGCGTGACCCTCTTCTCGGACCTGACCCGGATGGTGACCATGCAGAACCTCTACCACGACGGCGGTTTTTCCACCTCCGGTATCTCCGAAAAACTGCTGCAAACGTTGAAAGACGCGCAGGAATATAAGGAAGATGATTAATAAGCTCCAGGCTCCAGGCTCCAAGCTCCACGCGTAAAGGTGATTACGCAGATTGCCTTTAGTGTATTGTTTGTCAATGGTCTTGACGTGAGTTTTTAGCGAGACCTGCTTTGAATTTAGCACTATGAAAAGAGTGTCCTGTAAAGAGCTTTTAAACCACTTAATTTGTGTAGATAATTTATTGATTTCACCACCAGCTCTCCGTGGAGCCTGGAGCTTGGAGCCCATTTTTCTTTTCCTTTACATATATATCATACATGCGTATTATGGAGGTAGTGGAATCATTACCACTTCACCAAACCAATTTATATGGCTGACTTAATTCTGGGTATTGACCCCGGTTCCCGCCAGACGGGTTATGCCTTGCTGCAAGAGTCTTCTGGCAAGTTGAAAGCACTTCGCTGCGACGTCATTCGCCTGGCTCATACTGACGATCATTCAGAGCGGCTGCAAATATTATTTGATCGGGTTACTCGACTCGTGCAATCATTCGATCCTGATGCCTGCAGCATTGAGACCCCCATTTACGGAGTGGATCCGCTGGCGATGTTAAAACTGGGACGGGCCCAGGCTGCTGCTATGCTGGCTATTACCAATTTGGACAAGCCGGTATTTGAATATTATCCGAAAGTAGTCAAAAAGTCGATCACCGGAAACGGAAATGCCAGCAAGACGCAGGTAGCTTTCATGCTCAAAAAAATGATTACGCTGCCCGAAGATACCGAAAATTTGCAGAATGATGCGACCGATGCCCTCGCCGTGGCCTGGTGCCACATAATGAAGCAACAGCAAATCCCCGGAGCCAAAGGCAGCACCACCAAAACGGGTCACCAGAACCGGAAAAAATCAAGTTGGGCTGAATTTGTCGAACAAAATCCAGACCGGGTGAAAGACTAATTTTATGATAGCCTATTTAAACGGAACCCTTACCGAAAAACGAAAAGAAACAGCCATCATCGATGTGAACGGGGTGGGATATGAGGTTTATGTTTCGACCCAGACTTACGGACAGCTTCCCAAGGAAAACTCGCCCATTCATCTTATTACCTACCACCACTATACCGACAGCGAGCAGCGTTTGTTCGGTTTCTATTCGAACGACGAAAAACGCCTGTTTGAGCAGTTGATCACCGTTAAAAATATCGGTCCCAAGCTGGGCCTCAGCATCCTCTCCGGATATCCCTCCGATAAAATCAGGCGCGCCATCGCCCAGCACGACATCAAGACTTTGTCCAGTATTACCGGAATCGGGAAAAAAACGGCCGAACGTATCGTCCTGGAACTCAAAGACAAAATGCAGGAAGAAGCTTCGTTCGACGGTCAATCTTCTGAGTCGACCGTGGACGACGAGCGTCGCGAAGAAGCTGTATCCGCTCTTGAGTCGCTCGGCTATTCGAAGAAAAACGCCGAGAAAGCCGTTCAAAAGGTACTCAAGCATAACGAAGACGGGCAGGTGAAAAACCTGGTGAAAGCCGCCTTAAAACAGATCGGCGGATAACGCTCGTTGCCTTTCTCTCAAAGTAACGCGGGCGGGGGTACCTTGCTCGGAAACTCTTCTTCGTTATTTGGCAGCTAGCAACTGATTGCCATAAACACTTCAACAGTTATGTCAGCCTAAAACCCAGAAAATTTTAATGCTTCGGAACCCCCGCCCGCGTTACTTTGAACGTCTTGAATCATGGGACAATTGCCGTATCAATAAAAGCTCAGACCCAAAACTTAACAATTATTTAACGGGGAGCCTATTTATACCATCCGAAATCATTGTTAGCTTGGGTGTTTACAGAAGTTGACATCATTAATCCAAATTTCACGTTGCCGGTGACGTATTTCTCAGTTCATCTCGTGTTAATCCGGAATAGTGCAACAAAGCCGATAAATACCTAATTTACTATTATCGCTTAACTTAAAGCTATCGCTCGTGAGCAAAACAACCATTCTTATTGTGGATGATGAGGAGGATCTGCTTGACCTGATCGAGTATAATCTCGAGAAGGAGGGATATGAGGTCCTCAAAGCCACGGAGGGCCAGGAGGGGATTGACCTTGCCCACGAACAAGATCCGGACCTTATACTTCTCGACATTATGATGCCGGGCATGGATGGATTTGAAGTTTGCGACATCATCCGTCAGGATCCCGATCTTAAACACAAGCCCATTATCTTTTTGACGGCCCGCAGTGATGAGGAAAGTGAAATTGACGGGCTCAACAAGGGGGGCGATGACTATATTGCCAAGCCCATCAGCACCAAAAAGCTCCTTTCCCGCATCAACGCCGTCCTCCGCCGCTACAAGGATACCCGGGAATCCGAAAACAAATTGTTGGTCCACGACCTGGAGATCGACAAGGACCGGTATGTCGTTCAACGAGGCGAGGAGCAGTTTCAATTGCCCCGTAAAGAGTTTGAACTGCTCTACTTCCTGGCCAGCCGCAAAGGACGGGTACTCGACCGGCAGACCATGTTGAATGAAGTTTGGGGAAATGATGTGTATGTTGTAGATCGAACCGTGGATGTTCATATCCGTAAAATTCGTGAAAAAATCGGTTCTGAATATATCGAAACCGTCAAAGGCGTGGGCTACCGATTCAAGGAATGAAATCCAAACCGGGAAATAACCATAGACCCTTTCTTCTCGCTCTCTACCCGTCTCTCATCATCGGACTGGTGAGCGGTGTTCTTCAAACAATTATCCTTAACGGCCTTTCTGACCTATCCTGGACCCGATCTATTATCTACAGCAGTTTATTTACCCTGATCATTATTTCACTCAGCTACCTTACCCTTAAACTGCTGCATCAAAGACGAACGACAACCCTGTCCCAGATTCTTGAAAACATGGGCAACAAGGAGTTCCGCAATTACAATTATCTGGAAATTTCGAACCGCGACGAGTTGGACGGACTGATCCAACAAACGATTCAAACCAACCATTCGGTAGCCGATCAAATTGAACAGATGAGCGAAACGGAGGATTACCGCAAGGATTTTATAGGGGATATATCCCACGAACTCAAGACCCCCATTTTTGCCATCCAGGGCTTTATCGAAACACTGCTGGACGGGGCCATTGACGATGAAAATGTGAACCGGCGTTTTCTTCAGAAGACCATGCGTCACGTGAATCGACTCATCTACCTTACGCAGGACTTGATGGAAATATCCCGGCTGGAAAGCGGTGAACTGGAAGCCAATTTCCAAAGTATCTACCTCCGCGAACTTATCATGGACGTTGTCGAAAGCCTACAACATAATGCCGAACAAGAAGGCATCACACTGGAAACCGACCCGATTGAATCAGGTCTGACCGTATACGCCGACCGTCACCAGGTACGCCGTGCCCTGACCAACCTGATCGACAATGCCATCAAATACAACAGGGAAAATGGAAAAGTTATCGTCGGAGTAACTCCCTATGGACAGGATAAACGACATAAACGGGTACTGGTATATGTAGAAGATACCGGCATCGGCATCGACGAGAAACAGATCGAACGCGTTACCGAACGCTTTTTCCGGGTCGATAAATCCCGTTCCCGGCAGAAAGGAGGCACCGGCCTGGGATTGGCCATTGTAAAACATATTATGGAAGGGCATGGGGAGGAATTGTTTATTGAGAGTACGCCCGGGGAAGGATCGACCTTCAGTTTTACGCTGACGGAGGTCCACTATCCTGCTTGAGACCGGATCGTTCCGATATAATGGATCATTTGGTTTTTTACCGGAATGATTCACTTTTATTGCTTATTTAGGTTCACTTGTTTTGCTTCTTTTGGTCCTCCCCCTTTCCCCCTCCGAAAGGGGACGTTTTTTTACCTGGCTTGCTTTTAATTCCCCCTTCGGAGGGGGAAAGGGGGAGGACCAAAGCCGGCGCTAAAGGAATTACATAAAGCTCCCTTTCAGATTAAATTTCCCCTACCCTCTACCCAAAAACAATCCGTTTTCTGTTTTCCTTTAAAACTTTCTTTATTACCCCTATTATAAGTCTGACGATAAATTGGTCATTTAGATGAATGGCCGAAATTCAACGATTTTTACCTAAAATATTATAAATCAATAGTAGATATGGTATACGCTGTTATTATGGCCGGGGGCAAGGGCACTCGTTTCTGGCCCAAGAGCACTGAGGATAAACCCAAGCAATTCCTTAACCTGTTTGGCGAAAAGACGATGCTTCAAAATACTGTCGAACGGGTATCCAAATATATCCCCCGGGAACGCAACATAATTGTTACCAACCAGCAATACGTTTCGCTGGTGCAGGAACAACTCCCCGATCTGCCGGAAGATAATATTATCGGGGAACCGGTTGGACGAAACACCGCTCCGTGTATTGCCGCCGCAGCCGCACTGCTCGAAAAGAAGTCGCCGGACGCCACCATGGTCGTGTTGCCGGCCGACCACTTTATCCAGGATCGGGAGCGGTTTCTATCCATTTTACAATCAGCCACCAGCCAGGCCGAAGCGGGCGAAAACCTGGTCACTATCGGCATTCGTCCCACCCGACCCGAAACGGGCTACGGCTATATTCAGTTTGACAAGGACAAACAAGAAGGCGTTGAAGGAAATCCCGTACACAAGGTTAAGAACTTTACCGAAAAACCCGACATTGACAAAGCCCGCGAGTTCCTGGATGCCGGGGAATACCTATGGAACAGCGGGATGTTCGTCTGGAAAGCTTCCACCATTCTGAAACAGATAGAACAACACCTGCCCGATATCCACAAGGAAGTTGAACAATTGAAAGAAGGGTTGAACGACGATCAACAGTCGGCCATCAATACCTTCTACCATAACTGTCCCTCAATCTCCATCGATTACGGCGTCATGGAAAAAGCCGACACCGTATACGTCATACCGGGCAGTTTCGGGTGGAACGACGTCGGCAGCTGGAATGCCGTACACGAGCTGGAAGAAAAAGATCGCAACGGCAATGCCGTCAATGCCAACCTCGCCCTGCTGCACAACGCCCACGACAACTATGTCTTCTCCGAAAGCGATCGGGTCATCGCCCTGGTGGGCATAGAACAGGCGGCCGTCGTGGAGACCGAAAAAGCGATCCTGGTATGCAATATTAATCAGGCCCAGGGCGTCAAAGATGTCGTGAATGCTCTCCGCAAAAATAAAGACCTGGAAGACTATTTATAAATGCAGGATCATTTTGCATGATCCTGCATTGCTCTAAGCTCCAGGCTCCACGCTCCACGGATGTTTTTGCTGGCATACCGGGTGAATATCGGATGAACAATATTGGCAGTCGGAATAGCTGGAATCATGAAATTCGACATTAATCAAGCTCGATATCATATCCCATATACCCCCCAGGTACACCAGCTTGAATAAACATGGAGCCTGGAGCTTGGAGCAAACCAAAGAACAAAAAACTTGTTCTTTGGTTTATATCTCTATCGTAAGTCCATCGTAGGAAAGGTCGATGCCCTCGGGGAGTTTTTTGCTTGTCTCCTCGTGAACGACCCCGGAATTCATATGGATGAGATACGTCTGGGGAACTTCCAATTCGCGGGCGACTTCGATAGCTTCGGGAATCGTTAAATGGGTGGGGTGCGGGGGTTTCCATCGCAGTCCGCTGAGTACCATGACTTTGGACCCCCGAATGCGCTCCTTTGTTTTATCAGGGATCGATTTCACATCGGTCAGATACGAAAGATCATTGATACGAAACCCGAGAATATCCAGTTTCCCGTGTCGGACCGGCAGCGGGGTGATCCTGCAATCCCGGAATGTTATCGTTTCGGTAAGCTCCTTCATATCTACCGAAACGGCTCCCGGGTAGCGATCCGGGCCGAACATATAATCAAATCGACTGCGAATCGCTTTGATGCAGGAGGCGGTGGTGTAAAGCGGAAGGGCCTGCTCCTGCACATAGTTGAACGGACGCAGATCATCCAGTCCGGCGATATGATCCATGTGCTCATGCGTCACCAGTACCAGGTCGATATGGCTCAACCCGGCCCGCAGTGTTTGCAGGCGGAATTCAGGTCCGACATCAACCAGTATGGAAGATTCTTCGGTCTGCACCCAGGCCGATGCCCGGTAGCGTTCATCTTTGGAATCCTCCTTTGAAAACTCCTTTCCGCCAAAGCCACCGGCGACCGGGACGCCCATCGATGTTCCGGTACCCAAAAATGTTAATTTCATAGTAGATTGATCGCCCGGCATCTATTAATCTTCGCTGTTTTCCTCGGTCGATTCAAAATTATCGATGCGTGCCCACAAATCCTCCAATTCCTCTCGCACAGCCGGCTTCACATACACATCCTCCAACCCGATCTGTCGCAGGACTCTGGCGTACGTGCCCACTTGCATTTCCAGGGGGCGATTTTTATTCACTACCACCAGTTTATCCCCCTCGACAATACAATGATCTCCGGTAAAATTACCCTTTTCTTTGCGCAGGTCATATCCCAATCGTTCAATAAGTTCTTCGAGGCGTTCCAGTAGGGTTTCCGTCTTCATGATTATTGGAGTAGACTAGAAAGTGATACCAATCAGCAATGTATGAGCCCGCCACTTATAATCAAAACGCTCCACCTCAATATTATAACGTTTGAATGTATAATTGTAACCGAAGCTGAGTCCGATTTTCCCGAAAACTTCGTCAACCATGAAACGTGTGTGTCCTCCCAGTTGGTAAAGCGTACCGCCAAAAGTGCCTCCGGGCGACAAGCTGTACCCGATGTGCGGAACCAAGCGGGAAGTCCATCGCAGTTTGGGAGCTATTCTCCAAAAAAGGCCCGGTCCGGCTCCAATCATGATCGAACTCTGCTGAAACTTTTCATTCAGCGCCAAATCATTGGCCGCGGTTGTCAAATCGGCCTGCAACTGTATGGGAATCAGTACTCTGAAATTTTTACTGGTATGCAGCGGGACATTTTGCATAAATCGTCCCCCGAGATTAAAGATATCCACGCTGTCGGCCCCGGTAAAGGTATCCCCGTAGCCGATAAATAACTCTGTATTGCGGCTCTCGTAACTCACCCGGAGGATTGGATAATTCATATCAAAGCGCGCCTGCCCGGAAGAGGATTGGGGACCGAAATAGGTAAACTCGGCCGGTTCAAGTCCGACATAGATTTGATTTTTGTGAGGTTGTCTCTTCGGCCGTTCACGGTCGACCGAGAACATCTGACTATAGCCAATCTGTGGCAGCCACAGCAGTAAGACACCCAGAACCGTCAATCGGGAAAAATACCTCAAAATCATAATATTAGGATAACCAGTTATAAGCTATAATTTATGCAGCCACGACAAATTAATGAGGATGTTAAGCTAACAAACTTTACCGGTACATCCATAATGGATCGAGCAGAAAATTAGCCTAACGATAAGATTATAATATAGAGTTCGCCGGGAAAATACGCCATACCAATCAAAACCGGGCTTGGGGAAATATAAACAAATCCTTACACAATAAAGGCGGCTTTCGTCGGTTAGAATCAATCCGACAGGCAAGCAGGGGCGATGGCGCTTGCGGGGTGTAATTTAAAATTTTTCCATATCGTTCTTGACTTGCTTCGGAATGACTCCTTATATTTGGAGTCTCGAAAAACAGATACGGTCCGGTAGTTCAGCTGGTTAGAACGCCTGCCTGTCACGCAGGAGGTCGCGAGTTCGAATCTCGTCCGGATCGCTTTGCTTTAAGCCCTTAGCTCGCAAAGAGTTAAGGGCTTTTTTAGTTTTTTGTATTACTGCCTTCCTCCAGGGTATGAATTTCGTTTCGAGGTAAAAAGAAAAAAGTACCCATCCTCTGCTGACTAAACATTCATTTCCCTTCCTAATATAGCTTTATCCAATTTTCATCTTTAAAGTCCATAGTTACGGTAACCAAAACCATATTCTCCTCAAGAGAGATAAATTTTTGCTGTGTAAGTAAGTTTTTTCTGTAAAAGTTTCTCTTAGGAGTCTGTCGGACTTTCCGGTTCGAAACGAAAAAAAGTCCGGTTTGAGGTAGGTTTTGGCCGATTTTGACGTAA